>JAAVHR010000081.1 GCA_014799595.1 Clostridiales bacterium | reverse complement strand
GTTTCGAGACCGTCAGTACTTAGGTGCTGTATTTTAGCACCTTATGTACTGCTACGGTTGAGACCGAGCGAAAGCGTGTTTTCGTAAGATATGTGCATCATTCGAAGTATTCATAAGGTATATCTGTTAACTAAATGACATTGAAGTGTGAACAGTAACATTTTTATTCCTTCACTAAATCGGCAATAACCTCAGAAGCTATTATAAGCCCTGCCACTGATGGAACGAAAGCCGTGGACCCCGGTGTTGCCTTTTTTCTTTCATTGTCTTCTTTATTCTCTATAATTCTGCTATCTTCTTTTAACAGACATAAATCCGGTTTTCGTATCTCTTCCTTGGAATATACCACTTTGAGCTTTGCTATTCCTCTTTTCTTTAACTCTCTTCGCATTACTTTCGCTAGTGGACAAACCGATGTCTCATAAATATCTGCTACCTCAAATTTAGTAGGATCTAATTTATTTCCTGCACCCATACTGGAGATAATTGGCACTCCAGCTTCATTTGCCTGTTCTACTAATTGTAGCTTTGCAGTTACAGTATCCACTGCATCTACCACATAATCATACTCAAAAAAATTAAATTCCCCTTTTGTTTCTGGCAAATAAAAACATTTATATCCTCTTACTTTACAATCTGAGTTAATATCCCGAATCCGCTCTTTCATTACATCCACTTTATATCTGCCAACTGAAGATCTTGTGGCAATAATCTGACGGTTCAAATTAGTTATGTCTACAGTATCTTTATCTACAATATCCACTGCTCCTACACCACTTCGTACCAAGCCTTCTACTACGTATCCGCCTACACCGCCAATACCAAATACTGCAATTCTGGCATCTGCCAATTTTCTCATACTCTCTTCGCCTAATAACATTGCTGTTCTCTGAAATGCCTGCTCCATTTTAATGCCTCCTTATGTAATAAACGACCATGACACCTTGGGCGACATGATCGTTTATTGTAACTATTTTAGTAACTATTCAGGTAAGAATCACGCATTTACTGCGTGTTTCGTAAGAAAAAGTAAATTTTGATTGTTCTAAGCCCTTCGCCGAAAGCGAATTATTATGGGCTTAGAACGTAACTGTTCATGGTTCTGAACAGTTACCTATTTTAGAATTTCTCTTATTTATGCTTCTGCTATAACATCACGCATATCATAAAGTCCTGCTGGTTTTCCAGCAAGAAATTTAGCTGCAGATACAGAACCTTTTGCAAACACTGCTTTGGAATACGCAGTATGTTTAAATTCTATTACCTCGTCAATTCCAGCAAAAATTACTTCATGCTCTCCAACTATGGTTCCTCCTCTTACTGCGGATAAACCTAATTCTTTTTTACCACGTTTTTCACGTTTTTGGGAACGGTCATAAATGTACTCATACTGATTATCCATTGCTTCATTTATGGAATCTGCTAGTGCAAGAGCAGTTCCAGACGGTGCATCTAACTTCTGGTTGTGATGCTTCTCCACAATCTCCACATCATATCCTGCAGTTGCAAGCACCTTGGCAGCATCCTGTAATAACTTAAATAAAGTATTAATACCAAGAGACATATTTGCTGATTTTAATACTGCAACAGATTTACTAAGTTTCTTGATTCTCTCTAATTGCTCCTGAGACAATCCTGTGGTACAAACTACAACAGGCATTTTCTTTTCTTCGCAGAAATCTAACAAGGCATCCATTGCTTTTGCCGAACAAAAGTCGATGATAACATCAGCTTCCACATTACAATCTTTAATACTGGTAAATACCGGATATACGTTGTCACGGTTGTCTACAATATCTATTCCGGCTACAATTTCTACACCTTCATCATCATTGGCAATCTTGGTAATTGTCTGCCCCATTGCCCCATTACATCCATGCATAATTACTTTTGTCATTGGTCAAACTCCTTTTCTTTTTTTTCAATATCTTATCTAATCCTCAATTATTTACATCCTATATCACAGCTAGGAGTTACTAATTAAAGTAATCCGACCTTTTTCATCTCTGCCTCTAAAATAGCGGTATTTGCTTCACTCATATCTGTAAGTGGCATACGAAGGCTTCCCGCTTTCTTGCCCATAAGATTCAATGCCTTCTTTACTGGAATTGGATTTACTTCTTTGAACAATGCATTAATCACAGATAAATATTTCAACTGCAACTCTAGACTTCCTTTTGTATCACCTTCTAAGTACTTAACCACAATATCATGGGTCTCCTTAGGAGCGATATTGGAAAGTACAGAAATCACACCAATTCCACCAAGTGACATTACTGGTACAATCTGATCGTCATTACCGGAATATAGATCCATCTGTCCTTCAGCCAGTTCCATAAGTTTTGCTACTTGTGAAATATTACCACTGGCTTCCTTCACTCCTACAATATTATCTACATTTTTTACTAATTTTACAATGGTCTCTGGTAAAATATTACATCCTGTTCTGCTAGGTACATTATATAATAGGATAGGTAATTTTACACTATTTGCTACGGCTGTAAAATGTTTTACCAAGCCATCTTGTGTCGCTTTATTATAATATGGAGAAACAACCAATAAGCCATCTGCTCCATATTCTTCTGCTTTTTGTGATAAGTAAATAGCTGTTTCTGTACAATTAGAGCCTGTTCCTGCTACAACCGGAATTCTTTTCTTTGTATACTCTACACATGCTTTAATCACATCCAAGTGCTCCTCATGTGACAAAGTTGCAGCCTCTCCCGTTGTTCCACAGATAATAATTGCATCCGTTCCATTCTCTACATGAAAATTCACTAATTCCTCTAGTTTCTCATAATCTACTGATAAATCTTCCTTCATTGGTGTTACTAATGCTACACCTGCACCCTTAAAAATTGCCATATCTGTTCCTCCTTTGATTGTTATAATGTATTATATCCAAAATATCGGAATATGACACAGAATAATCCAGCTTCCATGTCAATATTAAACACCCATGCCTCACAAGCGAGGCTTTACCATGAATGAAAGTTGATTGCTATGTGCTACGCACTCCCGCAATCACCAACTGTATTCGTATTCCGGGCTACCGCCCTACATACTCATACAGTTTAGCCAGCCAAATGTTTACATTTCTTTGCATGCAAGCTTGCACGAAATGCAGCCGTTTGTCAGAACTTTCATAGTAAAAAACCAGCATACAGAGTATGCTGGTCAAAAATCGTATTCAAAAAACTTCTTTCCTTGTAGCACTCCATCAAAAGCTTTGATGACAGTCGTATGCCTCTTAAACATACGCCCAGAAGAAAACCCTGCAAGAAAGCCCTCCTCTTCGGCATATTCTCCTTTCTTCTGTATTCATCTGCTCTTGCTGCATCCTACAGAATACTGATAAAATATGCACCTCTACCAAAAATATTATATTAACAATCTCATGGTAACACGCTATCTGGTTTTTGTCAACCAAAGGATCTAAAAATATATATATTTCCACCATCCTTTTGCATATTCCTCACCAAAAGAACCTTTTTTCACATGAAGAACAAGGTTATCATTACAACCTATAAATGCTTCTTCACCTATCTTTTTCATACTGCTAGGTATATATACACTACTCAATTTCTTACATCCATAAAATGCATGACCGCCTATCTTCTTTACTCCTTCTGGTATTTTCACACTTTTTAATTTGCTGCGAAAGATAAAAGCACTATTATCTATTCTTTTCACACTTTTTGCAATACTCACATTGCTGGCATAAGGCGAACCCTCTAATAATGTAATACATTTTTTGTCATAAATATTCCCATACTTATCAGAAGAATAGGTTTTGTTCCCTTTTGCCACAGACAACTCTTTTAGCCGGATACAACCTTGAAATGAATATGCCTCTATAGATTTAACACTTTTAGGTATTACCATCTTCCCTCTCAGGCTGCTACATCCAGAAAATGCTTCTACTTCTATCTTTTCCACACCTTCTGGTATATTTACACTTTCTAATTTGCTGCAGCCCCGAAAGGCACCAAACTCTATCTTTGCCAACCCTTTTGGTAATTTTATGCTTTTCAAATTACTGTTTTCTGCAAATGCAAACTCACCTAACTCTGTTATACCCTTAGACACTATAACTTCTTTGGCATAAGGTGAACCATAAATCAATTTTGTCTTCTTTTTATTATAAATATTTCCATATTTATCAGAACAATAGACTTCATTCTCTTTTGCTACAGACAATCCTTCCAATTTATTGCAACCAGCGAACAAGCCTCTATCTAATACTTTCACACTCTTTGGTATCACAATCTTCCCTTTCAGACTGCTACAGTTCTCAAAAGCAAATTCTCCTATTTCTTCGAGTCCTTCTGGTATATTTATTTTCTTCAGTTTACTACAATTTGAAAATGCATATATCCATATTTCTTTGACTCCTTCTGATAAATTCACATTGCGTAATTGGCTACAGCCCTGAAAGGCACCATGGCATATCACTTCTCCCGCTATACTTGCACTGCTTAATTGGCTGCAGTCATGAAAAGCATATGTGCATATTTCTTTAACTCCTTTTGGTATATTCACACTACTTAGTTTACTACAGTTAGAAAATGCTTCTGGTCCTATTTCTTCGACTCCCTCCGGTATATTTACACTACTCAGTTTATCATATTTATAAAATGCATACTTTCCTATTTTTTTGACTCCTTCTGGTATATTCACATTACTTGCAAATGGTGCTCCATATATCAAAGATGTTTTGCTTTTATCATAAATATTTCCACATTCATCAGAAGAATAGTTTTTGTTTTCTTCTTCCACAGACAATCCTTTTAAATTAGTACAACCCCAAAATAGATGTTGCCCTAATTTTTTTACACTTTTTGGTATCACAATCTTCCCTTCCAAACTACTACATCTTGAAAATGCATACTGTCCTATTTCTATTACTGTCTGTGGTATAGTTAGAAGTTTCAAATTATTACATTTGAAGAATGCATAGTTGTCTATTTTTTCAACACCTTCTGGTATATTCACACTTCTTGCATACGGTGTTCCATATATTAATAATGTTTTTTCCTTGTTATAAATATTTCCGTACTCATCAGAAGAATAGTTTTTGTTTTTCTCTTCCACAGACAATCCCTTTAATTTAGTACAACCCAAAAATGGACGTTTCCCTAATATTCCCACATTCTTTGGTATCACAAGCTCCCCTTGCAGACTGCTACAGTCCTTAAATGCATATTTATCTATTATTCTTATTGACTTCGGTATATTCACACTACGCAGTTTAGTACATTTTGAAAATGCATATTCCCCTATTTCTCTGACTCCTTCCGATATATTCACACTTTCCAATTTACTACATTTTCCAAATGCGTTGTAATCAATCCCTATCACCTTATATTTTTTCCCTCTCACCTTTATTTCCTTTGGTATATTGATTTTTTTGCTCTTATTACTTACCTTACTCACTCTACAAGTAGTATTCGTTTCTAGTGCATATAAAACCCCTTGTTTTTCATCTTTATATTCACAACTTTCTTCTGTATTTCCACAAGACTTTGCCGCCCCAATGCATATCGGATTAACCAGCAAACAAAATGCAAGCATTAAAATAATAAAGATTGCACCCCTGTATTGTTTTTTAGTTATTCTCATACAAATTCCTCCATTTTTCTATTTTTTTTATTAGCAATACTCACTATTTATATCAGACTGTAGACAACTAATCTAAAAAAAGGTAGTTGTCTACAGTCTGATATTGCAAAATTGCAATCTTTTTTTCGTTTTTTATTCCCCTAGAAGCTCTAAATGAATATTCTCAATTTCCTCATAATTTTCCATATAGATTTCATAGATTGCAGAATCCTGATAACAAGCGATAACCAAATCTCCCACACCAACTAATTTATTATCATCATTCACATAATAATAATAGTTTCCTATTGCTTCTTTATGCATTTTTGTTTTCTTTCCTAAAAATGTCATTCTTTCTAACTTTGTGCAATTTCCAAATGCAGAAGCTTCTATATTTACAATCTTATCTGAAATTACAATTTCCTTTAATTCAGTGCAGTTATAAAAAGTATCACTATATATTTTTTTAACTGCCTGTGGCAATGTAATTTCAGCAAGAGACTCACAAGACTCGAAAGCACCTGCCTCTATGGTAGTTACAGTCTCTGGTATTTCTATAGACATTAAGTTAATACAATCACAAAACGCATATTTCCCAATTTTTGTAATTCCATTAGGAATCACTACATTGTCTAAAGAACGACATCCATAAAACATTTTCTCTGAAACTTTCACTTTTGAATTCTTTGGCAATTCTACACTGTTTAGAGAATCACAACAATAAAATACACCTTTTCCAATTGTAGTTACACTATCTGGTATTTGAATACTTTCAATTCCAGTCTCTGCAAAAGCATTTCCATTAATTTTCTGCAATCCACTATTCAAAGTTATATTTTTCAACACTCCACAACTATCAAAAGCTCCTGTTCCAATTGTTCTTAATGACTTTGGAAAATTAACACTTTTTAATTTCCTACAATCACAAAATGCATAGTTTCCAATTTCCACTAATTTATTTTGGAACGTTATTGTTTTTAAATTCCTACATCCAAAAAATGCATATCCATTGATTATTTTTAAATTTTTTGGTAAATTAGCATTTTCTAATGAAGTACAATATTGAAAAGCAGATTTTCCTATCTCTGTAATAGTGTTTGGTAATTGAACTTTTTTCAGATTTGAGCAATTATAAAATGCATTATTTCCTATATAAGTTATTTTACCTTGGAATGTAATAGATTTCACTTGTTTATTATTTTTAAATGCTTCACAGCCAATCATTTTTACTTTCTTTGGCACTACTACATTTTTGCTGGTTCCGTAGTATTTCAATAACATTCCATTCTCTGTAACGGCAAACTTTGATTCTGTAGCATTCTCTAACCATTTTGTTTTACCAAAACTATTAAACTTTATATTCAGGGATGCCGGAATATGTATCTTTTCCAATTTTGAACACATGAAAAAAGCCTTTTTATCAATCTTCTTTACACTCTTTGGTATTGTAACCCTCTTTAAGCTAACACAATTCGCAAAACACTGATATGGTATCGTGTCTAATCCTTTTGATAGGCTTAATTTCTTTAAACTATAGCATCTCTCAAAGGCACTTTCCCCAATATCTTCTATGTTCTTTGGCATAACTGCTTCTGTAAGACTGGAACATCCTCTAAATGCTTTATAATCTATCTGCTTAACTTTATTACCAAACTTAAATTTCTTTAAGTGTATACACTCTTCAAATGCACTACTTCCTATGGCAACCAGATTCTTTCCACCTTTTACACTAGATAAATTTTTACATTTATAGAAAGTTCCTCTTGTAATTTCCTCTACTTTAGAAGGTAATGTAATTGTTCTAATACCAGTTTCTGCAAAAGCATAAGTTCCAATATATTCAATATTTTTTAAAGAAGAAATAGACTTTAAATTCTTACAGCCTCTAAACATTCCATCTCCAATTGTTGTTACATTTTTTGATAAAGTTACTTTTTGTAATTTTGTACAGTTCCCAAAAATATGATATCCAAACTCCATGTCACCTTGTATAGTTACATAAGTTAAATTCTCACACTTCGCAAAGGAGTTTCCATTTAAAATATCTAAAGATTTTGGTAATGTTATGCTTTTTAATCCACTATGATAAAATGCACTATATTGTATTTCTCTTATTTTATTTGGTAATTTAATATTTTCTAATTTTTTACAATTTCTAAATGCTCTATTTTCGATTACTTTTAGCTTCTTTGACAAAGTTACCTTTGATAAATTTTCACACCCCTCAAATGCACCATAACCAATTTTTTTTACCTTATTTTTCATAAATACAGAACTCAAATTCTTGCAATTATAAAAAGTTCCAGATTCAATTTCTGTAATGCCGTTTGGTAGTATAATACTGGTCAATCCTGAATTTTCAAAAACATTTTTTTCTATGGAATCCAGGCTTTTTGAAAAACTTACCTTTCTTAAACCCTCACAATTTGCAAAGGCCCGTTCTTTTATTGTTGTAACATTCTTTCCCATTTCTACGGAATATAACTTCGTACATCCCTGAAATGCCTTTTCGTTTATCTGCGATACTTTAGCTGGAATTTTTATACTTCTTAATGACTTACAGTTTTCAAAAACACTGGTCCGAATGAATGGAAGTTTATTGTTTCCATTAAAATTAACAGAATATAAGCTATGACAAGATTGAAATGCTCCTACTCCTAAATAACGTAAACTTTTTGGCAAACTTGCATAACCAAGAGTACGACAATCATAAAATGCTCTATTTCCAATCTTTTCCAATATCGATGAAAAATGTATGGAAGTTAATGCTGTACAACCAGAAAAGGCTTTTACTTCAATGGTTTTTATCTTATCCTTACAAGATACTGTGCGGAGTTTCGTACAATCTTTAAATGCCTGTGCTCCAATCTCTGTCAAATTATCTGGTAACTTCACATAAGTAATTGTTGTATTTCCTTCAAATGCACTGGCACCAATCTTTTTCACACTGCTTGGTACAGTTACACTGGAGGAATTACCAGTATACTCTACTAAAGTTCCATTACTAATTACAAAATCACTTGCTGCTCTTGTCTGTTTTCCCTGAACAATCCCTAAACACATACAAAGAGATAGAACAGATAAACACAAAATTCCCCATTTTCTCCATATTTTTTTCATTATTCTTGTCTCCTTTCTTTTGGCTTTTTTGCCATTCATTAGTAATACAGAAAGAAGAACTAAAAAGCTACAAGAAAATAAAATTTTTTATAATTGTAATATTTTATTTTCTTCATCTCTTCAAAAATATTAGAAATATTATGCTACTATCTAAATTCATTAACAAGCAAGCCATCCACATAAGCTTTTGCTTCTAATGTACTATTGTCACAATAATAAATTGTATTATCTGTTATAACATACAAATTGTCTCCATCTGAAAATATACTTTTGGGAGTTTCTGCATTTATATCATACATTTTTTCATCTGCACCATTTATTAAGTCTATTTTATTTACATAAGTACTATGCTCACCAATAAGAACATAATTCTCACCATTATAATTGATTACTTTTTTTACGGAATCCTCTAACCTCATAATTTCTTCTTGCTTACCTTCCGTAATTTTATAAACCCTATAAATATCTACATTCGTAATATCTGTTATTTTCTTATTAAAAAAAGCGTACAGCTGATTATTATCCCAAAATGGATATATACTAATTGCCAAATCCGTTTCATATAACACCTTTAGCTCTGCGGAATCAGTGGAATAGCTATATATCTTAGAGTAGCTATACTCCTTATCATCATAAACAGAAAAATACAGACTTGAATTATTCATATAGGAACAGTCGTATGTTCCCTCCACATGAATACTATTTAATCTTTCACTAAAATCTTCCTTCCACAAATCAATATAACTAGAGTTTTCATCTGCATGTACTACTATGTATTGAGACTTCCATTTGTAAATTTCGATAATATTTTCCACAATTCCTTCAAATGTATTCATTCCATCTTCTTTAAAAACATATATGACATTATTATTATCTACTGCAATTGTTTCATCAGGATATATAGTTGATGTAAGCCAAAAGACCTCTGATATGTCTCCTAACTTTTTTTGGTATATATTTTCCTGCTTATAATCATAAACATTTAATATGCAATCATTTTTATTGGCAGATAAAAATGAAATTCCCTGACCTGAGTAACGATTGCTTTTACAGCTACCTAACATACATATTGCAGACAGACATAATAGAAACTTTAATCTTTTCTTACTTTTATTCACAACGTAACACCTCTACCACTTCTAATTTTGCAGCTTTTCTAACAGTAGCCATTGTAGTACTCAATATAATCATCAAAGTACCTACTATACTAATCAATATTTGCATCATATTAATGCTGATATTTTCCATACTTATACATGTATTTAAAAATTTGACACAAATAACAGATATAATAATGGACACTACAGAAATTATCCACCACAATACAATCAGTTCTCCATATAATACTTTACTAATATCTTGCGACTTGATTCCCACTGATTTCATGATACCAATTTCCTTATAGCGTCCTTGTATGGTGTTGTTTATGGTTGTATTGATAACAATCACACCCATAAACACCAATATACCAATTAAAATAGTCCCAATGGCTATCACAATCTTTGCAAATAAAGGTAATTGTTCACTTGACATAAGTGCATAAGAAACCATAAGACCTTTGCTGTCTATATAATTAGCAACCGATTTTACATTATCTACTTCATCAACAAAAACTAATACTGATTGTTTATATACATTGCTATCTTGTATATCCTCTTTATTTAATCCATAATTGCTACCATAAATCTCGAAAACACAATTTTCTGACACAATACCTACACTATCATACCATGAATTTATTACTGGCTGTTTATAAAAACCAACTATCTCATATTCTTTATTTACTCTCTTCCCTTTCGATTCTGTAACCCGGCAATTATAGGATATTTCTATTTTCTGCCCAGTTTTATAGATATCCTTATATGTATCATTTAAAATTATTTGATAATCTTTTAAATCCACTTTGCTTCCCACAAACTTTCTGCATTTTTCTGCATTTAAACCAATCACACTGATCTCTTCTGTGATATCTTCAGATTCAATGCTACAACCTGCTGAAAAGTTATAAAACATATTTACAACATTGTTAAGTGTTTCAATTGAGTTAAAGTCTTCCTCTGAAATCTCTTCTTCAACACTTGATGCTTCAATAATTTTTAGGTTACTGTTCTCTGTAATATTTTCTGCACTGTTTCCCTTTAAGATAGATACTAAGCTATATGTTAAATTAAATACAATAATTATCATGGTTAATATAATAATAATGCCAGAATTCTTTCGTAAATGCTGTTTAAAGTTAATAATTGACAGTTCTAGTACATCTCCATTTTTCATTTTGTTTTCTCCAAATATCCTTCATTTATTTTATATACTGTATCTGCAAATGCCATAACATTCTGGCTATGGGTTACGATAATTACCAATTTTCCCTTTTTTGCAATGCTTCTAAATAACTTTAATATTTGTTGTTCATTTTCCAAATCCACATTTCCTGTAGGCTCATCAGCAAGAATAATCTTTGGCTCATTGATAATTGCTCTGGCTATTGCAACCCTTTGTTGTTCTCCTCCTGATAATGTCTTTGGAAAATGTGACATTCTATGGGTCATTCCAACCATTTCTAGTTTTTCCCTTATCCATTTATCTCTATCTTTTTTTGACACAGTATGGTTTACATATAATGGTATTTTTACATTGTCATAACAACTAAGATTATTGATTAAATTATATTGCTGAAAAACAATCCCTATATTTTTTGCCCTAAAATCAACTCTGTCGTTGTCACTTAATCGAAACACATCCATTCCTTCTATATAATATTCTCCTGAGGAACAGGTATCTATCATTGCCAATATATTAAGAAATGTACTTTTGCCACTTCCTGAATTCCCAACTATTGCAACAATTTCTCCCGACTGACATTCCATGTTGACTCCCTTTAAAATTTCCATGTATGTATTCTCATGTTTAATAGTCTTTGTAACATTTCTGACTTCTAATTTCATCTTTTTAATATTTCTCCTTTAGTTTTCTTACACGTAACTACTCCATACACACTTATGGAATTTTTTCAATCCCCTCGAAAACATCTTCATTTTTCCATGTCATAAAATTTTTTTCAGCAACAATATATTGTATATCCTCTATATTTTTTCGGTATAACTTTTCTATAAAATTAAAAATATTAAATCGCCATAATAAGTATTTTTATAACTCAAAATCATGATAAGAGCTAAAGAAAATATACTTTTCTTTAGCCCTTAATATATTTTTTCTTCCCATCTTTGTTTTATAAAAATCATAAACACTTAATTTTACTAACTTATTTCCTATTATTAAGTTTTGTTTAATCTGAATATTTTTGATTGTTTCAATTTTATACTGATAAAATTGATTTCAGAAAAGAGTTCCTTTTTCCTTTGCCATTGAACTTAATTCAAATATTTTAATGCACCTCTCATACTTATTATACCAGATGAAGCTACCCTTCCATTTAAATTATCTTTTTTTGTAGCTGTCTCCAATATTAGTTGTTTTATTTCTTTGGGATTAAAGTTATATTCTATTTGACTGTATACTAATGCAACAACTCTTGTGACTAAAGCAGTTGCAACTGAAGTTCCTGAAACTTGAGTTGTATATCCATTAGCTAACTGTATAGTAATATTTTGTCCTGGTGCGACAATATCAACATACTCCTCACCATAATTAGAATCTTCTATAATGTTATAGTCTTCATCACAAGCTGCAACCGTTATTATATTATTTTCTTTGTAACATGCAGGATAACATACATTTTCATGTTTTAATTCTTCTCCTGCATTTCCTGCTGCTATAATAAATAACATCTTTGACTGATGTATTATATCTTGTAATTCTTTATTATCTTCATACGTTGTAAAACTTAAGTTGCATATATCAGCCCCATTATTTTCTGCATACTTTATTGCATCTATTATTGCACTTGTTTCTCCACTTCCTTCATCATCCAACACCGTAATTAACATAATCTTCAAATTGTAATCGTCAATAAAATTTAACATAACCGTTCCATGACTACATATTTGAGTTGTTTCAATGCGATTTGTATTGTTATTGAAATTCCATCCATTCATATCATCAACAAATCCATTTTCATCATCATCAAAATCATTATTTAATTCCCTATCGTTTTTCCATATTTCCCCTTTTTGTACTTCTTCTACATTATAACTGGTATCAATTACAGCTACAACTGGTTTGTACATTTTGTCACTATTTATATTGCAATAATCAACCATCTCTAGTTCTTGATTTATTGCTTGTTGTTCTATTGCTTCTTGATTCTTTTCCAAAACACAAACAGAAATAAATGTAAACAAAACAACTTCAACCAGCATACTCATTATCGCTATTCATTTGTTTCGACATAAAATATATATCACAAATCCTAACGAAACAAGATAAATTGATACAATTATAAATTTCCAAATAATACTCGTAAATATCCCATGATTTACAAATAGTCCACATAATAGAAATATCATTGAAATAATATTTATCATAACGATACATATCGCCAATTTTCTCATTTTACACCTCACTGGTCTATAGGGGCTAAAATAGCCCCTATTAATTAAATATCAGGTACTATAAATAAGTATATTTATATCCTAGTGCCATATGCTTTAATTGTGTCATAGTAATCCTTTGCATCAAGATAATATTCGTAAGAATCCACATAACACTCAATTGCTTTGTATACTGTCGCACCACCACCTACTGCTGCAACAACGATCGAAATAATTACTGAAGGCGGAAACGTAGCATTAGCTATAATTAACGCAAGTATCACTGTAGCTGATATCCCTGTTCCCACAAGATACCCATATCCTTTTGTATTATATGAATTTGATTTTTTTATACTCGTTTTATATGCCTCAACTTTCTTATCTTTTGCATCAGATAAATTGTCTGTTCTTATCCTATAATTATAATTACATCCAATTTTCAAATAAGTCTTTGTTTTTTTGCCTGTTTTTTCTATTCCTGATTGGTAGTAATACTTTCCTCTAATTTGTATTTTTACAGCTTGACTATATGATATTGACTGTGCCTGTACAGTATTTTTGTTATCAGCAATTTCTTCATCAACCATAATTTCAACTGTATTTTTTTCATAAACTTTAGAGTTTTCCTTAGAATATAATTCAGCATTAATCATATCACCATCAATAGCAATAACACTTACATTTTTCATATCTTCAGAATATGCTTTTACATATTCTACACCATTTTCACAATATGTTTCAACAAAATATTTTTCCCCATTTTCAACTATTGTCTCAACATCTTCACTTTCCTGATTTACGTCAATCTCTTCAATAGCTTCCGCTTCACTAATCGTTTCTGATGCGTGTTCCATAATATTGATTTCATCACCACACTCTTCTTCCAGAAGTTCTAATGTTTCTTTAAAATCAACACTTTGATTAACATTTTCTTTTGCGTATCCTGTAATAGATTGACTTGCTATCGGATGAACTAGTAAACTTGCTATTATTAATAGCGATAAAATTTGTTTTTTCATTGAAAATCTCCTTTTACTTTGCATTATTTGTACAGAGACAATACTCCAAAAATTTACAATCTTTTTTGCCCTGAACGAATTGAATTCTAACACACCCCTATTCCATTTACAACCCATTTTGCGAAATTAACCGTCTTCTCATTGAAAATAACCATTCTTTATAGTTGCACAACTTCAATTCCACATTCGTTAAAAAAACAAAACAAATATTAAACTTTTATTATGTAAGTAATTTTTTATATTTACCTTTCCTTTAAATATTTCGTAAGATAATCTTGAATGTGCATTTTACAGGAGCGACTAATCGGCAGCTTTTGCTTATCCAACAGTGTTACACTATTATAACAAGTCCCGATGACAAATTGAGTATTCACTATGTAGGATTTATGAATGCGTATAAAATGTTCTGACAGTTGCTCTTCTATATCATCTAGCTTTCCATAAAACTCTGTTGTTCCATTTATTGTATATACCAGAAGCCTAGGTGATACACTTTGAAAATACATAATTTTATCATAAGAAATCACTTTGATTGTTTTTCCTTTTTTGAATCGAAAAAACTCTTTTGTTTTCTTTTGCATTTTCAAAAAGCGTTCCATTATACTTTTCAGTTTTTCCATCGAAACTGGTTTTGACAAAAAACTAAACGGCATGGTATCAATTAGCTCTATTGCATACTCTGGCTTCTCTGAGATATAAACAATAGGTGTATCAAAGTCATATAGCTTCTCACGTATATATTTCCCCAATTCAAATCCCAAGCTATCCTCTAACTCTAACCCCAAAAAAAGTAAATCCACCGATTCCTTCTTGGTAAATATTTCCTTTACCTGTTCTGTCTCTTCACATTGTGTTATGCAACAATCCATAAATAGATGCTGTGTCATCTGTTGAAGCAAACCACTTAACTCTTTTTTAAAAGATAAATCCTTATGACATATTATAATATGATACATCTCTTATCCTCTTTTCTCTTTTGAATCTGTATATCCTAATAAAATGTATATATTATATATCACTCAAAAAGAAATTTATATTGGTACATGGTGTATATTTTTTGTGGGTTTTTGTGGTTTTTTGTAGGTGCTTTATACGTATATTTTCTTATATATACCAATTTTACACATATATTAATAAATTTATTATTTTTTTATATTTAATAACGCTATTATACTCTTTTAGATTTTAACTATGGTTCATAATAGTCTTAAGCATAACAACTTTGCATGTATTTTCAATGAAAGAAAGAGACCACAGAAAACTGCAATCTCTTTTTTATCCTAAGTATGATATTTCTCGCCTAATTCCAAACGCAACAATGCTTTACGAAGTGCCATCTCCGCACGGGCTTCATTTATCTCGCCTTCCGATCCTTTCAATCTTCGTTCTGCACGGTTTTTCGCCTCTTTGGCACGGTTCATATCAATTTCATCCGGCCATTCACAAGATTCTGCAAGTATCATGACACGGTCTGGAAGAATTTCTAAAAAGCCATCATGTAAAGCGGCTTCTTTCGATTCTCCATTTACAATAAACCGGACTACACCTGGTGCAATAATGGAGGTTAGTGGAATATGACCTGCCAACACACCAATCTCACCTTCTGTAGTCTTTATTTCCAGCATCTCAATATCCTCTTCAAAAAAGATTCTATCAGGTGATACCACTTGAACATGAAATAAATTATTATCAGCCATAAGCTACCTCCTATTTCACGTTATTGTTTACACCTATGGTATAAACAATAACGGAATCCAGCCTATTTAAAATTCGCCTTTGGCGAAAGGCTGGATTCTTTTCTACCACTACTTATTCTTACGTACTTTGCAGCAAGTGCAAAGTACTACCTGTGACCATTAACTATTTCACTCTTTCGAGTACATCCTCAATACTACCTGCATTTAAGAAATAACTTTCTGGAACATCATCATGTTTTCCTTCTAAGATTTCCTTAAAGCTTCGGATTGTCTCAGATACTGGAACATATTTTCCTGCAAGACCAGTAAACTGTTCTGCTACGAAGAATGGCTGGGACAAGAACTTCTGAATCTTTCTTGCTCTGTTAACCAATACCTTATCATCTTCTGATAATTCATCCATACCAAGCATGGCAATAATATCCTGCAACTCTTTGTAACGCTGCAAAATCTCCTGCACGCCACGGGCTACCTGATAGTGTTCTTCACCAACTACTCTTGGATCCAAAATACGTGAAGTAGACTCCAATGGGTCAACAGCCGGATAAATACCAAGTTCTACAATGGAACGGGATAATACTGTTGTTGCATCCAAATGGGCAAATGTGGTAGCTGGAGCAGGGTCAGTTAAATCGTCCGCTGGCACATATACCGCCTGAACAGATGTGATAGAACCATTCTTTGTAGATGTGATTCTTTCTTGTAAGGCACCCATCTCTGTCTGCAAGGTTGGCTGATAACCTACTGCAGAAGGCATACGTCCAAGCAACGCAGAAACCTCGGAACCTGCCTGGGTAAAACGGAAAATATTATCAATAAACAATAATACGTCCTTTCCACCTTCATCACGGAAATTCTCTGCCATAGTAAGTCCTGTTAAACCTACACGCATACGGGCTCCAGGTGGCTCATTCATCTGACCAAATACCATGGTTGTTTTATCAATAACTCCAGACTCAATCATTTCATAATAAAGGTCATTTCCTTCACGGGTTCTCTCACCAACACCAGTAAATACAGAGTATCCACCATGCTCTGTAGCAATGTTTGTAATCAATTCCTGAATTAATACGGTCTTACCTACACCCGCACCACCGAACAAACCAATCTTTCCACCCTTTTGGTAAGGGCAAAGCAAATCTACGACTTTGATACCAGTCTCTAAAATCTCTGTAGAAGTGGATTGTTCTTCAAAAGCCGGAGCTTTTCTGTGAATAGGGTTCTTCTTTACACCTTCTGGTGAAGGCTTATTNTCAATTGGCTCACCTAATACGTTAAACATACGTCCTAAGGTTTTTTCACCAACTGGTACAGAAATCGGTGCTCCGGTAGCCTCTGCATCCATTCCACGAACCAAACCGTCTGTTGGTCCCATGGCGATACATCTTACTGTATCATCTCCAAGATGCTGGGCTACTTCTACCACTAGGTTATTTCCTTCGTTTGTCTTGATATTAATTGCTTCATATATTTCAGGAAGCTTTCCTTCCACAAATTTAATATCCAATACCGCACCGATAATCTGAGTGATTTTTCCAACATTCATTTCTGCCATTTTTATTCCTCACTCTCCTAATCCTGGCTTACTCAATTGCAGATGCACCTGCAACAATCTCGGTAAGCTCCTGTGTAATGCTTGCCTGTCTTGCACGGTTGTACTTCAAGGCAAGGTCTGCAATCATTTCCTCTGCATTGTTTGATGCAGAATCCATAGCCTGCATTCTGGCACCNTTTTCACTTGCAACCGCTTCAGTCAATGCTCCATAGATAAGACTGTTNACATACTTNGGAATAATCATATCCAAAGCNTCTTCTGCTTCCGGCTCATAATTCATAATCGCCAAATCTGCATTAGAATTCTTAGTCTCTTCTTCTTTTATCTCCACAGGCAATAATCTCATTAAAGTAGGAATCTGTGTAATCGTATTTTTAAATACTGTATAAGCAATATAAATTTCACTTACCTCCTGATTAGCANATGCCTCCAGAACAGCACGTCCAATCTGNGCNGCATCACTAAACATNGGTCCATTCATTACATCAGAATAATCCTCTTTTATCTCATAGCCATANCGTTTCANNGTATCTCTACCCTTTCTGCCCACTGCATATACCAAAATNTCTTCNTTNGGAATATTNCCNTTNGTAAGCAGNTTNACNACNTTATTGTTATATCCACCTGCAAGACCACGGTTAGAGGTTACAACAATAAATGCCTTTTTNCCTCCTTCGGCAGCCTGCAAATAAGGATGTGAGATATTGCCAGACTTTGCCAATATCGAATTNACTGCATCATACATGTGACTAAAATACGGCTTTGAGGATTCTACCTTGCCTTTTGCTCTCTGCAATTTCGCTGTAGAAACCAATTTCATCGCCTGCGTAATCTGACCNGTACTTTCAATGGTCGCCTTACGTCTTTTAATCTCTCTCATGGAGGCCATATTCTCACACCTCCTTATTCATTTGCGAATCTTTGNTTATATTCTTCNATGGCTTTCTTCAGCAACTCTTCGGCTTCGTCACTGATTATCCGTTCTTCTTTAATGCTCTTTGGAAGTTCAGGATATTTTGTATCAATATACTCAAACAAACCTTTCTCNAATGCCAGAATATCTTCTACTGCNATATCNAGTAANTATTTCTGGGTAGCAGCATAAATAATNATAACCTGATATTCTACTGGCATNGGATTATANTGNGGCTGTTTTAANATTTCCTTAATACGNTCACCNTGCTCNANCTTCTCNTTNGTATCTGCATCCAAGTCNGAACCAAACTGTGCAAAAGANGCAAGTTCACGATANTGNGCAAGCTCAATACGGATTGGTCCTGCAATTTTNTTCATCGCNTTAATCTGTGCAGCACCACCTACTCGTGANACNGACAAACCNGCNTTAACCGCTGGACGGAAACCNGCATTAAACATTTCTGTNTCNANNTAAATCTGACCATCTGTAATAGANATTACATTGGTAGGAATNTANGCAGANACGTCTCCAGCCTGTGTNTCAATAATTGGAAGTGCNGTCANAGAACCTCCACCAAGTTCATCAGANAAACGNGCTGCACGNTCNAGCAATCTGGAATGTAANTAGAANACATCACCAGGATATGCCTCACGTCCAGGTGGACGTTTTAATAANAAGGAAAGTGTACGGTATGCAGTCGCATGTTTACTTAAATCATCATAAATAACTAATACGTCTTCTCCGTTTTCCATCCATTCTTCACCNATNGCACATCCGGAATATGGNGCAATATACTGNAANGGAGCAAGCTCACTTGCNGTAGCTGCTACNACAGTNGTATAATCCATNGCACCATACTCTTCCAATGTNTTTACGATAGTAGCAACGGTAGATGCTTTCTGNCCGATTGCCACATAAATACATTTTACATTCTGTCCCTTTTGGTTAATAATTGTATCAATCGCAATGGCTGTCTTACCGGTCTGTCTGTCTCCGATAATCAGCTCACGCTGTCCTCTACCAATTGGCACCATGGAGTCAATCGCTTTAATACCTGTCTGTAGAGGAGTATCTACGGATTTTCTTGAGATAACACCAGATGCTACTCTTTCAATCTGGCGGTATTTATTACTTTCAATTGGTCCTTTTCCGTCAATTGCCTGTCCAAGTGCATTTACAACACGTCCAAGCATCACATCACCAACAGGCACTTCTACCACCCTGCCTGTTGTCTTTACTGTGTCACCTTCATTAATATTCTTAGCGTCACCAAGTAAAACGGCACCAACATTGTCTTCCTCTAAGTTCAGAACCATACCAAAAATTTCATTTGGAAACTCCAAAAGTTCACCAGACATCGCATTTTCCAAGCCATGAATACGTGCGATACCATCAGCAACCTGAATAACTGTTCCAACATCAGAGACTTCCAACTTCGTACTGTAATTCTTAATTTGCTCTTTGATTACAGAACTGATTTCCTCTGGTCTTAAATTCATGATACGTGTGCACCTTCTTTCTCTACTATTGTCAACTGCAAAAGCATTTAAGCTTATGCATTACCCAAGGAAATATTATACAGTTCCTTAGATAAATGATTGATACGTGAGCGGATGCTGCTATCCACAACCCTGTCACCCACACGGATTATAAGCCCTCCAATCAGGCTCTTATCCTCATTATATATCATTTCAAACTCTGTATACTTTGTTGTATGCAAAAGCTTCTGGCGAATCTGTTCTTTTTGTGCCTCCTCAAGAGGAACTGCAGAAGTAACATAAGCTACACCTATATTCTTCTCCTCCCGCACCTTATCCAGAAAATACTGGATAATTGTCTCTAATTCATTGTGTCTGTCTTTTTCCACAATCAGAGTTAAGAACCCTACCATGTGATCCGATGCACGCCCTTTGAAAATATTCTCTACAACGCTTATCTTCTCTTCTTTCACAATCTTAGGATGATTCAAAAGCTTTGATAATTCCGGATTCTCACGAAAAGCTTCCAGAACTACTTTTGCTTCTTCTGCCAAGGCATCTAATGCGTGCTCTTCCACAGCCAGATCAAATAACGCTTCTCCATACGTTTTTGAAACTAACTTTGCCATGTGCTATCACCCATTTCTTTCAAAGTTTCTTCAATCAGGTCTGACTGCTGCTCTTTGCTAATGGATGTTTCAATAATCTTACCAGCCATAGCAGATGCAATCGAAATCATCTCCTGCTTCACTTCGTCCTTGACTTTATTCTTTTCTAATTCTATATCTTTATCTGCTCTCACACGAATACGGTGTGCTTCAGCTTTTGCTTCGTCCACAATTTCTTTCTCTTGTGCCAAAGCTTTCTTGCGGGATTCACTAAGAATTCCTTCTGCTTCCTTCTGCACATTCCTTAATTTACCTTCGTATTCCTCTTTTATGTGAATAGTATCCTCTTTTGCCTTCTCGGCCGCATCCAAATCCTCAGTAATCTTTGCCTGACGTTTTTCAAGCAGTTCTCTGACCGGATTAAATAGCAGCTTAGACAAGAAAACAAATAATACAAATATTGAAATTGCCGGAATTATGGCATCTACCAACAATTGCATATCTAAACCAAACAAACGGCTATAAGCTTCTCCATCCGCAGCTAAAAATGCAGTTGATATCAAATTCATTCCACTCAATGTACGGCCTCCTTTCCCATATTCTTAAGATATGATTGGTGTTGCTGCACATATTAAAGTTTTCCAAGAAGTGGATTTGCAAATAACAGAATCAAAGCGATTACCAAACCGTAAAGACCTGTTGTCTCAGCAACCGCCTGTCCTAAAAGCATGGTAGACATAACCGTACCTCTTGCTCCAGGATTACGTCCTACTGCTGCTGCACCATGTCCAGCNGCAATACCCTGTCCAATACCAGGACCTACACCGGCGATCATCGCTAAACCTGCACCAATTGCTGAACAAGCTAATATTAAACCTTCGTTTGTAATACCCATAATAATTTCCTCCTAATCTCTCTTAAATCTTTTAAATTCCAACTATTCTTCTTCTCCAATGGCATCTGCAACAAATACCATGGTAAGCATACAGAATACAAATGTCTGGATTGCACCTGAGAACATATCTAAATATGCATGTAAGGCTGCCGGCCAGACTAATGTAGCNAGTTTTGGTAACAATCCATATACCAGTCCTAACATAACAGAACCAGACAAAATATTACCAAACAAACGTAACGACATGGAAATTGGTGTTGCCAATTCTCCAATGAGGTTTATTGGGAAGAACAAGAAAATTGGTTCGAATAAACCCTTGATTTTCCCCATTTTCTGGTGTTTAAAACCATTGTACTGAATCATTACAAATGTAATAAGTGCTAATGGTAAGGTTACCCCATAATCCGCAGTCGGTGCTCTAAGCCCAAACAATCCAGATAAATTGGATAACAAAATAAATATTGCCAAAGTACCAATATAGTTAGCAAACTTTGGTCCATGCTTCTTCCCCATATTGGAAACTACCAGATTGTCCAAAGACTGCACTAATAATTCCAAAATGTTCAAGAACACCCCTGGTGCCTTGTAGGGATCTGCTTTCTTGATTACACGGTTTGCAATAATTGCAAAAATTATCAGTGTCACACACACAATCAACATAGATACATGTGTGGTAGTCAGGTACAAATCCTGTCCAAACATCTGGTATTTGTAATAACCGCTTGCACCAAGTTCCACATTACTGTCTGCCCGTATAAAATTCATAGCAGGCAAACCTCTGGATATTAAAGCCATTCCACTACTCAAACTCTCACCTTCCTTTTTCTTTAATGTAGCCTCTCCATAATGGGCTGATATTACTCAGTCCCTGAAGAAAAATAGTTATGAAATAGCGGCTGCATGTACGCAGACACTTTTAATGCAAATGCTCCTAATACTACACCCAATGGATGAAATACTTGAGAAAAAAATAATCCGCTTCCAATCACCACTACCATAATTACCATACGAATCATTGCCTGCACGCGTTCTCTCTTTACTGCGGAGTCTTCATCTAAATCCAGACTCTTTTGCAGGCTAAAATACAAATGAATCGTTACCACAGTTGCTCCAAGTCCACTCCAAAGGGTTCCAAGAACAAACTGCCATTTATTATCCATCAGAATCACACCAACTATAGTAATTACTACTATATAAACTGCAATTCCAACCAATAACCATGCTAATGTTTTCTTTTCTTTACTCATAACTTTACCAAATCCTTCAAGTCTTTTCAAGTGTTTGTGTCTAAGATTTATCCTTATTTTTCTGATTCTGTTCTCTTTGTTTTTTCATGCTTTCAAAATACTCTAATTCCTTATTTTCCTGTTTTAAGTCTTTCTCATAGAATTGCCGCATCAGGTAAAAGAAATTCCGGAATCCTGTAATTATCCCTAAAAACATCATAATCACAAAAGCAATATCTGTATGGAACTTTTCATTAAGCCAAAGCCCAACCCAACCACAAACCAACAGTGGTGCCAACATGGTACATGCGACCTGGGTTACCATAACCAGTGCTTTTATTATTCCTTTATTTTCTTTCACTACAATAGCACCTCCAGCTTAAATTAACACATAAACTTAATGAATCATGCCCCATAAGAACTTGTTACTATGCCTTCTGTCTGCAATCTCCATGTATTGACATATTAAACACTAATATTCTCAGCATAATACCATTATACTCATTTTTGAAAAAAAGTCCATAAAGCAATCATTTTTTTCTTTTTTCCTTTTCATTCCTATGCTATAATCATAAACAAACAGTTTACTGTGGGAGGAGTTTATATGACAGGCACGAAAGTAAAACTATATCGAAAAAGAATGATACCAGAAGAAATCATCCATTTAAAAGACGATATTATTTTGCATATTGATGCAAATATTATTATTACTAAATGGGATTCTCTAAAACCAAGGAAAGATTTTTCTAATGGTATTTCTGCGTATTTTCTGGAAGAAGGATTTAAAGTCAGCAAAATTTTTGACAAACATCAAAAACTGGTATATTGGTATTGTGACATCATAGAATACGAATATAAAGAGTCAGAACAGATTTATATTTTTACTGATTTATTGGCAGATGTGGTTGTTTATCCTGATAATTCATTACGTGTTTTAGATTTAGATGAAATTGGTGACGCATTAGAATCCCGTCTTATAACCCAAGAAAAAGCATGTAAGGCATTACGGCTTTGTAACCAATTATTAGAACATATTTACGCAGGTGAATTCAAAAAGTATCAGAATTTAATAAATCACTATGAAACTTTGTAGTATTCAAAATACTATCGGCTTTAGCACTACTCTTTAGCAGTTGCCACTGGAATCGTTTTTGACTGAACAGGTGTTGTTACATTCACATCACAACACTTTCTATCAGAATTTCAGTTAACTCAGTGTGAACTGCAACGGGTGGCTGTTTAGAATGTTAATAGCAACCAGAATACAGCCTATGTTTTNTCATTTACTTTCTACTAGTGGTATCATTGACAAATGTCCAAAATGAATTATAATATACTATGTAAAATATTTACGGGGTGTGGCTCAGCTTGGTAGAGCGCTTGGTTCGGGACTAAGAGGTCGCAGGTTCAAATCCTGTCACCCCGACATTTGAAAGAGGTGTTCCTTTTTAGCACCTCTTTTGTAACAGTTCAGCCCCTGTCTGAACTGTTACCCTCTTTCTTTATTAACTATACAGGAGGTATCACTATGAATTTAGAAACGTTGCAAAAAGATATGATTGCTGCTATGAAAGCAAAAGAAAAACTAAAAAAAGAAACTATCTCTTCTTTAATTTCTGCAGTAAAGAAAGCCGGAATTGATAATGGCGACAGAGAAAATATTCCTGAAGAATTAGTAAATCAAACCATTCTAAAGGAAGTAAAAACTTTACAGGAGCAAGTAGATACTTGTCCTGCTGAACGTACTGACTTAAAAGAAGAGTACAATGCCCGTTTGGAAATTGCAAAGAGTTATGCACCTGCTTTGATGTCAGCAGAAGAAGTAAAAGAATTACTCATGAAAGATTTTGCAGAGATTCTTGCTACTAAGAATAAAGGTCAGATTATGAAAGAAATTATGCCTTCTCTAAAAGGAAAAGCAGATGGCAAAGTAATCAACCAAGTAGTGGGAGAATTGTGTCAATAAAAGTTAAACAGTATAAGAAATGCGGCTTTGTCAGGCCGCATTTCTTATATTTATTATAAACTACGTAACACCTCTACATTTAACACTCTTTCCAATTTATTTAATATCAGTTTCCATACAAATAAACTAAACAATAGTGCTATTCCACAAGATATAGCAAATGTTTTTACTGGGAAATTATACAGATAGGTTCCGACAGAAGGATATTTTATCAAATAAATTTGTTTCGTTACCAGATATGATACAAATATTGAAAAAAATATACTTACCATAAACGAAAAAAACACTTCCAATAAAACAACCGACTTTATTTTCCAATTATCAAAACCTATTGTATATAACATGGCATACTCCTTTTTATGGATATACACCTTTAAATAATAACTACTAAACAGTAAACCTGCAGATACCAGTATACATATACAAAATAAAATATATACAAATACCCTTAATATTCTGTTTAACCTTTCTAATTCTTCCTTTTCCTGCTTTGGATAAGTAACATAATGCTGCCTGTCTGCCAAGACCATTTCCAAATTTTCTTGATCCTTTTCTGATTTTGGCTTATCTATATATACATATTCCGGAACGTCCTGTCCAAATAACTCTACAAACTTTTCTTTGGTAATTATTAAAACAGGTGCGAAGTCAAAGGAAGTTGGATAAATTGTCAATCTATTTATTCCTGCCTTTACTTTCAAGGAAACAATGTCATCCAATACTAAATCTACTTTATCACCGGCTTTAAATGGATTTTCAATTGTAACTCCATTTCCATATAAAGAGTAAATATCATTTAAAACAATAGCTTCTGTTCCTGCAATACATGGGGCTTTCATACTATTTTTCTTATATAGATTCTCTAATTCCTTTTCATCATATCCTAGAATTTTCACATATAATTCAATATCTTTTCCTTTTGCCAAAAGTCTTGCAATCTCCACATCCTGAGATAGAAACTCTCTATATTTACCAGATAATTTTTGAGGAGGAACTATCAACTTTTTAACACATTCAAATAATGCATGCACTTCAACTTCATTAGAGAACCCCATGTTATTATTAAACTTATCTCTTAATTTATGATTCTTATCAGACAATACAGAGTCATACATCTGGATCTTATAATCGTAATTATCATTTCCAGGCATCTTAGAATAATTGGTTTTTAGGTAAAAAATGCCTATAGTAATCATAACTGTGCCTATTGCTATTCCCAATACGGAAATAACATTCATAACCTTTTCACGAGACAAATTGTTTGCTGCCAATTTGATACAAATATGTTTTGTGTCTTTTGGGAACAAAATTTTTTCTTTCTGCTGTTTCAGCTTATCAAATATAATTTCCTGTCTCATTACTTCGTTTGGACTCATACGTTTAATCCGAATTAATAGAGGCATTAACACAAGAGCAGTTACGGTCAGACAAAGTATAATACTTAATACTGTTACCTGATAGGGGTAATTTTGAAACAATACTATATAATTTATTAATGTATGGTACAATGTTAGATGAATAATACACACAATTGCGGCACTTATTATAACTCCAAGTACAATACCTATCCCCGATAAAATTAATACAAAACTTAAAAAACTAATTATCAATGCCTGCTTATGTATACCTAACATATTCAAAACACCTATGCTTTCATAGGAATCATAAATACACATTTTGGCTACATTGTATATAATAAAACACATACTTAGCAATATAAAAGCATATATACAGGCGTATAGCAGATCATATTGTTCAAACAGATTGAAACTGTCACTTCCATACCCCAAAAATAAATACATTCCGAGATTAGGATATACCTTTCCTTTGACACACTTCTCAAGTTTTTTATAATCAGAATCCAATTTACTGTAATCATAAAAAGATGCATATAAGGTGTTCTTTTTGAACTTTTCCTTATATACATAAAAATTAAATTCATAGGCTTCATACTCCTCAAAAGCACTTTGGGTTCTGACTACCCCAGAAACTATAAATTTTCCAAACCTCCCTTCGGAAACCTCAACTTTTATTTCTTTTCCAATAACATTATAATTATACTCCTTCAAAGCCATATAGTTTTTGTCAATGAGAATTTCATTTTCTGCTTTTGGAAGTGCTCCTTTCTCCAAAAACATTCCTAACATTTCTATATCAGCACCTGTTCCATAATTAAAATAATATACCTTTTCGTCAAAACTTTCTGTATAACATTCTGCAGCTACAACTTTTTTTACATTTTTATATTTCTTTAAAGCCACCTCGTCCCCTTTTACTACATCACCAATACGGACAGCATATGTTCCAAATGCCTGCTGTGCACTTCTCACTACTTCATTTTCACTACTTGTAAAGGATAATTGTGCAAAATTAGGAATCAATCCGAGAAACACTCCTACCACTATTAATAGAACTATTATTTTTTTTGAGGATGCATATACACTCCATAACTTTGTATACTTTCTCATGATACAATCACACCATCCTTAATTGTTATTTGTCTTTCTGCCAGTTGTGCCTTTTGCAAATCATGAGTTACATATATCAGAGTCTGCCTATTTTCTTCTGCATAATCAAATAATAATTGGAATACAATATCACCATTCTTAGTATCTAAATTTCCAGAAGGCTCATCTGCAAATACCACTTGAGGTTTGTTGATTAATGCCCTTGCAATAGCAACTCTCTGCTTTTCTCCTCCTGACAATTGTACCGGTTTATGTTTCAGCCTGTGACTTATCTGTAACTTCTCTGCCAACATATCAAACCATTCTTTGTCTATCTTTCCATAGGCAGTCATGGAAGGCAGCACAATGTTATCATATACAGTTAAGTTTGAAATCAAATGAAAAGCCTGAAATACAAAACCAAAGTTTTTCAAACGGACATCTGCCAGTTGTTTCTCCTGTAAGCTATATAATGGTGCATCTTGAAACAACAATTCTCCTTCTGTTATTTTTTCTAATCCACTTAATACATTTAAAAGTGTACTTTTTCCAGCTCCGGATACTCCCACAATAGCTATCTTTTCTCCTTTTTTTATATCTAAATTAATATCTGATAAAGCCCTTACACTATTCTCACCTTTACCATATACCACACTTACTTCCTTCAGTTGATATAAATTATTCATCAAAACGTCTTTTTCCTCCATTTGTTTCATCACTTATCATATAATTCTTTATAGTTCCTCTTTTTTTCCATGTATAGGTACGGTTTCCAAACCACTGCATATTGTACATTACCTCGAATGTGGTATGTTTTGCTATATCTTCTAGTCTGTTCTTTATCTCTTTCTCAGTATTCAAGTCCCCCACATATACAAGTGCAAATACAGATACTATATCATTTCTTTCTAATCTCGTCTCTTCACCNCTACCATCACAAAATTTTCCATCATGCAACATTACTACATTTTTTTTATTCTCACAGTCTATATCTTTTATATAAATCTGCATNCTTTCCATTGNCAATAATGATGTATAAAGCAGTTCCATATCTAAAGTTAACCGTCTGTAATCCTTTGAATCCTGACTTGGAAGTTGTCCATTAAAACCTTCTAAACATACATCATAATACTCTTCATTCTGAAGCATTGATACAAAACCATTATAAACGCCACAATCTAGGGTATCAGTAATGATAAATACAGGGTGAATAATTTCTAAAAACAATACAATTAAAATAANAAAAACTCCTAAAATTACTACTACTTTTTTCTTTTTAGACATTATTTTTCTCCATAATTTTAATCCTGATATTTTCTTTATTTGTGTTTTTCATTTTACTTTATTCATCAAATCGTTGTTCTCCTCCATAAGTTTCATTTTTTATTACATAATTGTCAATTGTTCTTTTCTTTTTCCATGTATAGGTACGATTTCCAAACCACTGCATATTGTACATTACCTCAAATGTGGTATGTTTTGTTATGTCCTCCAGCCTGTTTTTTATTTCTTTCTCATTATTTAAGTCTCCTACATATACAAGCATAAATATACCAGTAATAGATTCTTTCTCCAGTCTCATTGTCCCATTACTTTCTTCACTAAGCCCACCCTCATTCATCAGTACTACATTTTTTTATTTTCACAGTCAATATCTTTTATGTAAATCCGCATACTTTCCATTGTTAATAATGATGTATAAATTAAATTCATATCTAAACTTAATCGTCTATAATCCTTTGAATCTAGGCTTGGTAGTTTCCCATTAAAACTGTCTAAATGTATATCATAATACTCATCATCCTTAAGCATTGACACAAAACTATCAGAATCAGAAACTCCACATACCAATCTATCTGTGACAATAAATACAGGATGAATCATTTCTAAAAATACTGCAATTATTATAATAAAAGACACTATTACTATAATTACTTTTTTCTTTTTCATTTCCTTTCCTCCAAATATTTTTTGCTATAATGTTGATATACAAATTGTGTGAGTGAGATTGCACATAAAAACAACCTCACCCATGCAAAACAACTTGTATAGTTATAATATACCTTAAATTTTTTTATAATATTTAGTTTATGCTTTTATTATAGCTATATAGGTAAAATCTTTTAACTTATCACTATAGAACATACGCAATAAACAATCAGAATCACCCGCATCTCTATTACCAGTATGCGCATATACATAAACATCTGTCCTATTGTTATTCGCTTTATCTTTTGCCACCTTACCTACAATATAAGAATGGCTGAACCTAGCATTTTGTTTCGCTACCTGAACAATATCCCCCTTCTTCGCTTCTTTTATTAATTGTTTAATCCCCTTTTCTGTAACCGAATAACAATTTACTGTTTTCCCTTTTTCACTTACCATATAATCTTGCAATCCATAATAAGAACTTCCTGCCAACTGGTCCACATTTGACCATGTTGAGGTGGATACAAAATCTGTTTTCTTGATTATTCCACCAATTTCTTTTGTATATTTTTTTGCACCCCAATATTTCTTTGTTTTATATACTGTTCCAAGATCGCNNTAAGATATATCCTTATTGGGAACCGGATTCGTTTTATATCCACCGGCATGTAATACTTGTGATGCAAAATTAGTACAATCACTGCCATATTTAGGATAGCTTGAATTATAATTTGTACAATGTTTACTTGCGTATTTAACTGCTTCTTCCCTATCATAGGCAAAAACCTCATTACTACTATTAGTATTTGCCACAATAATCATAAGCATCANTATTCCAACTATTGTTTTTCTTATCATACTAAACTTNTCCAATTTTCTACTCATTACTTTATTCCTTTCTGTACAGTTATCATGCCATCTCACAACTTTATCTATAGTAAATTCAGATATGTCTTNAATAGCACTACTTTATCATTTATTCTCAAGTTTCTTGTTCGAATATTCCCCCTATTTCAATACTACTTTTTCGGATGAACATTCTTTTTCGCATTGTATTTCTATATCACTGTCCTCAAATACCTAAGACTTTATTTATTTCATCTTTTCACAGTTATTGCTTAGTTAAACAGCAACACTTATAGTATTTTAAACAAAAGTCATATTATCACAAGTTTTATTAAGTATAAACATTTTTAATATAATTTTATCTTTTTATTATTATTCTTTGTAATTTACTATTTGTAAATCACATGCCACTTAAAAATATATATGTAATGTTTAAGCCTCTCTGCCAAAGGTTGGTTATTATGAGCTAAACTTAACAGTTCTTAATTCTACACAGTTACATACATTTTTAACATTCTTTATGTATAATTACCTTTTGTTAACACAACTTTAGCTTCTAACTTATGCAAATGAAAACAAATGAAATTTATTGTACCACAGAAATTGTGATATTTTTCATTTTTGTCGTAAATTGATATTCTTTTGTCATAAGTGTAATCACTTATATTAGAATGTTGATTGTATCATATTATGACATTTTCTAAGATACTCTTTAAAGTACAAATTATATTTTCTATCTTTTTCTATCAAAACAAATGAACAAGCCCACATCAACTGTATATTTATCAATACCACTTTCATAATAAGTAAAAAACAAGGAACCATAATGATCCCTTGTTTACTGATTTATTAAGTCTTTCCTATACCCATATAATTACCTTTCGTCTTCAATCTGACTAATTCTGCGAATATGTCTCTCATCTTCTGAAAATGGGGTATGCAAGAAAATATCCACAATTTTTACTGCCAGACCAGGTCCCACAATTCTTCCACCCATAGCAAGAATATTCGCATCATTATGTTCTCTGGTTGCCTGGGCACTAAAACAGTCATGACAAAGTGCAGCACGAATTCCTTTTACTTTATTTGCTGCAATAGAAATTCCAATACCAGTTCCACAAATCAAAATCCCCTTTTCTGCCTCACCAGAAACAACTGCATTAGCTACCTTTTTTGCATATTCTGGGTAATCCACAGAAGCAGTATCATAGCATCCATAATCCTTATAAGTAAGATTCTGCTCCTCCAAATATTTTAAAATCTCCTGTTTTAATTCAAATCCACCATGATCACATCCAATTGCTATCATTATTCTTCTTCCTTTCTGTTAAGTAATTTAGTAACTGTTCTTTTCTATTTCTAAAAGAAAAATTTCTTACTCCTGCAAACCATAAATTTTTCTAAGTCTAAGCACAATTTTTTTGATGTCTCTGGATAATTCCACAAAGCACTCCTCATATTCCACTAGAGTTCCACCATAGGGATCCATCACATCCCCTTCTTCTTCATTAAATTCCTTAATCGTATATATGTTTGTATTCACATTATAATCTCTGGAAATTCTCTCTTTTTGCTCTCTGCTCATAGTAAAAACTAGAGTTTCTTCATCCATATCCTCTTGTATCAATTGTTTTGCCTGATGACCTTCTATGGAGATTCCATGGTTAATCAAAACCACTTCCGCTTTAGGATTCACTGGTTCTGGAAATAACACTACCAAACCACGAGAATTAATCTCTATGGTATCATCTGCAACCATATTTTTGCATATCACCTCAGCCATCTGGCTTCTGGCTGTGTTTTCTGTACATACAAACAATAACTTGCTAAATCTTCTCATGCCAGCCCTCCTTACTATCTTCTCCTACATGTTGTACAACCTGGCAGTCACCTACCACCCTCTAATCGTAACAGTCCAGCCAGGGGCTGATCTGTTACGGAATTGGGCAAGCTTCGCATGTAAATTGCCCAATTCCAATCCTGTTTTAGTCTTTTTTACGGTCTGCACAGAGGAGTGTGCAGACCTACCTGAACTGTTACCTTTAATCTTCAATTATACACATACTATACTTGTAATATAGCGTATCCTGCTGCCTTTTGAAGACGATTCATAATTGCCTCACCCATACTATCTTCGATAAAACTTTCTGCATAAATACAATCTACCTGTAAATGGTCAAATTCCCGAAGGACTTTATAAAGACCTCTGGCTATAGTTCCTTCTTCCTCTCTGCTGCCTATACATCGAACCACTCCACCTACATACATTTCCTGATTCTCTACAGTGGTAATCACACCAGTTTTCAGACCTTTGTCTAGATTATCTGTAATCCTTTGATTAATCGTCTGCTGTACCTTCTCTGCCTCTCCTGTAACAATTGTCAGTTCTGCTTTTGGAGCATAATGCTTGTACTTCATTCCTGGCGCCTTAGGTTGCAAAGGTTTATCCTTATTTTCTGGTAATATTGCCTGATCTGTTACAATCTCACCCAACACCTCCTCAAGCATCTCCTTTGTAACACAACCCGGTCGTAGAATCACTGGCACTTCCTCTGTCAAATCCAGCACTGTTGATTCAATTCCCATGTTTACCATTCCACCATCAAGAACCATATCAATCCTACCTTGAAAATCTTCAATCACATGTTCTGCCATAGTTGCACTTGGTCTTCCAGAAATATTGGCACTTGGAGCTGCTATATAAATCCCCGACTCCTGAATAAGCCGAAGTGCTACAGGATGATTTGGCATTCTCACTGCAACAGTCTCCAAACCCCCTGTAGTTCCATAAGGAACTTTTTTGCTTTTTGGCAATATCATAGTAAGTGGTCCCGGCCAAAAATGTTCCGCAAGAATCCATGCCCGTTCTGGCACATATTCAGCTAAAGCTAACAATTCTCTCTTCTTGGCTATATGCACAATCAACGGATTATCTGCCGGTCTGCCTTTTGCCTCATAAATTTTCTTTGCTACTTCACCATCTAGTGCATTTCCTCCAAGCCCATATACGGTTTCGGTAGGAAAAGCCACTAAGCCTCCCTGTTGTAAAATTTTCGCTGCTTCTTGAAAACTTTCTTTCCTATCTGCCTTTCTTATCTTCGTCTCCATGAAATTCCTCTCTTTTCTATGTGTAAATAAGTAATCATCAATTATCCGGGATTATTTACTGTTTTTCCACATCTATACCTCTTTTTTTCAAACGGTTATTTACCGTCTCTCCTAATATCGTATAGCAGACAGAACAAATCGGAATAAATATCAGCATCCCAATAATTCCCATCATATTACCACCTAAAGTAATTGCCACTAATACCCAAATAGCTGGTAATCCAATAGAATTCCCCACTACTCTTGGATATATAATATTCCCTTCAATCTGCTGAAGCACCAAGAATAAAACAACAAATGCTACTGCCTTCATAGGACTTACCATAATAATTAATAACGCCCCAAAAACACATCCAATAAAGGCTCCAACCATTGGAATTAATGCACTGACCACGATTACCACACTAATTACAATTGCATAAGGTAATCTAAAAATGGTCATTGTCACAAAAAACATCAAGCCTAAAATACAAGCCTCTACAAACTGTCCTGTTACAAAGTTTGAAAATGTCTTATTGGAAAGTCTCATAATTCTCAAAATCCAATCTGCCCGTTCTTTCTTTACGTAAGCATATAAAAGTTTTTTCCCTTGTCTGCTCAACTTTTCCTTTTGTGTTAATACATATATGGCAAAAATCAATGCAAGAACAATGTTTACAACCACACTCACCACAGTCGTTGCCACATTTACCGTAGATTTTACCACACTTCCTGCCCCTACAGACAAAAAAGAAACTACATTCTGGCTGATACTTACCCAATTGATATCAATATTTCTAATCTGCTTTTCTAAGTCTGGATAATCTGCCGCAAGCTGCATCGCCTGTTCCTTCCATTGTTCTAAAAATGGCTGCACATTATTCATACAAATTACTGCTGTTCTTCCAAGTTCCGGAATAATTAACATAAATACTGCCCAGATAAAGAAAACCACCAGAATTAAAGTAAGGATAATACTAATTATCCGATAATTTTTTTTAAAAANGCCAAATCTTTTCTTTTTACCCAAATTTCTTACATTTTTTTCTATTGCACGCATAGGTGCATTCAATACAAATGCCATGGCAGCACCAATAATAAATGGAGATATTAATCCCAATAAATAGCTGATTATCCCNAAAAACACTAATCCATTATTAATTCCCCAAGACAATAATATTGCAAAGGCAATTAATAAGCAGACTTTTTTCATATTGTTCTTGTCTAAATTCATTATTTCTCCTCCATATCACATTCCTAACAATACATATATCTGTTCACTCTCTAAATAGTTACCAAATCATTATGTCTGTACCTATCATTATACCTAAAACATTTTTCTTAATCAATGAGGAATTGTAGAATCCCTTCTGTAATTCCTTGTGCCATTTTTTCTTGATAATCTTCTTCCCCCAACAAAGCCTCTTCTCCCGGATTAGACAAAAAACCACATTCCACAATAACAATAGGACAATTTACTTTTCTAAGCACATAATAATCACTATTTGCTTTTTCCATTCTTCTATTGTTGTCTCCAACTGTTTCCCTTATTTGATTCTGTATAATTTTAGCTAATTTTTCTCCTTCCTTGGAACCAGTATAATAAAAAACTTGTGCCCCTTTTGAACTATTATCTGTAAAACTATTTTGATGAATACTTACTGCAATTGCTGCACTGCTGGCATTTATAATTTCCACCCGGTTACGCATATCTGTCATTTTTTTATTTCTGTCCTCCGGATTACAAATAGCATCATCTGTAGTTCTGGTCATTACAACCTGAACTCCTTTTTTCTCCAGTTTTTTTCTCACTTTAAAGGAAATTGCAAGATTAATATCTTTTTCCAGACTTCCTGAGCTCCCTACCTTTCCTGGATCAAATCCTCCATGTCCTGGATCAATTGCAACGATCCATTGCTCTTTTGTTTGTTTCAAAGTTTCCCTGCTTTCTACACAAAAAACAGCCACTATCAATAATCCCAATCCCAGAACACCTGCTATAATCTTCTTTTTCATTCTATCAGCTCCGTCTGTACTAATACAAGGAATCGTTTACCTTGCCATACACGCAGTCCTTATCTATATACTCTATGCCCTTTCCTTTAAAATATAACACAAACATAAATGACATTACACAAACCAACAGGCATCCTCAGAATCTTCTAAGAATGCCTGTTTTCTAATTGTAACTGTTCAGAACCATGAACAGTTACGTTCTAAGCCCATGTTAATTCGCCTTCGGCGAAGGGCTTAGAACAATCAAAATTTACTATGAAAGTCCTGACAAACGGCTATATTTCGTGCAAGCTTGCTTACAAAGAAATATAGACATTGGGCTGGCTAAACTGCATGAGTATGTAGGGCGACAGCCCGGAATACGAATACAGTTAGTGATTGCGGGAGTGCGTAGCACGTAGCAATCAACTTTCATTTTTCTCAGGTCACACGCAAAGTAAATGCGTGTTTCTACCTGAATAGTCACTTCTAGTTAACATATTTCAAAATAATATTCCAAATGTTTGATTTCTCCAGCCCCAGTTTCCAGCTTGCTACACCAGCTACCTTCCCCTGTTTATGTTCTGCAAAAATCACTTTTAATTTCTCTTCAATTGACTTATCTTCTTCCAGCCAAATCTTATACAAATCTTTACCTACAGTATATTCTGCATAATATTGTCCAGTTGTCTTATCCCATTCTGGTTTCACTCCATTTTGAGATAAAATATTGCTTGCCTGATTCATACTGTGAGCAGAAGAAGTTACTTTTGTCTCACCATCCACAATGGATTCCTTCCAAAGTCTGGTATAAAATGGCATACCAATAATGACTTGACTAGGATCTACCATTTTCAAAATATTGTTCACTGCTTCTTCCACGAAACCAATAGAGGCTACAGATCCACTTTCCTCAGAACCACCATAATGTTCATCATACGCCATAACAACCACATAATCTACGATTTTCCCTTGTTCTTCTCTGTCATAAAATGCGGTATATTCTGTTGGCACATAACTATCCACCGATAAAACGATTCCATTATTACGGCATTTAACAGAAAGTTCACGTAAAAATTCCAAATATGCATCTGCCGTTTTTGCACTAATATGTTCAAAGTCAATATTGATTCCATCTAAATTATATTGAATTGCACTTGCAATCAATGCATTAGTCAGTTTATCCCGGTTTGTGGTATTTCCTAAAACGGTTGCTAAATCTATCTCATCTGTTGCTGCTTTAAAATCATCACACAATGCCCATACTTCTACCCCAGAATTATGTGCCCGGCTCACATAAGTTTCACTGGCAAGAGAACTAATGGTTCCTTCATTGCTGGAAATAGAGAACCAAGTCGGAGATATACAATTTAACCCTTTGGTACTTGCAAGATCATTTAGGATACTGTTATTGGCAACAGAATTCGTCACCTGATGCCATACCATGTTAATGGTCTTATCTTTAGAGATATGGGGATAGGCTTCTTCCTTTACTCCGCCTTTCAATTTTTTTTCGTATATCTCTGACAAATATTTCCCAGGTACATATCCGATTACTCCATCTTTTGTCATAACTTTGGTATACTCTTCCAATAATTCCTCTTCATCAGAAATAACACGAAGTACATCTTTTTCCTCCAAAGATGCTAAAATATCACTCTTTTTACTTTGTGCATAACGAAGCTTTGTAGCTTTGTTTACTGTATAGTAAGAATACTTCTCACCCCAGTTGCTTTCTACTACAATTCGATTTGGCTGCTGGTAAAATTCATATTTAATATCTGTATACTGTTCCACAAAGTCAAGAGCAAGATATACATTCTCTCCTTCTGTCCGCACGATTGGATATCCCAAAGAAGTCTTACTACGGTTTACATAGTAATCATTACTACCTACTTCTGTGCGTATAATCTCTGTAGCAGTTGCAAAAGATAATGTATTCTCTGTACTATCAAAGTAAAACCGTTTATTTATATTATCTTTGACAACACTATAAGGAAGATAAATCTGATTGTCATCATATAATCCTTGTTCTTCTGCAATCGTATCATGTAATACAACCATAACTTTATCATCTGCCACTTTATAGTATTCATTCAAATCCATTACTGTATTACTGGAAGAAAATTTCTTCACCAATACAGACACTATCACAATAAAAATGACTAACAATACTACTAAAACTGCAATCTTACCTTTCGGTATCCCTTGAGACTTCTCTTTATGTTCTCTTAAAGACCGCTCCCGAAAAGATTCTCTGACTTCCCCTGAACTTTCTTCATTCTCCCTTCTATATCTCATGAGAGTATCTCCTCCTATGCTATTCCCCTATAGGGGTCATTCTTCTGTTTTAAGCGGATATCAAATTTGTTACTATTTGGTAACTATTCAGGTAGAAACTCGCATTTACTGCGTGTTTCGTAAGAAAAAGTAAATTCTGTAATGTTTAAGCCCTTTCGCCGAAGGCGAATTATTATGGGCTTAAACGTAACTGTTCATGGTTCTGGACAGTTACACTATTTGTTATGTTATTCATATTTTAACAGAATATACATTATAACCCTATTCCGCTTCGCTCCTTACCATAATCTTTATCCTCAATTATTTGTTGCACTAAATTGTCGAATAAAGTCTATAGCCATTTCTATTATAATCAGAAATGCAGAAAATGTCAAAATAAAAGAAAGTTTACCTTTTAATCCTGTTACACAGCAATAAAGCTTTACACCTTTTTAATTTTTCAACAGCAATACAACACCAAGAAATAAGCATTTTAATAAGAAAATAAACAAAAGAGACTATCTTCCATCGTTATATAATCATTCTAAACATGAAAAATAGTCTTCTTTTAATATCATCCTGACTTATTCCTGTTTGTAAAACAAAAACATCTGTTTTGTCAGCATTCACAAATATAGAGGGTGTAAATTTTTGTAGAGAGTCTTACTCTCTTTGTTTATAAGTTACATAATGAAATCTGCCACCACCTTCTTCCTATGGTAGATGCAATGTTCCTTTGTATTCCATATCATACATAATTACTTGGACTGGTTCACGAATATTCGTACTGGTTACGTCTTCCTTCCCAATGCTCATAAGTTTCCAGTGTGGCAGATCGTTTGTATTGCATATCCTTCTAAGGATATCTCTAGATTTAAAAAAGCTCTGGATTTCTCACTCTCCTTTCCTAGTTTTATAAAGAAACCATAAAGTCTTCCTTTCATAAAACTTTTTTGTATAGTAGCAACTGTTGTCACACAGTCATAGGAATTCTGCATAATATCCTGTCTTAATATTCTAATATGCATTTCCTTATCTGCCTGCCAGTACATTTTCTTTTTCTTGGAAATATCACGATAATTGTGAGAACTATTTGACTCGCAAGAAATAGCAACCGTTCAGCCCAGAGCTGACCTGTTACAAAACTATAATCTCTGCGATTAGAAATAATGAACTTTTGACCACAAAACTCTGTAAATCTCATCTACATGCTTTTATCTTTTTTAGTGAATAAACAGTACAACTAGTGGTTTGACAAATTTCAGACTGTGTGCTTGACACATTGCTTATTATATCGGCTTTCCTTTTTTCTTACAATATACAAACTATATAAAATTATCAGTTTATTTTCTAAAAAATCTACATGTCACACCTTACCTTTTAGAAGTATTTCATAACTCTTCCCAGATTATGAATAGGTTTTTTCTGATAAATTTCCCACGAATCTCCATGCGAAAAACTAGCATTTTAGTTGACTTTACACGGTATATAAACTATACTTAAGCTAAGAAGAAGGGAGGCGATTTATATGAAGATAGAACGTATTAGTGAGAATCAAATCCGTTGTACTTTGAACAAAAACGACTTAGTGGACAGAGAATTGCGTATAAGTGAACTCGCTTATGGTACTGAAAAGGCAAAGGCTTTGTTTCGTGATATGATGCAGCAGGCTTCCTACGAATTGGGATTTGAAGCAGATGACATTCCATTGATGATAGAGGCAATTCCCGTTTCTACAGAATGTTTGGTACTTGTAGTTACAAAAGTAGAAGATCCAGATGAGTTAGACACCCGTTTTTCCAGATTTTCTTCTGATGACAGTATGGACAACTTTGATTACGAAGAAGATTATGAGGAATCTTTTACAGAAGAGTTTCTCGACTCTATGGCTGACTTTGATGATTATTATAATGATACCAAGACAGATTCTCCTACACAGGTAGCAGATTTTATACCGTTATCGGATGCAGTGAATCCTAAGAACATCTTGGACGACATCAAGCCTCAAAATGGAAAGACATATCCACCAACACCAGCTTGTAAGATATTTTCTTTTTTACATCTGGATGCAGTAATTGCCTTATCTAAACAACTGGTTTCCATATATCATGGAACAAACACTTTATACAAAGATGAAGAACATGATAATTATTACTTGATTCTTAGTAAAGATGAGCATTCTTTAGGTGAATTCCACAAGTTTTGTAATATAGCTTTAGAATATGGTAAAATGGAGCGTACTACATACACAACTTTAGCCTATATTGATGAACACTATACACAGATGACAAAAGCAAAAGCAATTCAAGTCTTGGCAGAATTGTAAAAAGTCCTAACGATTACATACCATGTAATCGTTAGGACTTTTTTACTTACTATGAAAGTGTTATCGATAGATATACAGTTGATTTGTGCTTGCACAAAAACCAACTGCTATATCTATCGTAGAACCTGATGCGTATGAGTATGTAAAGCGACAGCTTGGAATACGAATACACATCAGGCGGTTATGAGAGCACATAGTGCGAAGTAACCGACACTTTCATTTATGGTGGCACCTCGCTTGCGAGGCATGATCGTTTTATAGGGAAGTTTGTTCTTTACATCTGTGCATTAAACAAGTTCTTCAACTGATATACTACATCATCGGAATCCGCATTAATGGTTGCTGCCTCATTCACGGAGGATACATCATTTAACTCATCCAAATCACAATCATTTCCATAAGCAATAGAGTATACCGGAATCTGATAGGTCTCCAAAATAGATTTTACATCGCTTAAATCATACCCATCATTTTTCCTTCCATCGCTTAACAGAAATAATACTAATTTTGTATTTGGATTTGCCTCTTTTGCTTTTACCAGCATATCTACACCAACTATAATTCCATCATAGGTTGCTGTACCTCCCAATGCATTCAGGTTACTCACAGCACCATTAAAATAAGCTCTTTGATTCAAATCAAACTGTGCAATAGGTAAATCCACATATACTTTATTATTAAAACTTACTAATCCAATGCTATTCTCATCATTGATATACTGTCCAGCATTAATCAGAGAATTTTTCAATTCATTAATAGGTTCTCCGCTCATACTACCTGAAATATCAGCTACAAATACAGCAGTAATACTATTTCCTCCATCTTTGTTTTCTTTCCACAAGTCCTGTGCTTCTATAATGGTTTTTCCCTGTATTTCTGGTAAAGAACTAACATAATCATCATTTTCATTAAATCCATATTCTGTAGCAAGATTCTGTGATTCATCATTCAAGCAGTACTTACAGAATTCTTCCAAAACTTTCTTCTTATCCGCTCCAATATTTTTTGTAGCATATAATGGATTATCATGACGTACTCCAAATGGAATAAACGCATAATCTTTTAATTCTTTTGTGTTCACATATATCTGGTATTCTGTTACCATGCCATCTAAAGTACCCTTAGAGGCAGCATTTCTCATTTGCAAAGTGGTATAAGCAACAAAAGGTATGTTCTTCTGGAACTCTGCAAATCCTTCCACTGCTGCATCACTTAACAGGTTTTTGCTGTCATAATTATATAAAGTCTCCAGTAAGAAATTCAATCCGGTGGAACTGGTAAATGGGTTGGTGTATCCCATGGTTATCTGGTTTTCCGCAGTTGCCTGTACCACTGTTTTTAAAGTCACTTCTTTATATTTTTCTGCAATTTTCTTTTGTGTTTTTGAGGAAAGAAGAATCCCTGCCACATTTCCTGCCAAACGTTTTTCCACAATATCCAGCTCTACACCTTTACTTTGTATCATTTCACCCCATAATTCATTGGAAGGGGTAAATGCTTCTGGTACATATTTTCCTGATATAATATAATCTGCAGCTGTACCAGAAGAAATAGAACGGATAGATACTGATATGATCTTTCCAGCTATTTTCCTTTTCTCTTCATTAAATTTCTTTGCAATATCTAATAACCATCCATCATAATTGTCCCCTGCTTTCTCTGGGGAAGACATGATTTCAATATTAATTTCCCCTTTTCCCTCTAATGATAATGGGTATTTCGATATTTCAGGCAATTCTGCTGCCAAATCATTTTCATTAAATTCGACCGTTCCTTTTACTAGTTCCTGCTCTGTAGCACCAATCCGCTCCACCATCCGGCTTAATTTTTTCTCTGCGTTTCCAGTACCATCCTTATTTTCTGTAAGTTTTAATATGCCAAAAACTCCTGCAAACAATACAATTGCAATAATTACAAATGCAATTACTCCATTCTTCTTCATGTATTCTTCTCCTTTACTCAACTGTTATATTACATGGTTCTTTGATATTTTTGTTCTAAACTTTCCATCTCTCCTTCTTCGTCATTGTGAAGTTGTTTCATACCATAAATTACATCCCTGATACTATTCATGGTTTCTTCATCTGCCATTTCCTTATCACCTATCTTAGAAACTTCCATAAGAAGCCTGTCAAATTCCAGAAGTATTGCTTCGTTTTTCTCTAACTGTTGTTTTATATAAGCAAAGTGTTCTGCGAATATCTGACGTTTTGCTTCCAGAGCATTGGTACTTACATTTAATCTCCCCTGTTGCAGAATTTCATACTCCCGTTGGTCAAAAATTGCCATACGGCTAAGCATCCGCTTCACATTCTCATAAGTCATCATTTCACAGTCTTCAATAACCTTCTGGAATCCCAGAAGTTCTCCCTGTTGTGCCTGACATTTCTGAAATAATATTTCTTTTAAGGATGCCATCTTTCTTACCAGACGGTTGACCTGATCTTTTGCAGTATCTACATCTCTTACAAATACTGACTGCTGGTAACAAGACAACGCCTCTAAACATTCCTCCGGGGTATCTATCTCCTCTAAAACATAGCCATAAGCATTTTTTGCTTGCCGAAGTCCTTTTTCTGCCTCATCCTCATGGCTTAATATCTTATAATTTCCCCATGCAAATATCAACACACTCATAATGATAAGCGTAATTCCCATTGCCCTTTGCAATACCGTTCCATAAGCCAGAGACACATCAAACACTGATTCAGAAAATGTAAGAATATTAGCAAGAGCGATTCCTCCATTTAACAGAATAAGCTGTATCACTTTCTTCATTCTTTTCTTCTCACCTCTTTTACTTCAAGAACGCCTCGGTGTTCTTGTGGTGGTGTGCGGGTCAGCTCCTCTGACATAATTCTATTCCACACACCTGCCATCCGCCGGAGGCTTTACCAGATAAAGTACAATCCCCCCATCTGGAATATATGGAAGAGAAAGGATCATTCTGTCATTCTACCTAAATCATCTTCCTTCTTTTATTTTACTTGCTTTCTGTTGCCTCGTCAACAAATTTAGCAGACATTACCTAAGATATGATATATATAAGAACAAAAGACCTTTCTTTTTTAATTATATAATAAGAAGGTTACCAAAAACAGATTTCCTTTGTAATCTTAATGAAATTTTAAGAATTTGTTGTGCTTTTCTTAAAATTCCTAGTGTATAGTATTAACTGTGGAATAAAGCTAGCGAAAAAAACAAACATAACAACCGTTACTGTTCACACCTATGGTGCTAACAGTAACGGAATCCAGCCTATTTATAATTCGCCTTCGGCGAAAGGCTGGATTCTTGGCTGTTCTATGTTCTTGGCACATAGCTTGACAGCAAGTGTCAAGCTTGTGAGTGA
>JAAVHR010000080.1 GCA_014799595.1 Clostridiales bacterium | reverse complement strand
TTTACAAGATTTTAGCCCTTCGCTTTGCGAATTTTTATGGGCTAAAATCTCGTATCTGTTCAGGTACTGAACAGATACGCCTGTTTTTAGATTTCCATTCTCCCATAAAGGAAGTATACACAATGGTCTACTTTTGGCTACCTTAACCCACCATCTAAAGCCAGTGGGATTGCGGTAGCCATTCTTTCAATTCCAAAACGAATTCATCTGTCATATAATACCATTCTAAATTTCCATTATCCAAGATTATTTATCCTCTTGAAATTCCGTAACATGTTTTCTCATCCATAATGGCATCATATTTCTCTGACACTGGTAGTTCTCCCGTTCCCGAATAGCAATGGTATGAAAAAACAACTTCCAAAGTTCTGTAAATTCATCTTGATATCCTTCACTCTTCATCAATCTTTCCAGTTGCTCTTTTGTCAAAGTTTGCACATACATCTCTTCATCCGCTGGATGTACCACTGCAAACCGTCTATTGTCATCAATAATCATAAAATGTTCTGAAGGCATACGGTCTGCAAAATGAACTGCCACTTGGTATGCTACATTACATTTTGGTTCCAAATGGCTCACATATATCTTGTCAGACAGGGAATGGAACCGAAGAAATTCCCGAAAGTAGTGTATCTCATTCCCTACCTTACGCCGCACTTCCATCATTCGCATAACAGAAGGCTCTGTAAGCATTTGTTCCACTCTTGCCCCTACTTTAAAACCAATGCGTAAATATTGGTATATCACATCTAAAACATCCTCTGAAAACAGACAAGCATAATACACACAATGATATGCTTGTACTGAAATTTTACGCCGAATGGAACGTGCCACCTTCTCTGCCTTTGTGCTATCCCCATCCACATGCTGGTAACTGTCAAACAAAGAGTTTTGCAACACTGGCTCTAACTCTAAACGCACATTGTCATGTCCATTCTTAATTGCCCATTCCCAAGCATCGTATATACAAGTCAATATTGCCTCGAAATCAGGTTCACAAGTAAATACCATCATATAATCACCTTTAGTCCTATTTTTAATTCAAGGTAAGAGTTCAGCCGGGTTCATTCATAAAGTGCCAGAATATACAAATTGGTTAAAAATAGTAACAGTTCAGCTGGGGCTGACCTGTTACGGAATTGGGCAAGCTTCGCATGTAAAATGCCCAATTCCTCTCCTGTTTTAATTATTTATACGGTCTGCACAGCGGAGTGTGCAGACCTACGTGAACTGTTACTAAAAATATTCTTTTTGGCTGGACACTTTATTCATGAATGGCATTAAGCACATATACTTTTACTCGACTAAACTGTTACAATTCAAGTTAAAGTCATCAAATAAAGACATCTGGTAATAGGAATTCTGGTGTGTCACCTGCCAATTTTCCTTCCCATTTGTATCCACTAACTGTCTGGTAATGTACTCTTCATCAATTGGTGTATGATACATCATCTTCCCTCCACAGGTAATAAAATAATGTGCCCTCTTCAATACTACTCCCATCTTCTTTAGATTATCAAAATCAAGCCTTCCATACTTTCTGGCACTCATGATCCGTCCAGCAGACTTTGGACCTACTCCTGGTATACGGAGAATCATGTCATAAGATGCAGTCTGCACTTCCACAGGAAACAATTCTAAATGTCTCAAAGCCCATTCACACTTTGGATCTAACTGCTCATTAAAATTCGGTCTCTCCTGTGAAAGCAGCTCATTTGCTTGAAAGCCATAAAAACGTAACAGCCAGTCTGCCTGATACAATCTGTGTTCCCGAAGCAATGGTGGTGCTGTTCCCAGTGCTGGAAGTGCTGCATCTTCGTTGATAGGAATATATGCAGAATAAAATACCCTCTTTAAATCATAGGACTGATATAAATGCTGTGTAGTCATAAGTAGATTGTAATCAGATTCTTGTGTTGCTCCTATAATCATCTGGGTACTCTGTCCTGATGGTGCAAAAGGTCTGGTAAGTTTTCCTTCTCCCATGCTGGCGGGCAAAAACTGCAGCTTATCTGACTTAGAATTTTCATTCTTAGCAATATCTGTTTCTATTCCTTCTGCCAGTTGTCTTCCTTGCATGTCTACTTTTAAATTCTCTTTTGAAAAAATGCTGCCAGACAAATACTTATTTCCATAACTCCGCTCCATTCTGGCATCCTTACCAATTGCAAGCCTATGAACTGCAATGGTATCACTTACTGTTTTCATAGGCTCCATAATCGTACGAAAACTCTTATTAGGTGCTAATTTATGCAGGCTCTCTGCTGTTGGAAGCTCCATATTAATACTAATACGGTCTGCCAGATAACCTGCTGTTGCCAGCAATTCATCAGGTGCCCCTGGTATAGATTTTACATGAATGTATCCATTAAACCGGTATTTGTTTCGCAGGAGCAGTAATGTCTCACACATCTTCTCCATGGTATAGGCAGGGTTCTTTATAACCCCAGAACTAAGAAATAAACCTTCAATATAATTTCTCTTGTAGAATCCTATAACCAATTCGCATATCTCTTCTGGTGTAAAGGTTGTGCGGGGTACATCATTGGATACACGGTTCACACAGTATTTACAGTCGTAAACACAGTGATTCGTCATAAGAATCTTCAACAATGAAATACATCTGCCATCTGCCGCAAAGCTGTGACATATACCGCAGGCTTTGGTATTCCCAAGGAATCCTTTCTTTCCCTTTCTATCTACACCGCTGGAGGTACACGCAACATCATACTTTGCCGCATCGGCTAAAATCTCTAATTTGTCCTGTATGGACATTTCATCAACTAAATCGAACATATATTCATTATACAAACATTTGTTTTATTTTGCAAGAATATTTTGCAAATTCCTTACATCATTTTTTTTATTTTATTAATTAAACTAATGTCTGCTGGAAGCCACTTGACACTGTACAATTCTTCTTTACTAAGCCACTTTGCTTCCTCATGTTCCTTTAAGATAAGTTCTCCAGAAACCACTGTACACCAAAAACATTCCATAGATAAATGAAATGTTGGATAATCATATTCTACTGTATCAATCCATTCTCCCACTTCTATCTTTGTCTCTAATTCCTCCATAATTTCACGCATTAAGGCTTCCTTAGATGTTTCTCCTTCTTCTATTTTTCCGCCCGGAAACTCCCACCCACCTTTGAGTTCTCCATAACCCCTCTGTGTTGCAAAAATTTTATTTTCTTTCTTTATAACTGCTGCTACTACTTTAATTGTTTTCATAGTATCCTCTTTCTGCCCTTTATTTTTTTAATAATACATTTAACCATTCAAGATATATTCATAAATATCCTCTCTCACAGGTGTATCAAGTCTCCACTCAATTTCCACCGCAGTTTTATTGGTATTTGCCATTACAAATTCTTTTGCTTTTCCTGTTGCTTTCATACGACCTAAATAATAAAATTCTTTTGAAATTTTATCATCTTTATTCTTCCTTACAAACAACTCTACTTTAATCCCACGTTCTTCTGCATGTAAAAAATTCTGCACATCTTCTGATTCTTTATTTCTGCCACTTTTGGAAATAGCAATCAACTTTTCTGGTGACAAAAAATAATCTTCATATTTAGTAGTGTCACTAATATTATCTTTTTTATCATAATTAATAAATACAGGAAATGTCTTTGTTCTTTTATCATATTTATAGCCACCTATGTTTAATGGTATCTCATTATACTGCCAATTTAATAGTCTGCAAGCATCCTCATAAGTGTATTTTTGATATAGAACTAAATTTGTATCTTGATAATATTCTCTATAATTTTCCTGATAACGTGAAATACCGAAAATAATCAATTCCTTTAAAATATAATGAAAATCAGAATTTTTAAGCATCTTTGTTATGGTATCTGAAGTTTGATAGTCTACATTCTCACCAACTAGTCCACTTACAGGACTTTTTTCTTTTTCTAAAAAAACACAATGCTCATAAGTTTTTTTCGCTGAGCCAGAAGAAAATTCATTAGTCATCATATTTACCACATTTTCAGCACAATTTTTATTCATAACAACACCATATTTTTTCTGCAATGTTTCTTTCAAATCTCTCATTAAACCATGATGATGTGTAAGCATACGACTAAGCAATTCCAGTTCATGTACACGTTTCCCATTTGCCAGTTTTTTTGAAACAAATTCAATAACCTTTTCTTCTTCCTCAGACAATCGAGTGGTATATTCTTTTTCATACTTTATTAAGAATTTATAATATGAACCAAGACTCGGATTGTCAAATATCCGCAAAACATCCATTTCTCCATATTTATCAAAGTCCATAAGTTTAGGAATACGCCCCAATTTATTTTTTAAATTTGTATAATTCTCCTTTATTAGCTTTATATCACTAAAGTTAGCATTATCAATTGATTGAAATATTCTTTTACGAGAAATCTCGTCAAAATGAATCGTTGACGCTCCTGGTATGATACGCCCACCTTCCACTATATATCGACGAATATTATCTTTGTTATAACTTCTATCCCCAGACAAAGCAATAGGAATCATAAAATTATTCTTATAATTTCCAATAAAATCAAGTACAACTACATACTCCTTTCCTTCTGCCTTACGAAGTCCACGTCCTAACTGCTGAATAAACACAATTGGAGATTCTGTTGGACGAAGCATTATAACCTGATTTATTTCTGGAACATCTACACCCTCAGAAAAAATATCCACACACAAAATATAATCCAAAGGTCCCTCATTTATCTCCATATCTATTTCTTCATCTCTTATTTTTTCATCCATGACTAATCGCTCAATGGCATTCGCTCTTGTGCTTTCTGAATCCTCTCCTGAAAGAACTAATGTCCTCCACCCATGTTCATTAAATTTTATTGACAAAGCTCTTGCCTCATCCAATCGACTACAGAAAATTATTCCTTTTACTCTGTCTCCACTATATCCAAAAAATTTTGCTTTTTCCATCACATAATTCACCCGTTCATCACATGTGAGATAACGAAAATTTTCTAGTTTTTCTTCTTTTGTTCTTTCACAGTCTTCTATCATCTCTAAATCTGTAATACCAAAATAGTGAAATGGACATAACAAGTCTTCCTCCATCGCTTGCTGCAACCTGATTTCGTATGCAATTTGATGTTCAAAAATATCATAAATATTTCTACCCTCAATATTATCATCTCTCTTGTCAGGAGTTGCAGTCATACCAAGACTAAACTTGGGGTTAAAATATTTCATTGTCCTTTTATAACTTTCAGCAGATGTATGATGTGCCTCATCATATATAATAGCATCAAAATGTTCGGGGGTATATCGTTTTAAATTCTCTTCTTTGGAAAGGGTTTGAATTGTAGCAAATACATAATCTTTCTCATAATCTTGATGTTTGCCACTTACCAATCCCATAGAAACACTATGTTCAAAAACTTTTTGAAAAGATTTTAATGCCTGTTTTGCGATTTGATTTCTATGTACAAGGAAAAGTACCTTTTTAAATCCTAGTTCACGCATAGCAAAGGCTGAAGCATAGGTTTTTCCAGTTCCGGTTGCACTAATTAACAATGCCTTTTCTACTCCATTTTTATACATCTTCTTCAGATTATCTATAAACGCTATTTGCATTTTGTTAGGTTTTAAAGTGTACTGTTCAAAATCAATTATTTGACTTTCTTTTGCGATTCTTCGTTGTTTGCTAATAATATTATATTTTGTTTGATATAAATCAAAAAATTCATCAAAAGACTTGGTATGTTCATCAATCCATAAATTTTCAAATTCATCTAAAATATTTTTTATGGTTGCCCCCTCTTTTGTTCCAACAATCTTTGTATTCCACTCTTTATTTTTTGTTATAGCATTTGATGTCATATTTGAACTACCTATAATAATACGATAAATCTCATCTTTTTCAAATATATATCCCTTTGTGTGAAATCCCTCGTCCTTTGTATCCTCTGTACAATACATCTTCAGTTCGATGTTCTTAAAAGAGGATAATGTTTCTAATGCCTTTGGTTTACTAAACATCAAATAATCTGTTGTTAGAATCTTACCTGGAATATTTTTCTTTTCCAATTCCAATAGTGTTTGCAACAATGGTGTAATACCGCTCTCTGTTATAAATGCCACACTTATACAAAATTCATCACATTGCTTTAATTCTTGCTCAATGGATGCTAATACTTTCTTTCCCTGTTTATAATTATTTGACACAAACTCTGGTTGATATGCAAGACTAGAATTTATGTTGCTATCAATAAATGCAGTTTGTAGCCCTTGCTTTAATTCTTCTGTATATTTCATCCCGCTCCCCTTTTCTTATCTAAATCCAATTATCAGGATCTCCGCCAGTAATTGCCAGACTCAAAAGTGCATCCATACACTCGACATCCTCTCTTCCTTCAATTACCCTTATTAGTTCTGCAGTATCTAACAACTCCTCTAAAGACTCATCTGGTCCAATTTCATAATCCACACTCTGCTCGCAAGTTGGACATGGTATTTTCTTTATTGTTTGTATGGATAAAAATCTTTCTCCACATTTTTTACATTCGTAAAATCCACAAACTTCTGTTTCATCTGGTAAATAATACATTTTATATATCCTCACTTTCCAATTACACTTCTTTCAATATAATCCGCCAAATCACCTTCTGCTAATTTCTATATGCCCTTAGACTACTCCCACTCTACACATTCCTGTTCCACTTCCAGTCCCTTCTCCAAAATACTCTGTTTCAACTCTTCCAACATTCGTGCATCCAGTTGTTCCAGTTTTTTTTGCTTTTCCTTTTCCAATACTATGCCATATCCTTTGTTAATGCTATCTTCATAAATCTCTTTATCCATAAGCATAGGCAGAAGTTCAGGAAAAAGCTGTTGTTTTAAATATTGAAAAATGCGGATACCACCATAATCCATATCTCCCCAATGAAAATACTTTGTATCTTCTGGAGCTATCTGAACAATTTTTTTCAGAAATTCTCTCTCTTTGGGAGATGGGAAACCATGTACATAAATATAAAGTACTTCCGGATTGTATTCTCTTTCCTCATAGCATGCCTTGTTTTCAATGGTGATAATTCTTTTTACACCATTTATGGACACAGGTACCCCATTTGTTAACGTTTGTGCATTTATTACAGTGCCATAAATCTGGGTGGAAGTATCTGTCAAATTTTCTTGTTGTGCTATTATTTTATATTGCAGACTTCCCTTTAATTCCAACGTCTGGGAATAAGATAAAATTCCAAACTCTGTTAAAATTCTATCTTCTATTCGTTTACTGTGTTCTTTCATTTCTTCTTCATTTACATCTATTTCTTCTTGCAGGGTTCTAATGTCATTCACATACTTTTTTAATACCGTAACAACTTTCCCCTGATACTGTTTTTCAAACATCTTAGAATCCTTAAGAACATTTGCACTAAACCGTCGTTTCCAAATATCTTTTTTTAATGCATCAATTCCATTTAAACAAGCCCAAAAATTTTTATCCTCTATATTAGAAGGAATGTTTCCTTTATCCATAGATTCCAACATTTTTTTGTAATAGTCCTTTAACCACGGTGTCTTTGCATTTTCCAAGCTCTGCTTTAATTGTTTGCGACAGGAAAGCCATTTCTGTCTAAGGTCTGGAATTCCTTCTCTTTCACAAAGTTCTGGTAACTTTTTCATAGGAAAATCAAACTTTCGTATATCCCGATTCACCTCACACCAGTCTGCTTTGATATAACCTTCTCTTTCCAATTCCTTTGCTTGTTCTACAAGTGTAGACAACCCACCTACTGCATCTAACATTTTCTGATCTACCTTTGGGTGTTTTGTTACTTCTTCACTCTCTCCCAATTTATAACTTGTTGTACTGCATTTATCAATAATATAAGCCCCCAAAGTCATATATTTTTTCTCAATGTTCTTCGATTTCTTTGGTTTTCCTGCCATGCTAAATCTCCCTCTCTTACAGAGTTTCCTCTTTGACTTCCTATTATAGCATACAATTAAGCGACTTTTTGCCGTTTAATTGTACATCCTACATTAATTTTGTCAGTAACCATTAAACGAATTGGGAATAATTTTAAACCTATTCTTCCATAAATTCCATTCGCCTGGCTTCCAATACATTAGCGGCTTTTTCATATCTAATATAATATCTTTCAATATCTCACTTAAAGCTCTATAAGATTCTATAAATTTCTCATCATACTTTGGTATTTTTTCCTTTGAAATAGCAACGATAATATAATCATTTTCAACTTCATAATATAAATGATTATGTTGAAGTTCTCCTATTAATTTTTCCCGTCCAATCAATTTATACAGTGTATCAGATAACACCTGTATTGCATTGGAGCCATCAATTTTTGTTTCCAAATTCTTCAGTAAATCTGGATTCTCAAAAACAGAGTACTTATCAGATAGACACATTTGCTTTTGAATTTGTTTTACAGCACAGGAATTACCCTTATTTGCATAATGGTCATTTACGCCAAATAACGGATTACAGATGCAATAGTGCATTTTAATTGTTTTGCAGGCAAAACGGATAAATTGAAAAATTTCTTCATAACAAATAGATGTAGAAAATTCAAAGTACATTTGATTAGGCAATCTAAGAGCATACGCAGGTTCATGATTACATAACATCATTTCGCATTTTATACTTTGCAATTTTTCACGGGTTGCATCGGTTAAAATAATATGTTCTGTAAGGCTAAAAGAGCTTTTATCAATAATTTTATTAAAAAATTGTGTATTCTCTTTTTTCATACATTTCAACCCTTCATCCATATTATACCTATAGAATAAAAATGAAGTCCTTGTAATATTACAATAACTATCAAATATTTCTTTAATTGCCTTTTTACAATTTATAGGATTATCGTAGAAATAAAACTTAATACCTATTCTTAAATCAATATAAGGAGAATTTTTTATTTCGGTATCTAGCATTCTATCACTTTCCTCCAATTCATTTTTAGCAATTTCATCAAAAGCATTATAATTATCTAAGATTATTTTATCATATCTTTTATATACTCAAGATACTGCTCATTTCCCTCAAAGACTTCCTCATCATCCATCATATATGCCCTTATTAGGTATTCCTTAGCTTTTTCTATTTCATCTAAATGTACAAAACATTGTCCTATTCGCAAATTTATATAAGGATTTTCAAATTCATAATTATATGCATCAAAAAAATAATCCTTCGCAGTCTTATAATCCTTTTTATCAAAATAGCAATCCCCTAAACCAGAATATCCATTTCTATAAATAAAATCTTGCTCTTCCTCTGAATACATATCTGCTTTATCTATTGCCATTTGAAAATATTCTTCTGCCTTATCATATTTCTCTAAGTCCAAATAGTCTTCCGCTTTGGAAATAATCTCTTTTGCTGACAAATTTGATGAAGATTTCTTTGCTTTTTTATGTCCCCGTACTAAATCTCTGTATTTCTCATTTTCTTTTCCCTTAAAGAACATTCCACTCGGTTCTTTTTCATATGATCTTAGAAACAATTCTTTTGCCAATTCAATTTCTCCTTGTTCATAAGCGAGCTTTCCGGCTAAGTATTCTCTATCCCCTGCGTCTGCCCGATCCAAGTCTGATATAAACAAAAAACCAATATACTTATTTGCTAAGGCAAACTGTTTTGTTTCAATCCCATGATTTACTACATCCTCTATCCATAAATAACTTAGTGGCTGCTTATATTTAGGATCGGGAAACTTTTCCCACATATCCAGACACATTTTCCATGCAGCTTCGTATTGCTGTTCTTTAAATAAAGCATCATACTCCATTTTGATACCAAAAAAAAGATCTTCCATTTCTCTTTCATTCATCATCTCTTAATTCTCCTAAATCTAGTGTTAATGTTTTACTCAAATTCCTTTTCATGGTTTTTAAAAAACTCATAATATTGTCTTATGCCTGACAGCTCTGTCCAAGATTTTACCTCTGCCACTTCCTCATCCATATCATAAATCTTTGCTCCTGTCATGGATAATAAAAATGGAGAGTGTGTAGCAATCACAAATTGGCATCCAAAAAAACGGGCAGAATCTTCCAAAAACTTTAATAACTCCTGCTGTTTTTCAGGCGATAAGCTATTTTCTGGCTCATCCAGCAAATATAACCCACCATCTTTTATTTTATCAATAAAATAAATAAACGCACTTTCACCATTAGAATGTTCTCGTATATTGTTCATAAGGTTCTTACGAATATATTTTGATTGTGTATCTGTTCTCGTCTGATTTACTTTTTTCAACTTTTCGTAATCCTCTAATGACTTCATTTGAAAATCAGAATACTTTGCCTCTAAGTATTCTTCAAATAACTCCTCTCTTTTTCTGTCAATTCCTTCATTTATACTTCGCAGGTTTAACATAAAATCAAATACATCATCACTGGTAATAATTCTGCTTGTTTCTGGTATTGGTTTCTTCTCTTTATATTCGCACATTTTTATATAATCTTCAAAAAAATTGGAGCGATTATATAATGTGTCCCTCTCAAGCCTTAATTTCTCAGCAATAACATTTAATACTGTTGTCTTTCCCGAACCATTTCCACCATACAATATAGTAATTGGTTCAAAATCCATTTTCGTCAGACTATGTTTTGATATTATCTGAAAGGGATAATATGTATCATAACAGGTTCTCCTTTGTTTCATGGTAAAAGTATATTCCTCTTCTATATCTGGAAACTGAAACTGTGATAAATATATCATAAGCATCCTCCAATGAAAAATAGTTACAATAGTATTTACACCTCAATTATACAACAAAATAAATTGTTTGTACAATTCCCACAGAAAATACAAAACCATTCGTTTTATATGTGTTACTGTTCACACCTGTGGTGCAAACAGTAACCTTTATATTTCAAATAGCATCTGTATTGAAAATTCCTGTTCATTTGTTATAATATAGTATTCTATATGGTATTTCCGAAAAATTTCATATACATTTTTTAATCCAATTCCATGTTTTTCAGACTCTTTTTTTGTTGTCTGAAATCCCGTTTCTATTACTTTTGCCATATCTTTCATAGGATTGCTGATTTCTACATATAGTAATTTGTTTGTTCTGTTTGTTGTTATGGTAATATAACGTCTTTGCTCTAATTTCAGATTTGCTTCAATAGCATTATCAATCAAGTTAGAAAACAAACTACAACAATCTACATCTTCCATAAAATGAAAAGTCTCCAGCTTGCCATTACATGTTAGCGGAATCTGGTTTTGTTCTAATTCATCTGCCTTTGATGCCAAAATTAAATCTAAAATCTCATTGCCTGTAAGAATTCTTTGTTGACTTTGCACCGTTTTTTCAGATAATTCTGTAAAATATGTTTTTGCTTTTTCATATTCTCCATGATTAAGCATTTCTTGTAATAAAAGCATGTGGTTTTTCCAGTCATGACGAAATTTTGCTATATCAGATTGTTTCTCTTTATAGTTCTGGAAATAGGAATATTTTTGTGTGAACTGTTCTTTGTAATTTTCAGATAATTCTTTATAATAACGTACCTTCTTGCGATGTGTGAAGATAAAAACCCCCATAACTCCCCCTGTAATTATAATCAAGGTTATTATACATATAATAACAGACCTATAATTCATTTTGCTATTGTTCTTGATTGTAAATACAGTTTCTGTTTTTTTGCTGCTTTCCTCATTTTTTACATCCGGCTTCTTGGAAGCAATTTTACCTAACCCTTCAATTTTGTGTTGGATAGAATAGGCTACCCTATCTTTTGTACATATACGGATGGTATATGTACCATTTTTCTTTACGGTAAATGTGTTCCCACCTGTCAGTAATGTCGCTTCACCAGTCTGGTACTCCGCCCTACTCCAAATCCTATAATTTTTATTATCCTTCTCATCATAAGCCCCATATATATATTGGATATTTTCCAAATCCCCACCAAGTGCTTGGGTTACTGTAACGGTAGCCTTTGTATTATTTTCATCTAACTGGGAGATAACAGATAATACTTTTGTTACTGGTAAAGCACAAATTGAAACATCTATTTTCACTTTTACTTTTGGATTCTTTACTCTTTTATCTTTAGCTTCAATATAGTAGGTTCCTGCTGGCAGATATGCTATCTCCGAGTCACCACTATTATAAAAACCAAAGTCCAATTTCTTAACAGTCATTGCCTTATTACTATATAAAAGTACATCTGGAGATGTAGTCATCCAAGTTCCTATTTCTGTATATTTTACCCCCATCTTTATAATACTGTCCTCTTCTAGTGTAAAAGAAGCATAATCTGACACTTCCTTCTCTCTATCTTCCGAAAATATCAATTCACAACTCCATGATATTACTGATTTCGTATCATATTCATCCAGATTATCAATCATAACTACCGAAGCAGGGTCATATTCCACAGCTTTCTCTGCATAAACCGGTTTTAGATATGAAATATTATAAAAACTATATATTAATCCTACAACTAACAAAATAACTGCAATTTTTTTCATGCTCATCCTATCTCCTTAGTACAATTAAAGATAAGTGTAACTGTTCAGAACCATAAACAGTTACAGATAAGTATTCTATATCAAATAATTCTCATTTATTCAAAAATAAGTTTATTTTATATAACTTTTTTACCAATGGTAAAGAGTCATGCCCCACAAAGAAACATGACTCTTTACGTGTTGGTTTTTTGTTTTCTTTTCCTTCAAGCCACTCACACCCACAGTAGTAATGGCATATTTATCATAACATATTTTATTGGATTTTGTCATACTATCCGACAAACGTAAGTATCTTCCCGATAAACGGAATTTATATTTCAAATATAACTGTTCAAAACCATGAACAGTTATGTTTAAGCCCATAATAATTAGCCTTCGGCAAAGGGATTTAAACACTATATCATTTTAATCTTCTTACAAAACACACATTGAATAAGTATTTTTATATTAATAATTATTTTCAAATAACATTCGTATTGAAAATTCTTGTTCGCTGATTATAATATAATACTCTATATGATATTTTTTTAAAATTCCATGCATATTTCTTATCCCAATCCCATGTTTTTCAACATCTTTTTTTGTAGTCTGGAATCTTGTTTCTATTACCTCTTCCATATCTTCCATAGGATTACTGATTGTCACATACAATGTTTGGTCTTTCTTATGTGCTTCTATGGCGATATAACGCTCTGTCCTCAACTTTAAGTTAGCCTCAATAGCTCTATCAATCAGGTTAGAAAATAAAATACAACAATCCACATGTTCTATATAAGTAAAAGACTCCAGTCTTCCATTGCATGTTAATTTAATCTGGTTATTTTTTATTTCATTTGCTTTTGATACCAGAATCAAATCCAAAATTTCATTTCCTGTAAATATTTCTTGTTTGTTTTGTACCGCCTTTTCTGACAAATCATTAAAATATCTTTTTGCTTTTTCATATTCTCCCTGATTGAGCATTTCTTGTAACAAAAGCATGTGATTTTTCCAATCATGGCGAAACTTTTCTGTATCTGATTGCATCTCCTTATACTCTTTAAAATAAGAGTATTCTTGTGTAAACTGTTCTTTATAATCCTTAGACAAATCTTCATAATATAGGGTCTTTTTTTCATGTACAAAATCATACACAAAAACAAATGTAATCATTCCTCCTATAAGAAGAAATACTATTACAAATAGTATTCCCCATTTATTGTCCATTCTAGTACCACTGGTATCATAGAAATAGCTAAATATAGTTTTTGTATTCATTTTACTTTTATTCTTTTGGGAATCGTATTTACCTATCCCTTTTACTTGATGTTGAATAGAGTAAACTGCCCCATCTTTTGTACTTATACGAATGGTATAAATACCATTTTTATTCACTGTAAATGTATTACCACTTCTCAATTCTGTTGCATTGTATTTCATGTAGTTATTACTGTATTCATAATCAGGTACTTTCCAAATATTATCATTCATATTATCCTTCTCATCAAAAGCTCCAAATACATACTTGATACATTCTAAATCTGCACCAAATGCATGATTTACTGTGATAATAGCTTTTGTATTATCTTTATTTAGTTTGGAAGTAACAGATAACACCTTGGTAATAGGTAACACACAAACTGAAACATCTACTTTTATGCCATAATCCCATCCCCTTTTCTTTTTATTTGTAGCTTCTATATAATAAGTTCCTGCTGAAAGATATACACTCTTAGGTTCATGATCACTCTTCTCAAATTCCAGTTTTTCTCTGGTCATTGCTTTATTGGAATATAAAAAGACATTTGCATCTGAATATATTACATCCTCTGTTTCTGTATATTTTATTCCCATTTTAATGATACTGTTTTCTTTTAGTGTAAAAGAAGAATACTTCGATACTATTTTCCCATCTTGCTTGGAATTTAATTCACAGCTCCATGATAATGGTGCCTTAAAGTCATATTCATCCAGATTGTCAATCATAGCTACAACAGCTTGCTCATACTCTGTAGTTTGCTCTGCATGAATCAATATCACATAATAACCATTATAAAAATGAACGATTAGCACTGCAAGCAAAAATGCTATAAATTTCTTCCTATTCATTCTGTTCTCCTTAGTTAAGATAAAGTAACATTTTCCATAAATAATCTTAGTATACACCACTTTATAACCATAGTAAAGGGTCATGTCTCATAAGGAAACATGACCCTTTATGTTATCAAACTATAACACTATAAAAACTGTAAGATTAAACATTAAGATATTCTTTATCCTAGTAAGAAGTAACCATTATCTTTCCCGCAACCTTGTAAAATTATTTCTAATGCTGCCATTTATAGAATCCTCTAAAAGTTCTGCCATTTTAAGCATTTTTCTTACTTCCGCTTTTGAAGCTTCCAGAGATTCTGCTTCTTTTTTATTAATATATATTCTTTCAGGAAATAATATCCGATCAGTCTTTAATGCTATCACTACATGATTCCCGCTAATATACACACTTACCTGCTCATAATTGCCCTTCATTTCAAGTAGTTGTTCCATTACATAAGGACTTAGCACTAAAAAAGCAGATTGGTCACTTGTAGCATAAACGTCAAAGTTATCATTAAATTGTATGTTTTCTGTTTCAATCTTTGTTTCTCCTGACCTTTTTGAAGCATAACCTGCATTTGTTTTCTTTTTTATCACTGCCATCTTTTTAGTAGCAAATATTCGTACAGTTCCTGATAACCATGTTTTATAATTTACTGTATATACCTGACCCATATAAGTTGTGTCATAATATACACGTTCATCTTTATCCTCTTTTCTTCTAAGAAGATGTATATTAGAAAAACAATAGTCTTTTTTATCTTTCTGGTAACGAATCATCCCCCTCTTTTTATGTTTATCATAAGTGGGTATGATTCCATATTTATATAATCTGTCTACTTCAATACATCCATTTCGAATAAACTCAGCATTAGGAAGCACTTCTGCAACTGCCCTCTTTACCACTTTCTCATCATACTCTTCTTCTTTTGCTCTTTTATATTTTAATCCCTTAAGAAAAACATAAAACATTACACATCCAATGACTATTTGGACAAAGCCACTAACAGAAAAATAACTGGCATTATTTCTTGCTGCCATTCTTGCTTCTTCCCTCTGCAATAACATTTGAGTCCATTTATCATTCAAATAAATTCCAACAGATACCACCAGGATTGCCGTTAATATCATTATAACAATATTAGCAGGCGTAATAGCATTTTTCCTTTTATTCCCACTCTTTCTATGATTCCTTTTACCATACAAATTCATATATATCTCCCAAATTTTAATCTATATGCTTATTTACTTGTTCATCCATATCAAACTACTAACATTGTTTATATATTAAATTTCTTTTTTTATCAATTTTATTCTTCAATAGACTATGATAAACTTATAAGCTAAATTTTTATAAAATCAGTACTCTAAGAATAAATTATATATAATCAAAATACAGTCTCCTTTATGTGTTAGTCAAATCCACTAACATCCTAAAGGAAACTGCATCAAAAAGCTAAGTAGACTATTCTATTTTTTTATTTTAAATTTTACAGTCTTTATATTGTTCGCTTTATCTGTTACTTTTAAGGTATATTTCCCTTTCTTGGAAACTTTTTTCCCTGATGCAATTGTTTTCCCATTTAATTTAGCACTTTTTATTCCGCTACCTTTATCAGAAAAACGAATTGTTACAGCTTTTTTATATGTTTTACCATTTTTTACTCCCGTAATTTGTGGAGCAGTATTATCTAATCCTTTTACTTTATGCTGAATAGAGTATGCTGCTCCATCTTTTGTAATTACACGAATGGTATATGTTCCGTTTTTCTTTACAGTAAATGTGTTGCCACTTGCCACCTCTGTTGCAATGTGTGAATAATAAAGATTACTACCTTTACTGACAGGTGTCTTCCATATCTTTTTATTTGTATTATCCTTCTCACCATAAGCCCCATACACATACTGGATATTTTCTATATCCGCACCAAGTGCCTGTGTTACTGTAACAGTCGCTTTTGATTTATTTTTATCCTGATTAGAAACAGCAGACAATGCTTTGTTTGCAGAAAGTGCACAAATAGAAATATCTATTTTCACCCCAGGATTTAGCAGTCTTTTATCTTTCGCTTCGATATAGTAAGTTCCTGCTGGCAGATATACTGTCTTCGAATCAGAAAAACTAACTTCCAATTTCTTAACAGTCCTTGCCTCATTGCTATATATAATTACATCTGGAGATGTAGAAAAATTGTTTCCAATAACTGTATATTTTCCCCCTATCTTTACAATGCTATCCTTTTTTAATGTAAAGGAAGCGTAATCTGATACTTCTTTATGCATATCTTCTGGAAACATCAATTCACAACTCCATGATATGGATGCTTTTGTATTGTATTCATCCAGATTATCAATGGAAACTACAGAAGCCTGTTCATAAATAGTAGCTTCCTCTGCATGAATCAATGTTGCGGAAGGGATGTTATAGGGATTACATGTCAATCCTGCTGCAAGTAAAATAGCTGCGATTTTTTTTGTATTGATCATAAATCATTTCCTCCTTAAGATAAATAAAGTTATTGTGATTTTGTTGAGTATAACTTACATACCCATTCTATCACAATTTATTATCTTTTTTCCTGCCATCCGACAAAAGTATGGATTTTCCCGATAAATGCGTTTACTATATATTTCTTAAATTAAATAATGCCTGCTGATTAAGCAGACACTACATACTTGATTTTAATTCAGTTTTTCTATCACACATCTGTGTGGCTTGTTTTCGTTTTCTTTGTCATAGTTTATCCCCACAAGCAGGATTTCACCAATATAGCCCTCAAGAACTTCTGTATAATGCCTGTCTTTTATCTGCTGTATGGCTGTATTAGCAGTCTTACCATATTTTAATTCAACCACAAGTGCAGGCTTTTTGCTATGGGACATTGGCAGGAATACAACATCTGCAAAACCTTTCCCAGTAGGCAGTTCCCGTATGAGCTTGTAATCTTTCCTTGCACTGTAATATGCAAGACCAATAGCACAGGCAAGCGAATTTTCATCATTATATGTTAATATGGATGACACTTCCGTATGTGCTTTGTCCAGTGCCTTTGCAACACTTTTTTCATCACAATTTAAAGTATCTTCCAATAATTTTTCGGATGCCTTTAAGACACGCATAACCTCAGACCAGCCACCTACGCTCATGGCATTTTCAAATTCCCTAATAATCTCCTTATTTGGAATAAAAACTTCCTCTGCCTCTAAGTCATATCCAAGATAACCTAAATGAATCAACAATGTCAGCACATCATCTTTTGTCCTGAAGCTACACATATCGTTTTGGAAACTGAGTGTATTAACTTTAACACGTCCTCCGCCAAGCATATGCACAATATTTGTCCGAAGCCCATCATAATCCATATCCATGTAGACTTTCAGTGCATCATAAGTTTCCGTAGAAGTCCAATAATTTGAAAATCTATGACGCCGCATTGCCTCTACCACAGATTTGGGATTATATATATGCTGAAATTTCGTAAACATATACCCATCATACCAACTACTTGTTTCCGCAAAATCCATATCATACTGTTCACATAATTTCTTTACCTCATCTTCCGTAAAACCAGTATATTCCTCAAAAATATCCTGATCTGTCATAGAATATTCCGTAAACATATTCAGTGCCGAATGCTGTCCATATTTTTTTACTGGCAAAATCCCTGTCATATAGACAAGTGCCACATAAGTCTGATCTTTTAAAAGATTTCGCAAAAAATCAAGATACTGTTTCTGTAGTGCCTCTGACTCCTGTCTCTCACGCATCACACAATCCCACTCATCAATGAGAAAAATAAACTGCTTATCCATCTTTGCATAAATTTTCCTTAATGCAGCAGCAAGTCCCAAATTCCCCCCCTTTAAGACCTCATTATATTCCTCATTAAGTTCACAAAGAACCTCCTGTTCCAGATATTTTGTTACTTTATCATCAGATGCTTCAATTAGAAACTGCTGTATGTTTAGAAAAATAACATCATATTTATTCAAATGCTCCTGAAACGTTTCCTCTTTTTCTATTTTGTATCCCATGAATAAATTTGTGGAATCATAGCCACGACTGTAATAGGCCGCAAGCATTTTAAGTGCCATAGACTTTCCGAAACGTCTCGGTCTGCTGACACAAATAAATTTTTGTTCTGTATTCATATACTTGTTTGTTTGTGCAATCAGTCCTGTCTTATCCACATAGATTACAGAATTAATTGCCTCTTGAAAACCTTTATTTTTTGGATTCAGGTAAATTCCCATAACGCATACCCCCATTGTTAATCTCATCTAAGTTTATTATATGGGAAATTGTGCAAATTAACAAGCAGAACAGCCTTGAACAAAGAGAATTTCAGTAACAGTTCAGCACCTGGCTGAACTGTCAAATTAAATCCTCCTTCAAGCAGGAAAAAAGCCAGCTTCGGTAAGTGGTTATTTTCCTCTTACTGATTGGCAGCAATATTCCATTGCTTAATACAATATCACTTCCCTTGATTGCTTTGTGGTGGTACATATTAATCAAATGTTTTCTATGTATCCGGAAAAATCCATAAGGCATCAACTGCTCCTCATAATCTTTTAAGCTGCAATCGCTGACATAATGCTGGTTTGTTGTATAGATTACTGCATATTTATCCTCTGCACTGATATGGATTATATCTTGTACATGCAGAAAACATTCCCCATCTCTGGTTTTTATGGTTATTTTCTTTCTTTTATTCTGTTCATTATTTAAATCTGTTAATAATTTTAAAATATGCTCTTTAGTAATTGGTTTTAAAAGATAACGAAAAGCATTTGCCTCATATCCCTGAATGGCATATTCTTCATAAGCCGTAATAAATACCAGACAAATATCCGGAAAGGCTTGTTTGATTTCTTTTCCAAGTGAAATACCATCTATTTCCGACATTTTAATATCCAGTAACACAATTTCCGGCATAACCGCATTTTCTTTTGCCTGTTTTTTTAACTGTTCCAGCAGGCTGGCAGGAGATAAAAAAGAAGTTATTTGTAAGGGATATTCCTTGGATACAGTTGCAAAGCTATTGCATATTTGTTGGATATGTTCCTCCTGATCATCACACAGGTACATTCTTAAAGGATTTTTTATCTTTGTGTTTCTCATTATGTATAATCTCCAATCATTATTGAATTCAGGAACGCCTTGGCATTCTTGTGACGGCATGTGGGTCACTTCGCTGACATAATTCTATTCAATATGCCTGCCATCCACCAAAGGCTGTATCAGAATAAAAAAATTATAAAGGTGTTGTTTTGTTTTGTCAATTATCAATCATTTCCTGTATTAACGGATTCCTCCTCCCCTTCCATCATTTTCAAATAAGAGCCTTTATCAATGTGCATCATGGAAATACGGTTATTTTTTCTTCGAAATCCATAGACACTGTCTACATTCCGGATTAATGACTGCAAACGCTCATCCGGAACACAAACAATTAACTGCAAGTCCATCTTCCTTGCATATTGCAGACAAACAGCACTTCTCTCCTGATCCATTTTAGAAAAGGCTTCATCTAATAAAACAAGTTTGATTTTTGAATCACGGTTTGTCTGGGACATATACAACATGGCAAAGCCTGCAAGAAGTGCCACATATTTGGGATTTTGTCCCTCGCCGCCAGAATCACGTCCTGCCATTTCATCTACATAGTTTCTACGAATAATATTTCCCTCTGCATCTGTAACAATTTCATTCATACGGAAGGACAAATACGTACGGTAATCTGCATATTTTTCCATATCTTCCTGATATTTTTTTAATTGTGCATCATCTGCATTTTTTGCAGGCATAAACTTTTCAATCAGTTCCTTAATCTGCAATTCGTATTTCTGATAAAACAAATCTTCTCCCAAACTTAATTGCCCTTCAAAACCATCATTATCCAGATTTTTTGTATCCAATTCTTCTGCCATAAGCATTTCATAAAATTGCCCATCTGCACTTTTGGCAGCTTCAATATCAATTTGGTAACGGCTGTCTGCAAAGTTTGTTTCCCGAAGCAGACGGTTAATTTCTCTTTTGTGGCGGTGTGCTCCCTTTATATCTCCATGAATTTTAGCAATAACATTGTCGCGAAGACTTTTGTATATCAAACCACACTGTTTTTCAAATTCTTCCTGATACTGTGGTTCATAATTCTGCTGGTACTCTAACAGTTTGGCATCATATTTCTCATTGCCCTTCTCTATACCAGTAAACTCACAGTTTGGATATGCAGCAATATATACATCTCTGGCATGGCTGCGTTCCTGCTTTGCCAAATCTGCATTTTCCTTTGCAGTATTAATTCTTCCAAGATATTTCCCCTTACATACAGAAGCACTGGCATTTTCCCGATCTTTTTGTATTTCTTCTTTGATGCTGTCATTTTCCACATAACCAAGCAGCAAACGGTCTAATTCCTCCTGCTTTCCACGGATATTTGCACCCAGACTTGCAGATTCCCCTGTTTTTTGCTGTATTTTTCCATTACAATCACGACCTTGTCTACGAAGGGCATTGAACTGTTTATGAAGCTGCTCTTCTTTTTCCTGCAGCTCACGGTACTCGCCCTTTTCCAATTTTTCTATAATTTTTTGCAGCTTTTCCATCTCTGTGACAGTTTCCTCTAACTCCTCCCCTGCCCTTGACAAAGCTACATAATCTTCCGGACTCTCTTTTAAAGTTTCATAATCATAAATGGATTTAATATGGCTAATTTGTTCTCCTGCATTTTTCACCTGCTTTTCCAATCTTGCAAGTTCATCTTCGTATTCCCCAAGCTTTGCTTTAGAAACCTTCGTTCCTATATAAGCAATCTCATAGTCTTTCTTCCGCAAATGGCGGAACATAAAATTATGGTAAGAATAACAGTCTTTTGTTACACCGTTGCCTGCTGCCACCATTTCTTCTTCCGTTTCACATTTGATGATTCCCCCTAAAAAGCGGCGTAAACAAGCATCTACATAGTCCTGCTCACATTTTACTGTTTCATATAGGGAGTTTTCCTTACATTTTGGTTCTGATTCCACCAATGCTTTTGAATTAATTAAGTCTACATTTTCATGACGGGATAATTTTCGGAATTGCTTTGCAGCCTCTATTGCATACTTTGGCTCTGTTATCAAGGCAAAACGCAATTTCCCCATACGCCCCTCTACGGCATTTTTCCATGCAGCGTCCTGCACATCAAATAAATCCGCAAAAATAAAAACCTTTGCATCTTTTCCACAGGCAAACTGCAAACGCTGTTGCAAATCTGCTTGTGCCTTTTTCAAATGATTTCCGTATGACTTCCGGTTATTCTTCATATCCTCCACAAGAATGCGTTTTTCGTCGTATTGCTTTCTTATTTCATGGTAGTCATCTTGCAACATATTCAGTTCTTTCTCTAACTGTTTCCGTTCCTCCGCAATTTGTTCTCTTAGGTCAATACACTGCTGCTCTGTCACAGTATCTTCTATAAATCTATTAATATTTCTAAGCAGCATCTGACTAATATAATCATTGACATATTCGTCTTCGCCCCATCGCTTTAATCCTTCTGTAACAGACCTCCATCTTTTTGTATTGGCTGCAAGCATCTCACTTCTTTTTTGCAGATCTTCTAAATGCTCTTTTTTTTGTCCCAAATCACTGGACTTCAAATCTGCTTTCGCCTGTGCCCATTGCTCATTTACTTCTTCTTCCTGCTGCTGTAGCTGTTCATACTGCTCATTTAAATTTGAAAGTTCCTTATCTACAGCTTCTTTTCCTGCCGTCCAGGCTGCAATGTGATCCTTAGCATCTTCTATATCCAGACAGCGGATTAAACTCTTGTTATGTATTTCTTCTGTCTCTGCTGCTGTAAGTTTCAAACCTGCTGCCTGAACTTCTTTTAACATCTGGATACGTTTTTTCATATCTTCAATCCGTTCACAAATATCACGATACGCTCCAAGTTGCTCACTTAATTTCTCAATAGCATCTCCTGTTCCCTTGGGAAACATATAATCCTTGATAAACTGTCCCGTTCCATCTGTCATACGAAGGGCAATGGCACTCTTTTCCATAGTAGCAAAACGATTTCCATCAATATACCCCAGTAACCGCTGGTATAAATTAGCCAGATAGGATTCTTTCGAATGATAGATGCGGTTCACTTCTCCCCGTCCACGATTATCTGCTGTAACTTCTCTGCTTTCAACCAATTTCTTCATCTGTGCATTGGAAAATGGTATCCCCTCTTCGGTCAAATATCCCCCCTTCGGCATATTGCCAGAATGACTAAAATAAACAAATTTCCGAAGGTCTGTATCACTTTTCCGCACCTCAAAATTTAGTCCAATACAGGTTTTGGTATGAGTTCCCATATCTTCTATCTCTAAAGCAATTATGGTACAAAAGTCCTGTCCCTCCCTGTTTGCTGTTCCATCTTTTTGCTCTCCACGTAAATAACCAAATACACTTCTCTTATTTTTATTATCGTCTGCCGCCCGGTTTAAAAAATTTGAAGAAACACTTCCATATAAAATAACCTGTAGTGCATCCATTGCTGTAGATTTCCCAGAACCGCTTTTTCCACTAAACAAATTTACATACTCATTAAACTCCAAAATAGTATGGTCTACACCACCCCAGTTAGTCAAACATAACCGTCTGAATACCTTCTTCGCCTTCATCAACTAGTGCCTCCTCTTCTTCCATTTCTCCTTTATAATGTTTCAGTAATGCATTGATATCTTTGGAAGGACAATAAATATTAATGGTACTATAAATATACAAAGGTGTGTCATCCTCTAAATTTGCCACAGCTCCCGGAATCTCCAAAATCTGATGCCGCTTCATCAGATTCAATGCCTCATTCCACTCTCCTGCTGTCAATTTATCCTTCAATAATCCTGTATTCATTCCATACGTGCGGATTTCCTGCAAATTCGTTACACTGGCATTTAACCCTTCCCCTAAAATCTTATCTCTGTAAATCAACTTTAACAGCAATAACAGCTTTGTTGTATTCAAACTGATATGTAAAATTGGCACTCCCTCTCCCACTAACCGGAAAATACATTCCTGGGAATCATGCTGCAATTCACAGCCTAATATTTGCAGGTAATCTTCAATAAATGCCCTATGTCTGTTGCAGACATGGTATTTTCCATTATCCTTTGCCATTAAAGTTTCCGGATCATATTTCACTTTTAAAATACAAGTCTGCCGAAATAAATCCTGAATCACTTTTTTTAGACTTTCCTGCTCTGCAATAGATAAGTTACTCATATATTCAAACATGTTTTCCCTCCAATACTTTTATTCTGTGTCTTATTATGCAAAACTCTCATTAACTTAAATTATTTTGTGCAGATTTACATGTCATAAGCAAGGTGCTTTTGAAACCGTCAGTACTTAGGTGCTGTCTTTTAGCACCTTATGTACTGCTACGGTTGAAAGCAGTGCAAACGTGCCTTGCGTTGATATGTGAACTTTGCACAAAAGTTCTATAAATAAATTGAGTTTTGCAATTACCTATTCTATTACCAACTGAGTAAAGACGACCTTTTCCTTTTCTCCAATCTGCTTTTCTATTTTTTCTCCCAAGCTGATTTTGCTCTCATCACTTTGTTCGGTATCTTTTGTCACCTGCTGCCATAAAAGCATCAGTTTCTCCAAATCCTCTATGCTTTCAATGCTTTCCCTGGTCACCATAAATCTTCCACCAATGGTATTTTTCTCTCTAAATTCCCGCAATTCTTTTCCGGAATATAAAGGCTGTGGCACAAATTCTGTGAGGTTTTCTTCTTTTTCTTCCTCCTCTTTTATTGCATGAGGAATAAATTCCTTCTCCAATACATTGCGTTTCTGATATAAACTCTTTTCCGTAAATTGCATAAATGGCATTGAAAAATGCAGGCGTTCCCTGAAACATGCAGTAATCTCTTCTCCATCTTCACGTTCTCCAATCATTTTAATAAAAGAAGACACATTTTCATTTTCTTCCATACCCTCCTGAAGAATAAATTGTACTCTTGCCAATGCCCGTTGTGCAAACACAGATTTTTGCTCAATAAGTGCGTTGTATTTTTTTTCTATACTGTCAAATTCCCGCTCAATCCGAATGATATACTCTCTGGTTTCTTCGTTCATTTTCAATTTCCGTTCTGTCCGCAAAGCCTCTCTTGTTTCTGGCTCTGTCTGTAACCACTGCTCTTGTAACAGTAAATTCTGTTCTTCGTTCTCATTTAAAATATCACTAACTAATTCTTTCACCTGTTCCTTATAACGGTAGAAACTGTCTGTGGTAGTAAGCATGGCATATTTTTTGCTGTCATTATTGTTAATCTCCTGTACTAAAATTTCCTGGATTCCAAGGAAATTCCTCTGATCCGATAATTTATCAAAATATCCCCGCATACCCTCCTGCATATTTGTCAACAACTGGGTAAGCCTTCTGGAGGTTTTCCAAGCATTTTTTAAAATATCATTGTTATGATCTTTATCAGTATGGTATGTATACAAAAGACTGTAAATAGACATAATATTTTCTCTTTCCTGACTATCACTGTCCATCCCTAACTGCCAAAGCAATTCTACAAACATTTGACTATATTCAGGAAAGGTCAGAATATATTCGTTAATCTGTTCATCATAGTCTTCCCGAAGCCATCCCCATTGTAGCAGATTGTTAAGGCTTCTGGCAGAAGGGGTTCTCATTGGAATTTGTTCCCCCTCCTCAAAATCTGTGTCTTGTTCTTCTATATCTTCCTGCCAGACAATTTTCTGTTCCACCATTGTCTCATTAATTATTTCCTTACATTCATTCTTTGTCATACCAAATGCATTATATTGTTCCATATTTACTTTATATAATTCTACAAGTATCGTAAAATAATGTTCCATATTTTTAGTTCGGAACACCCTATAAAAATCCTTGGGAATTTGTTGTATTAAACTCATGGGTTATCTCCTTGTTCTCTCAAACAGTTACAGTTCACACCTATGGTGCAAACTGTAACGGAATCCAGCCATTCGTAATTGGCCTTTGGCGAAAGGCTGGATTCTTGGCTGTTCTATGTTCTTGGCACATAGCTTGACAGCAAGTGTCAAGCTTGTGAGTGAACAGTAACCTCAAACTTCGTTTAACAAGTCAGCCTTTGTTTGAACTGTTGTTACAATTTTGTTATTGATATGTAGGATAGTATACCATATTTATGTGAATTTGAGTATTATCTTCTGTAACTATTCAGGTAGAATATATATATTAAAAAATGGTTCACTAAAGGTTTTATGTAGGAAACGCATTTATTGTGATTCCTATATAATAACTGCTTGCAATTATATATTCTATATGTTACACTAAATAAACATTTACAAATCAAAGGCGGAAAGGCTGTTGTCTGACACAAAAATGGAGTTTTTCAAAGCAGAGGAAGATTACCATGTTTGGCAAGATTATGTAATGAGACTTGAAATTTAAGGAAACGGAATAATGGATATAGATATTTATTTCTATATATTCACTATCTTGAGGTAGAACCTTGCACTCTGCTGCAAGGTTCGTATAAATGCCAAGTGCTGCTTTTGCACTTGTGTGCATCATCGTTTACGAAACTCCCATGCGGAATATATTTTTTTGATTAAAGGAGGTTACTTTATGAGTGATGAATTAACATTAAAATTAGCAATGTATATTTTGCCAGTTGTCTGTTTTATATCAGGATTTTTTATGCTACGGTTTTCATTGAAATTGAAAAAAAAGCTGAGGCAAAAAAAAGAAGACTGTTCTATTGCTGCGAAAGGCACCATTGTAAAGGTTATAAAGAAATATGTCCGCAACAGTGATCCCCGGAGGAAGCATATATATTATCCTGTTTATGAATATATGGTGAATGGGAAACAAATAACGGTAAAATCAGAATATGGCACATATACTGCCTGTCAGGTTGGGACGCATGTGGAGTTGTATTATAACCCCCACAATCCTACAGAAATTTATGTGCCAGCTGGTAATGCGGATTCGTTACAGATTGCATTTTTTTGGGGCGGGCTGCTTTTTCTGTTTATGGTAGCCGTCACACTCACTATAGCTATTTTGTTAAATATTAATGGTACTATATATAAGTAATAAGTTTGTTGGTTGGTTGCATTTTGCAAAAGGTGTAGTTTCTATGATTTTATTTCATAGACTCTGCACTTTTTTTATCCATTTCAATATTGTATGAAAGATAAGTTTCTAAAAAATTTTTGAAACTTTTTTCCCCTTTACTACGTTTAATATTTGAGAGCAACATAAAAGGTACCGTAAGCTCTATAAAAATACGAAATATACAAAGCATATATGTAAAAGAAAAATTAAAACCAATTATTCAGACAGGAGGAAATTAAGTTGAAGGAAAAATTTAATAGAGAGGAGGCTATTATACAACAATTTTTACAAGAATACCAATTCTTCTACCGTTTGGCATACAGTTATATCCGTAACGAAGATGATGCCATGGACATTGTACAAGAAAGTGTTTGTAAAGCATTGTCTGCCATAGATAGTCTGTATTCCGAAGAACATTTAAAAACATGGTGTTGCCGTATTGTAATTAACACAGCAACCGATTTGCTTCGGAAAAGAAAAAAGGAACAGATTGGTGTAGAAGAATTCCTTCTGTCTGAGCAAGGGGAAAGAGATAGTAATTATGAGAATATAGAAGTCATGGAAATGCTTGCCATGTTAAAAGAAAAGGATCGGGTTATTTTAATCCTTCGTTACTTTGAGGATATGAAATTAGAAGATATTGCACGAATTACCTCTGAAAATGTAAGCACCATAAAAAGCAGATTGTATCGTGCTTTGAAACAATTAAAAATCCATATATCTGTCTAGTGTACTGTACCATTCATTTTCAGCTAAATGACATATAATGAATTTTCAGCCTGCAAGTCGGCTGAACGAGGCGATGCGGTGGCACCGTTGAGTGAAGACAACGTGGCAAATGGAAATTCAGACAAGTTATTTGGTGAAATGTGAATGGTAAGTACACTAGTCACGCCCATAGTTCTAAATAGATATATCGGATGAGATATCACCTATCTGATATGGCGGATAGATGGTGTGTAGAATAGGATTATAGTAAGGAAGGATGGATTAAAATGAAGAAAAATAAAGATATTATGCTTATGAAAGATGGGGAAAAAACTTTAGAACAGATGAAAAAAGAATATCATGCCTATCAGGCACCAGAAGAATTAAAGGAGAGATTAGAAAAAATGGCAAAAGAAAATAAGAAGAAAAATACTAAAACAAAATTTGTATGGATTGGAACAAAAGTTTTGGGAGGTGTTGCAGCTGCTATGGCAGCCATTACCCTATTAGCAAATAGCAATCAGGATATTGCCATGGCAATGCAAAAAGTCCCAGCATTGGGACAAATTGCAAAGGTAGTAACATTCCGTACTTACAAAAATGACACCAAAGGTTTTGAAGCAAATGTGAAAGTTCCAGAAATCGAAGCGACCGACAGTGAAGCTGCCAGCAAAGTAAACCACCAAATAGAAGATTATGTGGATAAGCTAATTGCAGAACATGAAGATGCCATTTGGAATAACAAGATATCAAAAGATGAATATGGAGAAATGTTGACAAACAAAAAATCTTTAGATACCCAGTATACTGTGCTTACAGATACGGATCGCCTGCTATCCATTCGTCTGGATACTACCATTGTTATGGCAAGTTCCAATGCATTTAGCCAGATTTATCATATTGATAAACAAAGTGATAAAGAGATTACCTTGAAAGATTTATTCAAAGAGGATTCTGACTATGTGAATCTCCTTAGTAAAGATATGAAAAAACAAATGCGTGAACAAATGAAGGCAGATGAAAACATTATTTATTTCATTGATTCTGATGATATGAGTGAATTGGATTTTGACAAAATTAAAGAAAACCAGAACTTTTATGTAAACAAGAAAAAACAATTGGTACTGGTATTTGACAAATATGAGGTAGCTCCAGGATACATGGGACAGGTGGAATTTATCATAGATTCTTCTGTATGGAATGATGCTCTAAGCAGTTTGGGAGAATCTATACTAAAATAGTTTTTTGGAACCTGTAAAATAGATATCTGTTTTACAGGTTCTATTTTGTGAATAAGTGGGAACAATTTGCTAATTTAAGTACGAATGAAGAGAACTTTTTCTTTTTTATAATTCGACAAAATGTAAGAAGTTTGTAAGGATTTATAAAAAGGAAAAGTGCTATTATGAAATTGTAAGCCTTAGTTCATGCTTAAGACCGTAAATATTCTCAAATAAACCTCGATTATTATATTAGGAAGTGGAAGAAGTGTTATTTTCAAGTAATGTATTTATTTTTCGTTTTTTAATTCTTTTTATGCTTATTTATATATTAGCACAAGATCGCTATCGAAATGGAATTTTACTGGCTGGCAGCCTGATTTTCTATGGATTTGGAGAACCACATTTTGTTTGGATTATGATTTCCTCTGTGGCAGTAAATTATTTCTTATCCCAAAAGCTATACCAGCAAAAGAGTAAGTTCTTATTTGTTTTAGCTATTTTACTTAATATATTTATATTAGGTTGGTTTAAATATTTGAATTTTGGCATTGATAACCTGAATGCTCTTTTTGGTAAAGAATGCATTACTCCTATGGGAATCGCCTTACCAATTGGTATCAGCTTTTACACTTTTCAAATTATATCCTTTCAAGTGGATTGTTATAAGGGCAAAATTAAACGACAGGTTTCTTTTCTGGAGTTTGCTACCTATATTTGTATGTTTCCTCAATTGGTTGCTGGACCAATTGTATTATTCCAAGAGGTTGAACCTCAATTAAAAAAGAAAGAGATTACCACTGAAAAGTTAGAGGATGGATTCAAGTGGTTTACTTTCGGCTTAGGATTGAAGGTATTGCTTGCAAATTCCATTTATACTTTATGGAATACTATTTTATCTGCAGGAACTATTGGATTAGGATCATCCGTTGCCTGGCTTGGTGCCATTGCCTATACCTTCCATATTTATTTTGACTTTTGGGGTTACTCTCTTATGGCACTGGGTCTTGGAAAGATGCTTGGCTTTACCATTCCTGAAAATTTCAACCACCCTTATATATCCAAATCTCTTTCTGAATTCTGGAGAAGATGGCATATTACGCTTGGTAGATGGTTTCGGGAATATGTATATATCCCCCTTGGTGGTAACCGGAAAGGAAAGCTGAGAAATATTCTAAATTTATTTGTAGTCTGGGCTTTGACCGGATTATGGCATGGTGCTAGCTGGAATTTTGTGCTTTGGGGTATTTTCTTTTTTGTATTTTTATCCCTTGAGAAATTATTTCTTGGTAAATTTCTAGAACAGTTTAAATTATTAGGACATTTATATGTAATATTTCTTATTCCGATTAGCTGGGTTATCTTTGCTCTTACGGATTTTTCAAATCTCTGCCGTTATCTTGGCAGTATGTTCGGGCAGACTACTGGAAATGTTTTTATGGGTGTTACCCAGTTTGGGGAGTATTTGCATACATATTGGTGGCTTCTGCTACTCTGTGTATTGTTTGCCACGCCTGCACCACTTAAATTTTTTACGAACCATCGCAAGAAAACTTGGATGATTCCAGTTTTAGTGGGAATTTTCTTTTTGTCAGTATATGAAATTATGAAGGGTAGCAATAATCCATTTTTATATTTTAATTTTNAGTNACTANTCAGGTAGAAACACGCATTTACTGCGTGTNTANNNANNAAAAAATGAAAGTTGATAAGATACAAAGGGGATGAAATTATGTGGAAGATATGGAAACATTGTCCATTTTTATGTTGTGTTTTAATTTTGTTTTTTTTATTATTTATAGCTGGCTTGAATAAAGGAGATGGTTTAAAAAAAGAAGATGTGGTTGCCTATATAGATACTCCCTTGTGGGAACGTGTATTTGATGTCACTCTAATACAATCTTCCCAATTGGATGATATCTATTCATCTGAGAATATACCAGAAATAGAAACTCCAACTCCTGTTCCTCCTACAACAACACCAAGTGAACCAAAGCCAGAGGTAACAAAAGTTCCTACCTCTGCTTCTATATGTAAAACTGAACCTCCCAAAAAAGGAATCACCCGGTTTGAAACCTATACCCCTAAAAAAATAAATTCTCCTTATTATTCTGATGCAGGCATGACTGCTTTAACGACAGATTATGAGTATCAAAAAGTTGGTAACTCTTATTTTAAGGACGCTGCCTTTATTGGGGATTCCCGTATGCTTGGAATACATGACTATACCTCTTTAAAAGAACAGGCTGATTTTTTCTGTGAAAGTGGATATTCTTTATTCCAATGGACCCGTGGAGCAAAAGTTACTTGGAAAAATAAAAACCAAAAGGTAAATTTAGAAGATGTAATGAAAAATAACCATTACAAAAAGGTGTATATTACTATCGGCATGAATGATTTGGGATATNGAAATNAAAAAAAACATGGTGAATGGATGAAGCAGTTAATTGATATGATTCAAAAAAATCAAAAGGATGTCATTATATATCTGATTGGAAACTTACACATGAGTAAAAACCGCAATAACCCAAACACAGAATTTAACAATATAAATGTCAATGCAAGAAATGTAGAAACAGCAAAACTTGCAGATGGTGAACATATCTTCTACCTTAACATAAACCCTCTTTATACCGACAAAGACGGATTTCTAAAACCAGAGCTTTCTTCTGACGGATGCCATGTCTACGGATATTGTTATGAAAAAATAGAAAAATTCCTGAAAAAACATGCTGTAATTAGAAAATAACTATTTATGGTGTTAATCTACAAGCCTGTCAAAGGCTATATATCATATAAAAGCATATGTGCAAACTCACAGATGAACTTGTACATATGCTTTTTCATAAGTTAATCAATATTATGTTGTTTCTTTATTTTTTATGGTTCTACATGCCAATGCAAACTGCTATAATAGCAGTCATTATTAATATAATTGTAATAATTCCAGATAACACTATCATACTCTAAATCTCTTCCTTTTCCTTATCTTCCTCTTCAATCTGTTGTGCCAAATCCAAAACTGTAATTCCTTTTTCTTCACATTCTCTAAGCAATATTCTCTTTGTATAAATGGCTACATTTACAATTTTAATATATAAAAAATAAATTATACCAAGAAGAACAGCCATAAAAGCACCAAAGCCAAAAGTTTCATTCCAAGTGGTATCGCTATCCAAAGCCATAGAAACAACACCAAGCAGATATAGGCCAATATAAACTAGTAAAACAATCCAATTTCCTATTTTCAAGTTCCTTTCCTGTTTATACAAATATTCCATAAAACCCTTTGGTGTCATCTCTGGTCTGCCGCGTTTTAGAAGCTTTCTATTTTTCTTCTCATAAATCTTTTTTAATTCCAAAGGNAGTTCTTTGTGGCTCGTTTCCTTTATGCCTTCCTTAAAAATATCCTTGAAACTTCCGTCTTTTGGTGGTTTCTTAAAGTTTCCATATTTCTTGTATCTGTTATAAAGCTGCCAGCACTTATACACAAAAACATAGCATCCTGTAACAAACAAGGTTGGAATCAATGGTATTTTCCATTGTATATCTCCAGTAAGATTCACAGTAATTATAAGTACCAAAATGAAGACAATAATTACACCAGCATAAAGTATATTTGAGCTAATCTTTTTGTATTTTGCCCAAATGATGTTTCCAATTACCAGAAATATCATGCTGGAAACAGCCCCTGCAATCATTCCAAATAGGTAAGCACTTACTTCTGTTTGGGCATTCCAGATAGATCCCCATTCCTCTTCTGGAAAAATTAACTCTAATATACTAATCACTGTAATAATCAACATTACTCTGTATAGCCAGCTAGGCAAAGTTCTTATCCATTGCTGCCACTTATTGCAATCCGCAAAATATTCTCTGCAAAACTTGTCAATATCTTTCCCTACGATCTTCTCTACAGGTTTTCCATCTAATTGGGCAGAATAAAGCATATCTACAAGATTCATTAACATCTCCTCTCTTGTATCTTCATCAATTGATTTGATAACTGTATAACCCTCAACCCTGTCAAATACCTTATGATACTCCCCTTTTAATTTGTCTTTTTCAATCAGATAACTTGCCATGTTCTTCCTCCTTTGCTTTTGGTATCTTTTCTCCAAACAAAATCAGATCTGCACTTGCAACCACTTTTTTGTAGTTTTCCTGAAAATCTGCATATCTCGCCTGTCCTTCTTCTGTAATTTTGTAATACTTCCGCACTGGACCAAGCGGTGATTTTGCCTTTCTGCAACTGATAAAACCATTTTTATTTAACCTTGTCAACACTGGATACAATGTCCCCTCACTAATATTATCAAATCCACAATTTTCCAGTATTGATAAAATCTCATAACCATAAGTTTCACCTTGGTAAATTACCCCCAAAATGCATCCTTCCAGTATACCTTTCATAAGCTGTGTATCTTCCATTATTCACCATCTTTCTATTAAATTCACTTTTATCTACTTTGTATTACCAAATAGTATAACCCAAATATAGCATATCTACTTTGTATTGTCAAGTAGGTATGCCATATCATTCATATTTTTATTTCCACTAATGCTGGTAAGTCATCCTCCAATAGCCAATGAACAGTGTCTTCTGCCTGATGGATATCAGATAGTCTTTTGGCTTTTACACTCATGGATTCTGCCAGCTTTACAAAATCAATGGAAGGATTTAGATTAAAACAATCAGGATATGCATGAGGTGTAACATGCTCTTCACTCCAGTATGCATCCATATTATTTTTAAGCAGCCTGTAATCCCCATTATTAATGATTACAAACTTTGCACCAATATGATATCTTGCAGCAGTCTGTAATGCCTGTATGGTATACATACTTCCCCCATCACCGGTAAAACCAATGACTATTTGTTCCGGATTCGCCAATTTTATTCCCATTGCACTAGGGATTCCTACTCCAAGAGAGCCTCCCCGTGTCTGAAAAAATGTTCCAGGTGTCTTCATTGGAAAATAATGATTTAATACATCTGAAGAAGTCAATGCCTCATCAAAAATAACCAAGTTTTGATCTTGTTTATCTTTTAGACATTTACAAAATTGACTAAATACACCTTCTTCTTTCCATTCACTTTCCTTAAGCCTCCATCGTGCCTCCATTCTTTTTTTTCTATCTGCTGCCTTATAAATCTGTCTTTCACTTTGTTCTTCTTTTATCATCTCTACTATGCTTCTTATTGTGGATGCAGGATCTGCTCCAATACCAACTGTAACACCAAAATTTTTCCCAATTTCATAAGTATCTAAATCTATATGAATTATCTTGGCATCTTCTCTAAATGGACTGCTGGTACTTGGAAATACCTCGGGAAATATGTATGTGCCAGCAATCAACACTACATCTGCACTTCTGACTTTTTCTCTGCTGGATTCTCCAAACATGTGTCCTAAGTCTCCCTGATACAAATAGGAAGAACGGTCAAAATTAACTAATGAAGTATCTGCACCATATACCTTGGCTCCCAGCATTTCTGCCAATCTTTGTATTTCTTTTTGTCCATTTGAAAAACTAATTCCATCTCCAATAATGAATAGGGGATTTTCCGCTTCCATAAGTATATCTGCTGCTTCTTGGCTGTCTTCCCACCTTGCCGGCACTGTATTTGTATTGATTTTTACGGATGGATAGACAGATTCTGTATTTATTTCGTCTAGTATATCCAAAGGAAGTGCCAGAAAAACCGGTCCCATAGGTGGTGTCATGGCTATTTTCACTGCCCTTCTCACCATTCTTAAAAGAGAATCCCTATGTAGCACTTTTCCCTGCCATTTTGTAACAGTTCTTGCCATCTCTGTTAAGTCACATGCCATCTGGGCATCCATTGCCTCATATTTTACACCAGCCTCTCCAGCAAGAATGATTAAAGGTGAATGCCCCCGCATTGCCTGATAAATCATGCCAATTCCATTGCCAAGTCCCACGCCGCTGTGCAGTTGTACAACAACAGGGTTCCCTGTTTTTCTTGCATATCCATCTGCCATGGCAACAGCAATGCTCTCCTGCAAGCAGGTAATGTAATGAAAAGCTTCATAATTTCCCATTGCATCTAAAAATCCTTGTTCCACTGTTCCAGGATTACCAAACATGTAATTGCATCCATCTGCCAAAAGCTGTTCAATTAGTTTTTCATTCCCTGTCTTTCCCATATTTACCTCCTTTCATTTATGATGGTGCCACCAAAGGCGAATATTCATGGGCTTAAACGTAACTGTTCATAGTTCTGAACAGTTACTCTGCAAAACTTATTTCATCTTGTTTCTTATCTGCCAAGTGATATCTGCATCCTCTCCAAATACCTCAACAGCAATATCTACAGGCAGTTTACCATCATGCCCTTTAAGAGATAAGTCCACTCCATAGTCAAGAAGTATTCTTGCACATTCCTCAAAACCATGCCACAGAGCATCATGAATCGGCGTATATCCATTGGTACTTCCTTGATAATTAACATTAATTCCTTCTACTCGCAAAAGAATTCGTAAAATATCCGGCAGTCCATTATAAGTAGCTTTATGTAATGGTACAGCACCAAATACGGGCTCTATAGCATTTGCATCTGCCCCCATGGATAGAAGATATTCTACAATATCCTTTTTATTATCCCGGGCTGCAATGATAAGAGGGGTATGACCGTCATTAAAACCATTTACCATAGGGTACCGCATTTCTATATCAGCTCCCTTTGAAATAGCTTGTTTTACACCCTCTAAATCATTGCTTAAAACCGCTTGGAATAAAGGTTCTGTTTCTCTCTCTTTATCCCTTTGACGCCTTTTTTCCACATACTCTTTTATCTTTAGCAGTTTTTCCTTTTCTGTTTCCTTAGAATTTACTTTAATGGCAAATGCAATATGATCATCTATGGTAAATCCATAATGTGTCATGATTCCTATTTCTGCATCATGCTCTAACAGATATTTACAACATGCAACCTGCTTAAACCATATTGCATCCATAAGTGGCGTATGTCCTGTGAGTTCTATTGTTGCATTTATTTGGATTCCATTTTCCAACAAATATTTTACAATATCTAAATGTCCTCCCTGACATGCTTTATGCAAAGCTGTAGCACCTGCCTGTGCATCTGTAACATTAATGTCTGCCCCTGATTCTACCAGTTTTTTTACCTTGCTAAAATCTCCACTTCCTGCTGCCATAAGCAACTCTGGAAGTTCATCATTTACATTGTCTGTTTTTTTTTATTAAATGCAGCAATTGCCTCTGCTGTATCCCAATATGCTTTCCATTCTGTAAATTTTTCTCCATCCCTCTTTAGACGGTATATTACATCTGCATGATAAATCGTATCTGTTTCAATTACTCTATTTGTTTCATATCCATGAACCAATGCAACATTCCCATCCACAGATATCTCGCCCAAAGCAAAATTTTCTGTAGCAGATAATTCACCATATATTTCAAATGTCTTTTTTACCTCATAAATACCATGATAAGTCCCAAGCCAAGGGATTACATCATTGTACCCTTCCACAACATTGCAATTCTCCCACAAAATATTATCATCCATATAAGTATAGAGTTCTTCAATCCGTCCATTTATCAGAGCATCAAACCATTTTATTGTCAATTCGTATGTTGCTTTCATAGTAAACGCCTCCTTATACTGCCTGACCAAATCCAGCCTATTTGTTTTTCCCATTGGCAAAAGGCTGGACTTACTGTTATAACTGTTGCTTTTTGCTCATTTGAAACCCTTTTTTACATCTTCCATGAAGGTATCATAATCTCTTAAAGCCCATACATGTTCAAATTCCAGGTATTCTTTCATGGGAAGTGCCCCCATGGAATTTCTATCCAAATCGTCTGCTGTAGCAGCTTCCACAATAGTAATTACTCTGTGTTGTGATGCAACTTTGTAGATTCCAATTACTTTTACTTTGTCCTTTGTCTGCCCTTCCTGACCTTGTGCATGTTCACCTTCCTTTGCTTCTAATGTCCATAAATCCTCTTGGGAAATACGTCCCTGATAATTCCATTTCATCTGTACATAAAATAACATAAGCGGCCTCCTTCCTAAAAAATCCTGTTTTCCTGACATAAAAACTGATATAAATATTTTTCATTTATAATTATTCTTATATCAGACATTATACTTTTCCATTCTTCCTGTTCCATTGTTTCCTTAATGGATTCTGGAGTTCCAAACCATATATGGATGGCTCCATCAAAGGAAGTTTCTCCTACAGAATAAAGATTATCTTTTACCATACTAATTGTAAGCTGCTTTAAGTTCTCTATTTTCTCCAGTTTTTTTCCAATATTATCCATGATATATTCCCGAAAAATTTGTAATGGCACTCCATCCCTGCGTTTCATAAGGAGAAGTATTTTATATTCTGGTTCTTCATCGCACAATACTTTATCATAACTATATGTATCCAGTCCTACTGTTTCCCAGAATGCTGCCCAATTCGGTTCATCTGCCCTTGCCCCATGGACATATTCACCGGATAACAGAGAAGCTAACTGTTCCTCTTCATTTTCCAGCCAGATTTCTGCCATTCCATGAAATATTGGTTCTTTTCCATCTTCTATTGGGAGAATTCTATTTACTTTATATTTCTTTATCTGCTCGATTTTACTTGCATATTCTATTGCATGAACATTTATCCAATAATCTTGAAATTCCTTTACTGACATTCCCGGTTTGGGATTTGCAAATATCAATTGATGTATCATGGCAATCCCTCCTTCTTATCTAAGGGCATTGTAAGTTACTTTCACAATGCGGTTTTTGTCTTCCATAAAAGATAACTCCTGAAAAAATTGGCCTAAAATTTTATTTGCCTGGAAAATATATGGAACTGCATTTTGTACATCTACTTCTTTTGAAAATGCATAATAAAGGTCGAACTCTTCTCCCTTTATCTGACTGCTTGTCATATAGCCAAATAATGCATGTTCAAAGCTGTGAAGAGAGGTTTTCCAACTGTGTGCTTTCGGATAATTTAAAACTGGCTGGTTTGTATCTCCATCTACCATGTGCCATATTTCTCCATTTTCATGATCCACCATATATTGAAACCAATATGCATAGGTGTGATTGAGATATTGCAGATAGGATGGATCATTCAGTGCAAGAATCGCTGCTGCCTGATCTAGTTCTGCCAAAATCCACCACTCTTTATTTTTATCCATTTTTCCTTCTTTATCAAACCGTCTTCCCCAACATTTGTCCTTAGCAATATATGCCTCCTTTAAAATCCTGTCTATCTTTTCTCTGGCAAATATTACATAACTGATATCTTTCAAAAGAACTCCAACCCTCATGATAAGCCACATTGTCTTAACAGAATGTCCAAAGTCCGTATGATCACTTCCAAGTTTATGTACACCTGAGGTTGTATCCTGCCCCCAGAAAAATTCATATCTTTCACTATAAAAACGCCAGATCAGAATGTCCACAATTCCTTTTAAATCTTTCTTCCATTCTGACTGATAAGGTTCTGGGAGGGATGGAGTAAGAAAGAGCATATATGCATAAATCTGGTCAAGTTGTGCCACAATTTCCACACTATTATCCATATTATCTTTGGGAAACCAAGTAAAATATCCTTTTCCTTTGTCAAAATAGGTATCAAAAATATAATTTTTGTATTTTATAATATGGTGAAGTACCGTTTCGTCATGGGTAAGGAAATAATACATACCTAATCCGGTCAATCCGTATGCCAAATCCTGACTGGTTCTTTCTTCTCTTGCCATTCCCCATTTACCACTGCTTTTTTCCTGCATAGTATACATTCCATAATTGCCATCCATAGCATTTATCAAAGCTTCTGTTCCTTTTTTACATTGCTTTAAATAATTTTCTTTTCCTGTAACATGATAAGCAATTCCGTTTGCATAAGTTAATCTGGAATGTGCTCTGACATAATTATATTCTGGTGTCACTAATCCTTTTGTATCATCATCTTTTAAAGCCGCCTTAAATTCTTCGGTCCATTCATCAGGGTTTTCTGAGAGACGAAATCCTTCATTAGTGAGGTAAGTAGGGAACAATCCTCCCTGTAATTCTAATGCATCTTTTTTCCAAAATTTCATTAAATCATTTTCAATATGGTCTTTCCATATATAAGGTTCTGTTAAATTTTGTATCAGCTTTTCCACATTATACTTTTTTACTTTTTTGCTCTGAATCTTTCCTTCTGATTCAGGTGGATTATAGCCATAACGCAGATAATTACTTCTCTTAATTTTCATATCACATACCTCCTTTTGACCTTCAACCTCTATCCTTCATGACTTTAAAAGTTATATAATCTACTTTTTTTTACGAATCACGCAGTAAGTGCGTGTTTCTACCTAAATAGATGCGTTAATTTTACAAAAGGTAGCCAACAGGCTTTCACAATATACTTCCAAATCCTCTGCAGATCTTCCTGTTACTAAATCTTTATCTACAACTACATGAGACTCATCTGGTACATAAATCCCCCCTGCATTTACTACATCTGCCAAAACTACGGTATGACAAATTACTTTCCTTCCTTTTAAAAGTTCAGGAACTGGTGTCAAAATCCAAAGGGCGTGACATAATGCTCCTTTTACAATCTGAGGATTCATCATAGCTCCAGCCATAAATCTTACGGCTGCTGGAGAACGCAGAAGACTGACATCACCTAAACTTCCCATTGGTGGTATTTCCCGAAGCCTGCATGCTACATAATTTGCCGCTGTCAAAACAATGGCATAATCGTTGGGATTACAATCTGCAATTTCTTTTTTCACGACCATAGATTGTACCTCTTGATTTACTTCTGTCACATCACTAACAATGACTCTCTCTGGTTTTCCCAACAAATAAGTCATAAATTCTACCTTGGCACCATGAGAAGTAAAAAAATCTTTGTAATATGCTGCTTCTTTTGCTATGTATTCTGTTTCAATCAACACTGCCACTTTTTTTCCTTCTAATATCTTATCCATACCAACCCTTCCTTCTGCTTTTACCAGCCATAACGTCGAAGACCATTTTCAAGAACTTCTACCAACAGTTCACCAGTCTTATAAGAATCTCCTGTAGATCTGCCCGTAATAAATGGATAATCAACCACTGCAGATATTGTCTTTCCTACATTTCCAATAAATTCTCCCTCATGACCAACTGCATCCCGAAGAATAAACTCCAATGGATATGGTGCAGGTCCAATATTGATATCATATCCATAGAAGCCTGTCCCATCTTTGTAATCATACTCCAATGGATGCCCTGTTACATGTTTTCCATTAATAATGCTCTTTCTAATCCAATAATCTCTTGCAAAAGCAAGGCAGGCAACACCATAACATTCCGCAGCAACCGGTTTATCCTCACTTACAAATATTTTGATTAAATCATGTACCCTCTGATTGTTTCCCATGTCAAGAATTGGTCCGCTTCCTCCGATTAATAGCAATGCATCATATTTTCTCAGAAAGTCTGCTGCCTTTTCCACACTTTGGTTATATGCTTCAAAATCTCTTAGATATGTACTGCTGCACATATAAGGCCGTTCACCGATTAATTTACTTAAATTCATGGGCTTGTCCAATAAATCAGAATTTTCCATCTTTTTCACTTTCTCGGCCATTTCTTCTGATACCACTGGCTTTCCCAATGCAGGATCCACAAAAGAAGAATCCATACTTGGTTCTAACGCATGAGGCTTTTTCCCTGTTGGAGTCACAAAATCTACAACCATACCGCTTTTCATCAATGTTTCGTATGGTCCAATTAATTCTTCTCCCCAGTAACCAAATTCCGATAATACACACAAAATTCTCTTCATAGTTGCTCTCCTTTCTAAAAATATGTGTTTTTTTAACGCAATTTATGCACTATCACATTCATTTTGGGTCAGGAAATAATTATGAATGGTATAGTACACGAATAACAGAAACAAAAACAGATTTTTTTGTTACTTTTTCACTACTAATATAATTATATGATGGGATATGATTATATATTCTCAAATAAAATCTATTTTTGTAGTATAGAAAAAAGTTGTACACCCAATACAAAAATGTTTTCACATTCTGTACAGGTTGTACAACTCTTTCTAAAAATAGCTTCAAATATTCAAATTGATTATTGTTACACTTATCTTAATAACACTTATTCACTTAGCACAATAACTGTCTCAAGGAAATCTGTAAATCCGGGTTTGCCTTCTTCTCCACCTAGTTGTCTAAAACTTACTCTTAAAATATCTCCTTCCTGCAGTTCATCAAATGAAATTTCTTTTCCATTCTTGATAATTTTGGTCGCTCTGTCACTACCAGTACTCTCTGGATGATTTCCATCCTGATACCATAATGGAGCAAAAAAATCCCTCAAAAACATTCCACCACCATTTTGTATTTGTGAAATTTTGTCTTCCTTTAATAAATATATTTTACTATTTTCCACTACGATTTTCTCGCATCCAAGAAGATCAGATGTATAACCTTCTGCCCCTGCAGTACTGTAAGTAATTGTAATTTCATCGCCTTCAAACAATTCATAAACAGTAATTTCTGACTCTTCTTTGTCACCACGGCTTGTATCTTTTAAAATTTTTGCATTTTCTGACAAACCAAGCTTCTTTGCTCCATTTTCTATCCAGATACTGCCATCTTCCACTTTGCTTATAATTGCTGCCATTGTAGCAACCTCTGGTTCTTTNCTTGGCTNTGCTGTCATCGTTGGTTCTGGTTCTTTACTTGGCTCTGCTGTCATCGTTGGTTCTGGTTCTTTACTTGGCTCTGCTGTCATCGTTGGTTCTGGTTCCTTACTTGGCTCTGCTGTCATTGCTGGTTCTGGTTCTTTGCTTGGTTCTACTGCTTTTGTCACAGTTACCTTAACCCTTATTGTTTCACTTCCGCTTTTTACAGTAATGGTACATGTACCTTCTTTTTTTGCTGTTATTTTTGCTTTTTTCTTACTAATTGGAGATACTTTTGCAATCTGTGCATCAGAAGACTTCCATGTGGAATTTTTATTTGTTGTAACTGTCTTAGATTTTCCCTCTACTAATGTAAGGCTTTTCTGGGATACGGTTATCTTTGGTGTTACGGTTACCTTGATTTTCTTTGTTTTATTTTTACTTTTTACAGTAATGGTACATTTTCCCTCTTTTACTGCTGTTATTTTTGCTTTTTTCTTACTAATTGAAGATACTTTTGCAATTTTTGCATTAGAGGATTTCCAAGTTACATTCATGTTTGCAGTAATATTTTTAGATTTTCCTGCTACAAGTGTAACTTTTTCCTGTGATACAACAAGCTGAGAGGATTGCTTGGCTGCATACATTGTGGATGGCTGAGGTAGGGCAGTTATAGCCAAGGCAGTTGCAACTGTGCATGCCAATATTTTTTTTATCATAATTTTAAAAATCTCCTTTCAAATATCTCTAATTTTATATGATTACGAAACTAATTACATTTTATTTATTAACTTTTTCTATTATGCCATTTTTGAATGTATAACTTCCATAACCAAATGTATAATCGTTTCCGTAATTATTGTCCCAATTTCCATTTCCATCATTAAAACATGCTTTTAAAGTTGTTGCCTTTCCTAAATCAATCACTTTTTTGTAATAAAAACCACTCTTTTCTGTTGATGCATTCATAGCAATTCCAGGCGGGTTTGTCCATGCACCATTTCCAATGCAGTAATGGATATATGGATTAGAAAAACCAGCATAATAAATTGTTGTACTATAATTTGTATAATCTTCTCCAGAGATTGTCTTTACACAACCATCACTATAACCATACACACCAACTCCAAATTTATAATTTACACCATTTTTACTATCCCAATTTCCCTTTCCGTCATTAAAACATGCTGTGACAACCGTCTCATCCCCAAGGTCAATTACCTTTTTATAACGATAACCTTGCTGCTCAGTAGTGGCATCCATAGAAACACCTGGCACAGCAGTCCATTCGCCATTCCCTACTTTATAATGTATGTTAGGATTGTTATAACCTTCATAATATATTGTGGTAGTATTTCCAACATGTTTATTAAATGAAACCACCTTACTTTCACCATTTATGGATGTCCAGTTTGTTAGATCTCCTTCATAAACAACATTATTCTTGTCATCGACTAACTGTACCTGTTTTATTGTAAGTGAATCTGCATCATTCTTTGTGTCTTGTATGGTTACTTCCCAGACATTATTTTCTAAATCAGAAGCAGAAACCTGGCTATCCACATTACTTAGGTCAAAAAGAAATGTACCATCATGGTTTAAATATGTACCATCAAAAGAACATTTTGCCCCATTTTGCCCATAAAAAGGAATTGCATTCCACTGTTTCTTTGTACCATTGGCAGTTGTTTCAGAGATAGATACTCTTACCGTATCCCTAGCTGCTGAATTAAGGGTTATTTTGGCATACATCTGGGAATGTTCATCTGGTTCTTTTACAACATATCTTATAATATCACTGAATGGAGTCGTTCTGTTAGAGTTGTTTAATGCTGCATTATTTACACTAGAAATTTTATTTAAGGTATCATAAGAGAGCCATACAAAACCACTATTTCTCCACCAATTGCCCCATGAATTAGCAATTTTAAAAGCTCCCTTTTCACCTTCTTGTACTTTTCCATCCTTGTTAATATCTACCCAGATATTATCGTCGTATCCTACAATTGTCATTCTATGCCAACCTGCAAAGGAATCACTATCACATCTACTTACAATCCATTGATTCAAATAGTCATTGTTTGCTGTTACTCCACTATTGGCTGTTATTGTATCATAATACCATCTATAAATATCTGTAGTAAAACTTAAAATTTCCCCTTGAGCTAAATATTTTTTTATCTCGTCCAAATCACTATCATCTGGGGAAGTAATTGGTGTATTTCCTGATGGAACTGATACCATAGAGTAGCCAGCTAACTTAGCTTGTTGCGCATTTCTCCATATATTTTCTGTTGAATGCCAGCTTGTGAAAAAAGTGGGATCTTTTTCATTATCTGTCACAGGGACTTGCTGTAAATCAGCAGCACCTATATTGGATAGTATCTTTACTACTTCTACTGGTGAAGTCCCTTTATTCTTCCCATTATTTGTTAAATTATAAGACCATTTTGGAGACATTATATGACTGGATACATCGGCAGATCGATCCAAAGCACGATTTACCATATATGTCATTTGGTAATATACCATTGCCCAACTTGTGCATGATCCAACGTTTCCCTGAGTATCTATTGGCGGAAAATATTTGCTATTACTATTATCCACACTATCGAGATATGTAACACGGGAAGGAACATGAATGTCATCTTCCTCTTGTATTTGATTCTCCTCTAGCCACTGCTTTTCTTCCTCTGTTAATTCTAATGCTCCAGTTCCATATTCATCTGTCGATAATGACTTCTCACTATCTGGTATTATGGTAGCATTTACCTGAATAGTGTCTAAAGTTGCTGGAAATAAAATGGTAAATGCCAACATTATTGCAATTAATATCGAAATACTTCTTCGTTTCATACGAATTCCTCCTATTCTTTCAAAACTCTTCAATTTTTACGTTTCTTAATTCTTTAGGAATTTGTATCTTTTGTATTTTGATATGGTTTATATTTAGTATTCTTTTCTCTTATGTTTTCCTACTATGAACTACAGACATCCTCTCCTTTCGCTTTACTCTTGGCATACATTATATACCAATTTTTTATCTAATTTCCATTTTTGTCTTAAAAGACCATTTTTTTGTCTTAAATGAAAATAGGTCGTTACTGTTCACTCACAAGCTTGACACTTGCTGTCAAGCTATGTGCCAAGAACATAAAACAGCTAAGAATCCAGCCTTTCGCCGAAGGCGAATTATAAATAGGCTGGATTCTGTTACTG
>JAAVHR010000079.1 GCA_014799595.1 Clostridiales bacterium | reverse complement strand
ACCTTTTCTATTTTTTCCTGCCGCCAATGGGTATCGGTACGGTAATAATCCGACAATTCCAAAAGATGTGTAATATCAATATATTCAGCGAAATCCATGCGATCTGTTACTTCCGATAAGAATATTTCATAGTCAATGGATGGATATCCGTTTTTCTGGGACAGAAAATAATTCCTGTCGGGTATTATAGAAAGATATACAGGCATATTCCGATCTGCAAGGTACTTCTCATACAGGAACCGGAATCGTTTGGCTGCATATTCGATGGAATCAATGTTCATTGGATATTCCAGCTTGGAAACGTATCCGTTTTCGATATAAATGCCATTGTTATCTTTTTGGCCCAAAATATAAAATGCTGTGACTCCCTTAAGGGTGCGGAACTGGTCTCGCAGCGGAAATTGATCCAAGGTATAGCTGTCAAAGTCGGTCATAAATTTTCCGGACAGAACAGATGATCTGTTCAGAGTGGGGAATTGTGCAAGAACTCTACGTTCACTTTCAGAAATGGCGTTATCCGGCTTGCAGATTCCCCATAAGGAAAATCCAAACACAAAGACAATGATTGACAGGACAATGGCAATGTTCTTCCCCTTTTTTAACATAGAATCCCTCCTAAAATCGAAAATATAAAAACGGATTAAAGGATCCGTCTATCAGAAATGCGGTACAAAGGGTCAGCAAAAAGATAAGTAAAATTGGCTCCCCAACTGTAAGCAGCAGATTGGTATATTTATTGGCTTCCAGGGTGCGGATAAGTTTTCTGGGAAAAGGCGTGGCTCCGATGACAGCGATAATAAGTATAATTGCATAACTGTTTAAATAATACAGGCTATCAAAGGTAACCAGGGGCAGTTTTTGGCCGCCGAACATTGCAGCTATGGAGGAAAATGCTTCTGACAGACTGGAAGCATCAAAAATGACAAAGCCGATTAAGACAAAGAGCAGCACATATATATGGTTCAATACATTCATTTTTTTCAACAAAGGCAAAAACCAAAGCTTCTCTGTCATAAGCAGAATCGCAAATAGGATTCCCCAAAAGACAAAATTCCATGCTGCACCATGCCAAAGACCTGTTGCGACCCATACGATGAAGATATTCAAAATCCACCGAGGTCTGCTTACCTTGTTTCCGCCCAGGGGGATATAAAGATAGTCCCGAAACCAAGTTCCAAGGGAGATGTGCCACCGTCTCCAGAATTCGGTAATGCTACCTGAAATATAGGGATAATTAAAGTTTTCGGGAAAGCAAAAGCCAAAAACCTTGCCAAGACCGATTGCCATATCACTGTATCCGGAAAAGTCAAAATAAATGTGTAGCATATAGGCGACCGCATATATCCAGAAAAATAAAATTGATTTCTCATTGGATGCCTTAAATATGGAAACAAGTTCACCAAGGATATTTGCAATTAATATTTTTTTTGAGAGCCCAAATAGAAATCGGCGGATGCCCATTGCTGTGTCTTCCATGTGGTGTTCCCTGTTCTCCAACTGTGGTGCAATATCCGCATAGCGGACAATGGGACCGGCAATCAACTGGGGGAACATAGAAATATATGCAGCAAGGTTGATATAGTTTTTCTGGGCAGATACTTTCCCTTGGTATACATCCAAGGCATAGCTTAATATCTGAAAAGTATAGAAACTGATGCCAATTGGTAGGGCAATTTTCAAAAGTGGCAGGGAGAGACCGGTCACTGCATTAAAGTTACGGATAAAAAAGTCGGCATATTTGAAGTAGCCGAGTAAAAGCAGGCTGAGTATTATGGAAACGGTCAAAAATAATTTTGACCGTTTCCTATTGCGGTACTTATCTATGAGGAGACCAAAAAGATACCCCTGAGTAATGGAAACAAGCATGATAACAAGGTATTTGGGTTCGCCCCATCCATAGAAAAACAGGCTTGCCAGAAACAGGATGCCATTCTTCATGGATTTGGGGGTGGCAAAATATAAAATTAAAGTGCAGGGAATAAAGTAATATAAAAATGGAATGCTTGAAAATAACATGCCCAGACCTCCAATTCAATTACTCTATTGGTTCATCACAGACAATTTGTGCAGAATCGAACGTAGCCATCAAATTTGTTTTAAATACAGCCACAATTTCATTTTCGCCAAAGAAAGATACAATATAATCATCAATTGTAACAATGACCAACTGATCAGGAAATCCGCATACCCACTGTCTATGCAGAATGCTGTCCTTTAATGTAGTGGTAATTTCGGAAATATTTTCCATATTTTTCACATGAAATGCACCGCAGGTAAAGGTGTTGGCATTCATCAAATGTATAAGGGATGCCGCATCGTCAATCTGATCGGCGGATGCTACAGGAAAACCAAAAGTAGTATCCAATATTTCGGAATCATCAGTGCCAAACTTTCCAGGAGCGTTCATTGTCATATTCTCATCGGTCATGTCGCCTCCAGCGGCCGGAAATTTGTCGTCCTCCTGATAGTTGTCCCATACGGTATTTAAAAGTGTCAGTGCGTCTTTCGGAGATGCCTTACTTTCCGATTGGCTGTTGTTTGATGAAGTATCAGGCTTGTTTCCACAGGCAGCAAAGGAAAGGGCAAGAGCCATAGTTAAAAGAATTGCAGTAATTTTTTTCATATTAAAATCCTCCGTTCCATTATTGATTGTTTATGTTCCTATATAATTAGTGTAGCAGGGGTTGCTGGGAAAATCAATATGGAAATCATCTTGAGTTTTCGCAGTTTTATCCACAAGTTACTGTTCACACCTACGGTGTGAACAGTAACGGAATCCAGCCTATTAAAAATTCGCTTTCAGCGAAAGGCTGGATTCTTCTCTACCACTACTTATTCTTACGTACTTTGCAGCAAGTGCAAAGTACTACCTGCGAACAGTAACCCACAAGTTACCTTTCGTTTTTATGAAGCTCTTTGAGATGTATATGTCTCTACCATTTTCACAAATTGCTGATGAATTCTCGTATCCTCATCCAATTCCGGATGAAACGACATAGCAAGCTGGTTTCCATAAGATACTGCTGTTATAAATTCCTTGTCTCTGGCAAGGATGGTAACTCCTTCTTTTACGTCTGTAATATATGGTGCACGGATAAAGGTCATTGGAATCTTTCCAATTCCTTCAAATGTATCCTCTTTATAAAAACTCCCAAGCTGTCTTCCATACGCATTTCTTTTTACTGTAACTGGCAATGTTGCGAAATGAGAACGGTCATCATTCTCCACCTTTTGGGCAAGAAGTATTAAACCGGCACAGGTTGCAAGCACTGGCATACCAGACTGGATTTGTTCTTTCAGTGTATCATAAAATCCTAATTCACGAATTAATTTACCTTGCACCGTACTTTCTCCACCTGGCAAAATAATTCCATTAAATGACTTCTTCAAGTCCTCTTTCTTACGCAATTCCACATAATCTACACCCAGTCTGTCTAACATTTTTTCATGCTCTAAAAAAGCTCCTTGTACTGCTAAAACTGCAACTGTCATTGTGCATTCATTCCTTTCTTATTTTCCACGCTCTGCCATCAATAATCCTCAATTATTCACGACTTATATTGCAGACCGCTGCTATCGCAGCTAGGAGCCGCTTGACAGCGTCACCTGTCTGCAATCATCGTCAATTGACCTATTAAGCATGAATAAATCTTTATTTGTAAGCCTTCGGCTTACATAAGACTTAGTTCATGCTTAAGGCCGTGAATAATCTCGGATAATTCTATTTCCTGGTAACAGTTCAGCCGAAGGCTGACCTGTTACGGAATTGGGCAAGCTCCGCATGTAAATTGCCCAATTCCAATCCTGTTTTAGTCTTTTTTACGGTCTGCACAGCAAAGTGTGCAGACCTGCTTGAACTGTTACATTTCCTGCCTACTGATACCAACCATCGCTTCACCAAGATCTTTAGAAAGCTCTGCAATCATCTTTGCATCTGTAAAGTTTGTAACTGCTTTTACAATAGCATTGGCTCTTTTTTCCGGATTGCCAGATTTAAAGATACCCGAACCAACAAATACACCTTCTGCTCCAAGCTGCATCATAAGTGCTGCATCAGCAGGAGTAGCCACACCACCTGCTGCAAAGTTTACGACTGGAAGTTTTCCATTTTCGTGTACATAAACCACTAAATCATAAGGTACTTGTAATTCTTTTGCTTCTTGAAATAATTCATCTTCCCTCATAGCTTTAATTTTGGCTATCTCACTATTCATCATACGCATGTGGCGTACTGCCTGAACTACATCCCCTGTTCCTGGTTCTCCTTTGGTGCGGATCATAGATGCCCCTTCGTTGATACGTCTCAATGCCTCTCCCAGATTCTTTGCACCACAAACAAATGGTACTTTAAACTTTGTTTTATCAATATGGTAAACATCATCTGCAGGAGATAATACTTCACTTTCATCTATATAGTCAATCTCAATTGCCTCAAGCAACTGTGCCTCTACAAAATGCCCAATGCGACATTTTGCCATAACTGGGATAGAAACGGCTTCCTGAATTCCTTGGATCATTTTGGGATCACTCATTCTTGATACTCCCCCTGCTGCACGAATATCTGCTGGTATTCTTTCCAATGCCATAACAGCACAAGCACCTGCTGCTTCTGCAATCTTTGCCTGTTCTGGAGTAGTTACGTCCATAATCACCCCGCCCTTTAACATCTGTGCCAATTCTTTGTTTAGTGCATATCTGTTTTCCTTCATGTATAAATCCTCCTTATTTCTCTTGTGGTTACTGTTCACACCTACGGTGCAAACAGTAACGGAATCCAGCCCATTTATTATTCGCTTTTGGCGAAAGGCTGGTTTCTTCTCTGCCACTACTTGTTCTTACGTACTTTGCAGCAAGTGCAAAGTACTACCTGTGAACAGTAAACTCTTGTGTAACTATTCAGAACTATGAATAGTTACTCTCTTGTATTTTTTTATAAAACCTATTATAATAAAATCTGAACATATTAAAATATTCAATTTAAATATATTCAGAATGGTCAGATTGGAGTGAGAAAACCTTATGTTAACCTATTCTTTCACAAATATAGGGTCAGATCCGCTATATCAATATTTATATAAATGCATTAAAAATGACATTTTACAAGGGATTCTTCCTGTTGGAGAGAAACTCCCTTCTAAACGCAGTTTTGCAAAAAATCTGGGCATAAGCACTATTACAGTAGAAAATGCTTACGCCCAGCTTATTTCAGAGGGGTACTTATATTCTATTCCCAAAAAAGGTTTTTTTGTAGCAGATTGCAATGTTCATGCTGTTGAAAAGAAAAACCATGAACTTCCTGAAATTACTGTCGACAATCTGCATCTTACCACCCAAAATTCCACCTACTTTGTTGACTTCTCCAGCAACCAGACAGATATTGAAAATTTTCCCTTTTCTATATGGGCAAAATTAATCCGGGAACTTTTGCACGAAAACCGTCTGGAACTTTTAACAAACCCACCAAGTGGTGGTATTCTTTCTTTACGAAAAGCAATTGCCAATCATTTGCTTGCCTTTCGTGGTATGCATGTACTGCCAGAACAGATTATTATTGGTGCAGGAACAGAATACCTGTATAGCTTGCTCATTCAACTTCTAGGTAATGATAAAGACTATGGAGTAGAAGACCCTGGTTACAAAAAAATATCTCAAATATACAGAAGCCATGGGGTTTCCTGCCACTTTCTCCCTATAGATAATTGTGGGATACAAATTTCAGAATTGGAAAATTCCCATACAAATATTGTACATATTTCCCCTTCCCATCACTTTCCTACCGGTCGTATTATGCCTATCAGCCGGCGTTATGAATTGCTGGGATGGGCAAGCAAATCTCCTGACCACTATATTATTGAAGATGATTATGACAGTGAATTCCGGTTGACCGGACAACCTATCCCTACTTTACAAAGTATTGATATGTCCGGGAAAGTGATTTATATGAATACCTTTACAAAATCCCTCGCTTCCACTATCCGTATTAGTTATATGGTGCTTCCACGGGATTTGTTGCAAACCTTTTATAAAAAATTAGCTTTTTATTCCTGTACAGTTTCTAATTTTGAGCAATTTACATTAGCCCATTTTATCAGTCAAGGACATTTTGAAAAACACATTAACCGAATGCGTAATTTTTATCATCATAAAAGAGATGTTCTTTTAACCACCATGAAAAAAAGTCCTCTGTGGAAATATATCACCATTTCTGAAGAAGACGCAGGACTTCATTTTCTTATGAAGGTAGATACCTCTCTTTCTGATGAAGAATTCTGTCTTCGTGCCAGTGAACAGGGAATCTATATTACTTCTCTATCCCAATATTATGAAACACCACCTATAGATTCTCAAAGTATGTTTTTGATAAATTATTCTTCTGTTCCAGAAGAACGAATGAAAGAAGCAGTTGATAGAATATATAAAGTCTGCATTATACCAAAAAAACGCTAAAATTTTTAAAAATTTCTTATTTTATACTTGACACCTTTCCATTCCTGAGATATAATTGGGTATCTTCTTAGCTAGTTAACTTCTTATTTTTTGTATATGTTAACGGCGGGAAGTAAGTTGTTGGACTCTCTTTTTCTCTCTAATTTACCTAAGAGAGGCCTTTTGTTTTTTGTTACTAGTTACTTTTAAGCCCATATAAGATTGTATCTTATATGGGCTTAAAAAATTAGATAAAGAACAACTTTTATACCTTCTTACTAAACCATTATTTTCTTTTTTTGAGCAAATAATTTAAAACCTTTTCTTCCAATATTTCATACTTATATAACACAATATCCATATCATCTAAATTATCTGCATTTAAATTTTCATATTTTTCTTCTATATCCTTATCAGAAATATCAACATTTATTTTATTTGCAATTGCACCTATGATAAGAAATTTTTTTATTTCTTTTTCTGCCTCATTACAACATCTTTCATAAAATTCATCTAAATTTTCATTAAAAAAGTCTTTAATAAATTCCTCTATACTACTTCCATATCCTGTAGCCATATCTTCATATTCATGGTATACAACCTCAGCATAATCTAGTAAATAATTTCTATCCATATTAAATATACTTTTTTCTATTAGCTCTTCCATAATATCTTCTCTTTTCTCATTTATTTGTTCTGCTTTTTTTTCCTCTAATATACAATTTTTTTCGTACTCATAAAACTCTTCTATATTCTTTAGTCCATAATTTTCTTGAACAAATTTATCTGTTAGTTGTGGCTGGAACATATAATAAATTTCATTAACTTGATATTTTATTTCTTCTTTTTTTCCAGCATATTCTTTATTTTCATCCTCTTTGGGAACTTGTATATTTATGCTATACATTTTATTCTTTTTTGCACCTATTAATTTCCTTTCAATTTCCTCATTAAAAAAACCTGCACCAACTTTTATTTCTTCTCCCTTGGATTCATTAACAATTTTTCCCTCACAATAAACTGTATATGTTAAATTTACAAAATCTCCTTTCTTAACAACATTACGGTCAACTGGTTTTAATTTTTCATAAGACTCTAGTATTAGTTGTATATTTTCTTCTATTTCAGAAATACTGACTTCAATTTCTTCATCAGTATATTTACATTCTGGTATCTCTCCTAACTTTGTTATTTGGCAATTCTGTATTCCTAGTAAATTCATTTTTTCTTTCACTATAGGATGTGTTATTTGATGTTTTGTGGAACAACCACATGTTACTATGATTAATGCTATAACTATTACATTCCTAATATATCTATTTATATTCATATATTTCTTAAGCTCCTTTTATTATTTTTCTTATGAATTAAAATACAACCAAAAGATTAACTTTATATCTTTTGGTTGTATAAGCCATCTAACCTTATTTTATTTAACAGAAAAAAGAACCTTACTATAGCTTTTTTTATCAAAATCTACATCTAATGAAATTCGATAAATTCCTTTTTTTAAATCTTCTGAGTTATAACAATTTCCTAATTTATATGTTTCTTTCACACTGCCTTTGATTGGAATATTTTTTGCTATTGATTCTATATCATAATCTTCCTGCATTTTTAACTTTTTCCAATATCCGTTTTCTAATCTCTCGACAGAAAAAACAAGACCATACTCTTTTCTTTCCTTTGATCTATTACTAATTCTTACTGTTACATTTAATCCTGCATCTGTTTTTTTAACCTTTACCAATGTTGCCTTTGAATTCTTTTTATCTTTTTTTACTTTAATCTTCCATGAATATGTTTTCTTCGCAACTTTTGCCTTCAAGACGCAAGTACCTTCTTTATTTCCTGATTTTACAACTATGTAATTGTTGTTTTTGCCCTGCATTTCAACAATATTTATATATCCTTTTTTAGAAACTGTCCATTTCACTTTGTCATTTGAATTATTAACCTTAAATACCTTATAGGAATTTGTGTCCAGATTACTATTTTTTGTTACTATATTCTCTTTGGCATGTACTATTGGTTTTTGGTAAAAACATGTAATAATAGCTAGTACCATAACACACCATACGGAAATTATTTTCTTTGCTCTTCCTATCATATCTATCATTCCCTTCTAACCAAAATCCATCTTAATTTCAACGATACCAATTCATTCTGAATAAACCAGCCTTGCTATCTTTACATCTACAGGATACTAATATATCTCCAGATTCCATGTATTGACAATGTTTTCCCACTTTGTTGATGTCCCTATAGAACCACGATGTATCCCAGCAATATAGTACCCCAAGTCTGTATCAAATACAGCACCACCACTATCTCCTCCTTCACTGACATAATCGGCTTGCCATAAATCAGTTAAAACGACATCTATGTCTGTTGATTTTACTGTTTTATCTGTACTTGTAATCTTTCCTTTTGTAAGGTATGTTGTGGAACCAGATTTATAGATAGTTGCTCCTATATAAGTTTCTGATAAATATCCCTCCTTCAAAACATATCTATCAGAAACAGTTCCCTTAGAATCAGCATAATAGACTTTTCTTGAAGGAGCATAATTATCATTAGTCACTTTAATAAATGCTGCATCCATGTTGTCTTTATATTTTCTCTTTGTAACTTTTCCTATTTTTGTGTTAGCCGCACTATTAATATAAATGGAATCTCCTACATTGTCAACTAAATGTGCAGCTGTTACAAAACCCTTTACCTTTTCTCCAGCATTGTTAATATAGTATGCTTTCATTCCTATACTGCCTCTGTAACGTTCAGAATTGTAAATAGCTCTTCCAAGTTTTAGCAAGGTTGCCTCTTCAATGTCTTTCTCTCCTTTGTCAAAGATTACATCATTATATCCATAATATTTTTTAAACAATGCTTTAGCTTCCTCTGTTACAGACCCTAAATCTACAACAATAGCATTTCGTTCCTGATCAATACTTACTCCAAGCATATTATCTGTTAATGTCTTTAATTCTTTATTATCAATATTCTGTGGATTCTCAACATAACCTTGAAACTTTTTAGAGATTTCTTTGTAAGTCTCTTGTAAATTATTATATGTATTTTCTACCATCTTTATTACCACATGATCACTTGTGTTATTTAAAATATTGTTTTGTTCACTAGTTGAAGCGTCAACGGTCTGAACTACCAGCTGGCCCTCATCTGTCATATATGCTCCACCATAGTATTCTATGTATTTTTTTCCGTTTTTTNTATCCTTAGTTACAATCTTTTGTACTTCTTTATAATCATTATTTATCTCTATTTCATCTTCTAAAACTTCCAAACTATTTTCTTTTTGTGATTCCTTTGATTCTTCAATTCGTTGCTTTAGTAATTCTGCATTAGATTTATCTTGTGCCTGAATTATTATAATTCCTTGATGCATGAAAGTAAACATTAAACAAATCANCATAATCATTAAAACATTCTTTCTTAATCTCATACGCTTTCCTTCTTTCTTTTTAATCAAACTATTTGTTAATATTTACTAACATGGTTTCCGTTATTTGTATCTGTACTGTTTCTGGGCAAGCATCTTTATATTTACAGATACAAATACAAAGAATAAAAGTTAAAAATCTATTAACACTTTTATTAACTTTATTATAACACATATATACTACCTTATGTTAAATATTGTATATTTTGTATGTTTTTTTGCATATTTTGTTATCAGCTTCTGAAATTTCTGAAATTGTTCAGACATTAAACTATATCCAGTTGAAAGATAATATGGTACTATTAGATATTCCTTTTGAAGAAGATTATTGCCATACAAAAGACAAAAGTTTAGCAAAATCTAAATATATTCTGAAAACTTGCACTTAATTTGAAAAAAGCATAAAGAAAGGTCAGCATCCAAACTTACCATCTCATAAAACATGTTTGATTGCCTGCTTGACCTTTCCTTTATTTGTTGTATTTTTAAAAATTGATTTCTCTGTACAATCATCATATAAACCCGATTAATTGAGGTTAAAGTGATAAAATAGTGTGTTACTCAAAATAATACAAATATACATCCTCTAAATTTGCTGTTGTATCTGTCACCTGAAAAGGTTCTGTATTCTCTTTGGTAATCACTTTTACTGCAAGCCCTTCCCTGCTGTATCTTAAATTGCTGATAGCAAATTTCTCCTGTATTTGAGGGAGTTCTTCTGGCTGAATATAAATTTCTTTTACATACGGCTGCACTTCCTCAATCAGACTATAAGGCGTTCCCTTTCTTATAATATTTCCTTTTTTTAATAACAGGATTTCCTTTGCTATGGACTCTACATCAGAGACTATATGGGTTGCCAGCAAAACAATACGATCCTTTGCAATTTCACTTATAAAATTCCTGATACCAATGCGTTCTTTTGGATCTACTCCTGCTGTTGGCTCGTCCAGAACCAGCACCTTAGGATCATTCAGTAGAGCTTGTGCCAACAAAATTCTTTGTTTCATACCACCGGAAAAACTGCCCATTTTTTTATTCCGGAACTCAGACAAATTTACATTGTCCAATAATTCACTTACCCTGTCAGATGCCTCTTTTTTCTTCATCCCCTTTAATTGTGCCATATATATAAGAAATGCCCCTGCTGAAAGTTCTTCATAATATCCCTGCTGTTGTGGCATATATCCCAAATCATTTCTGTATTTTCTTCCTAACTTTAAAATTTCTGTACTATTATACAGTATCTCGCCCTTTTCCCTTTTTAAATTATCTGTTAAGAGGCTGATAAGTGTACTTTTCCCAGCACCATTTGGTCCAAGTAGTCCATAAATTCCATTATCTAAAGTAATTGTCACATCCTGTAATGCAGTAATATTTCCATAATTTTTTGTCAAATTTTTAATTTCCAGCATCATTCCTATTCCAACTTTCTTTCACTTAATGTTTTATTACTATTCACGGTTCTGAACAGTTACCAATCTTTTCTCATTTTCCAGTGCAACACCATATTTTGTATACCCTGTGTAAACTTCCCGTTCCAATTGCGATAAATATAAAACACATCATAACGGTAATTCCAACATTTTTTAATTGAAGTAAATATTGGTTAATATTCAGCATTGTAAATACTGAAAAATATTTACATATTGATAAACCTGCCAAATATAAAACGGAAGGAATACAAGCCACCACTGACAGCCCTATTGTTACCTTTTGTGGCCACCTTGCCGAAAACATACATACAAAACAAACAACTGCAAGCATTACCAGAAGTTTTATCAGATATAAATACACAAAAAATGTGCCTATACTACATGAAATTCCCACAAAGGACAAGCAATTTATACTTTGAATTGGTGCTTCAAAGCCACTTAGTCCATAAACCTGCCAGACACATAGCAACTCCAATATTGTACGAAAAAGNAATAGTAGAGATGTCAAAATAGTAATTACCATCATCTTTCTTACAAAGAGTTTTTTTCTTCCATTTATGGTTCCTTTCACAATCTCTTTTGTTCCACAGTTCTTCTCGAAGGCAAACACACCACNACACAAAAGAACTACTCCCATGAAAAATAGTACATCCTCTATCATTCCCTTGTTTCCATTATCCAACAAATGTATGTAACTGTACTGATTGACATACCAGCCATCTATATTTTTTTCTTGCTTCAGTTGTTTCAAGTAAGCCGTCTGGGATTTCACCTGCTCTAAAAAACCTCTATCCTGTTCAAAAGCCATATACTTGTTCGTATATTCTATCAGTGTATATAAATCTACTTTCTCTTCCTCATAGTCTTTCTCTGCCTGTTCATATTCCTGTGTTATTTTGGAGAGCGTTTGTTCTAACTCGTCTATCTCTTCTTGTGCATTGTTATCGGGTATTCCCTCATTTTTCTCCATAAAATTATAGTACATTTCCTGTTGTGCTGTGCGGTTTATCTTTGTAAAATCCCTTTGTTCCAGAAAAAGCAGACAAAGCAACACCAAAACCAGCCATCCTTTTTGCAGGAAAATTATCTTGTGAATCTCCATTCCTGTTATCGTTTTTTTCTCTGTATATCTTCCAGATAATCTTTCTATTTTTTCTTGTATCCGGTTCATCCATAAATTCCAGCTTCCAGCCTTGGAACTGCAGGGATATTTTTTTACTCCTGCCAGATATGCAATCATACAAAACAATCCTAAAATTAATAGGCATGTTATTCCAAGAACATAATTCTTACCTAATGGATGTCTAAAAAAAGAAAAATTTTTATACTCCGTAAATACAGATTTATCCATATACAAATACCATAAATTCATATATCGGAACCACTGTGCTGGACTATTTGTCCCAATCATCTTCACCAATAAATATTCTACAACGCCTGTAACCCCCATAATCCCAAATGCTGGTATAGGATTGTCTATTACAAACAGCATTGTCCAAACTATCAGCATAAGCATAAAAAGCACCAGCCATCTGTATAATAGATAAATTACACAAAATTCCCCAATAGAAATATTCCAAGTGAAATCTTTAAATTCCTGNACAGANTGAATAGAATACGCTATGTCTGATAANAAATCNCCAGAATACAATAAACTACTCTCTAATAACCCTGTTCCATAAAAAAGTACTNCTATCACTCCTGCACCCAAAAACAGTGCCAAAATCTTGGAAACCACCAGTTTTCCTCTACCATTTGCTGTCGCAAAAATCATACTTCTCAAACCAGGTTTTCTTTCATCCAACAGTACAAACACCATTATAATACCTGCCAATAATGCCAATCCGTGCATAGGCATAAAATTCAGATATTTTGTTATATATTCACTCNAAAATAAAACCGGNTGCACCCCCTGCAAATCGGTATAATCCTTTTTTGTCTTTGACAAATTGGCATTAGANAAGGAGTCTGTATCAGCAAAAATACTAATGGTATTCATAGAATCCGCCTGCTCCAACACCCCTTCTATATANNCAGNATATTCNNTTATNTAAGANANTTGTTCCAAAANTNCNCTTACNGCCTCATAATAAACTTCGTATGAAAATCCATAATAGTCCTTCTCTTCCACACCATTTTCAAGCTGCACCATGNTTTCTTCTAATTTTTTTTGNACTTTTTCTATATTTTNAGTTTCATACTGCTCCATAATATTTTTTTTGCAATCNAATATTTGCGAAGTTTCTGTACCTTCTTTATATATTTGGAATAANAAACATAAAAATTGTACCAGTATAAATACCAGCAGAATTATCCATATTCTTTTTGAGTGAAATATTTTATTTCTTTCCATCGTTATCTCCCCAATATAATTCCTAATGTCATTGTCCTGTATTCCTATATAATACCTATGTCGCTTTTGACAGCACTACAAAAAATGAATGTTGATTTTAATACATAAGTTCCCATTTGGCTGTTTTATCTTTCAACTTAGATTTGTCCAACATCCGCATTCTATTCTGTTCCCCATAAAAGGATGCAAAAAGGAAATTTTCATCTCCTTTGTAAAAAAACAATACTCCTATTTCCTCATTTTCTTGATCTACTTCATATTTCTTATCCTCGTACAATACATTTAGTCCCTTATCATAAATATGTATGCGGTTATCCTTAGTGGAAAGTATGGTAATAGTATCACTATCTACAGAAACTGCTGTAATTCCCTCTGGACAATCCATTATTTTCTCATCTTTTTGGGTCTGTATGNAAAATTTACGTAAATCTTTTTCCCCACTATAATATATTTCATTTTTATAAATTGTATAATCACTCTCAATAGAGTTACTTACAAAAGTGATTTCCCCTGTCTGGATGTTATAAGCGTACAATCCAGTCAGTTCTCTTTGTTCTTTCATAAAAACACTGCTTCTCATAAAAAATACATAGTCTCCATATGCCCTTACAAAAATTAAATCTGCTTTATCCCCTTCTTTTTTAAATACACCATTTGTTTCATATAAGATTTCCGTCTCTGTACCACCCAGTTTAATACGCCTAAGTTTTGGATTTTTCTCTTTACTGTCCACATAATATACATAGCCCCGATGGATAATTAAATCGGGTATCCTATATTGTTTTGAACCATCATTTTCTGAAGGAGTTGTATCCGCCCTATAGAGCCTCATATATTTTTCCCGGGAACTTCCGTCTGGTTTTATCCTATATATACTTACATAATCCTCCTCATCACAACCCAGCATATATACATAATTCTCATAATACCAAACTCCACTATCCCATATCACATCCTTCTCTGCTCCNGGNGAAAAAAAAGCATTGCAAGTGTTATCTGTCTGTGAATGGGTACAGTTTGGTAAATTACACAGCAGTACGGTTTTCTGTGTCTTTGCATCAAAAAACATCAGATAATATGCATAATCTCCTCCACCCCATAAATAGTATCCNTTTTCTGANTTNGNAANATNGNATTTNGGAAAAAANGATTGTGNNTCTGNNNCTTCTTTATATTCTAAANNATANTTTTNTATATCCAGCTTTGTTACAGGCATTGGTGTTTCCTGTTTGTTTTCTTCCTTGTTTGGTTGTTCTGTTTCTTTTGTTGTTGCAGTATTTGTAATATTATCTTCTTTTCCACTTTCTGTGTTTTGTGAGCACCCTGCCAGCATAATGCTTAACAAA
>JAAVHR010000078.1 GCA_014799595.1 Clostridiales bacterium | reverse complement strand
CCCATTCCTCTCCTGTTTTATTCTTTTATACGGTCTGCACAGCGGAGTGTGCAGACCTACCTGAACTGTTACCAATAATCACCATTCTTTTCCTATTATATCAAAAAGAGAGAGGTTATCCCTTTTTACAAAGATATAACCTCTCTCTTTTTTGAATTATTATTTTTTATAATCAAATAATAGATATTAAATAGGAATATTTGTGTCAATAATCTCTGCTACAAATCTTGACATAGTAACTTCTTTACTAAGCCTTTCTTTGGCAAAAAAGATAAAAAGTTCTTTCTTTGCTCTTGTCATAGCTACATAAAACATTCTTCTCTCCTCTTCCAAATCCTCTTCAAGAACTGCCTTCTGATGTGGTACTACACCTTCATTAGCATCTAATATAAACACAATATCATATTCCAATCCTTTGGAACCATGCATTGTAATAAAATTCACTGCATCTGGATCTTTCTCTCTTTTTTTGGAAGACTGTTCCTCTAATTCTCTGGCATAATCTTCTATATGAGAAAACCATTCCTTATAATTTGAAAAAGGTTTTGCAAGTTCCATAAGTTCATCTAAAATTTCATACAAATCATCTACCTTGATATGCTTATATTCCGCATATTCTGTCAAATAACTATCGTAATCAATTGCCTTACGTATATAACTAATTGCTGCATAAGGAGACATTTTGGATAAAGCCTTTAAGTCATATTCAAACTGTTCCAATCGCTCTTGCATCCATTTTTTATCAGAGTAAAAAGTATGCAAACGTTCAAAAGATACTTCTTGGGTATCAAAGACCTGTCTGCTAAGATATCGCTTAGGACGGTTTGCAATTTGCAAAAATAAACCACGTTCCCTAGATCCCATTGCTAATTGAATATATGCGATTATATTTTTGGCAATCCAATGTTCATAAATATTGGGAATTTGCTCCTTCATTTGAAAAGGCAGATTATATTCCATAAATTTGCTAACAAGAGAACGAGGCTGAGTATTTGTCCGAAATAACACAGCAATTTGTGATAAAGGCACTCCTTTCGCCTGATATTCCCGAATCAATTCTACTACCTTCTCATTTTCTCTTTTCACATTTTCAAATTCCCGAATTGCCACTTCTGTTCCACGTTGATTATTCGTCCGAATATTTTTCGGAAAACGTTTTTTGTTATTGCGAATCACCATTGCAGCAGTCTCCACAATACATTTTGTAGAGCGGTAATTTATATCTAAAAAAACTTTTTTTGCGTTTGGATACACTTTCTCAAACTGTAGCATAATATCAGGTTTTGCACCTCGAAAACGATAAATAGACTGATCATCATCTCCAACTATAAACAGATTATCTTCTGGTTGTGCCAGCATCTTGATAATATCATATTGCACCTTATTTATATCCTGAAATTCATCAATTAAAATGTATGAAAACTGTTGCTGCCAAAGTGACAATATATCAGGTCTTTGAGATAACAATTCATAACAATATACTAGCATATCATCAAAATCTATCAGATTTCTTCTTTGCAGACTTTCATTATATTTTTGATAAATTTTCTGAAACACATCTTTAGCACAGTTCACTGGAAAANAANGATCCAAGGAAATCATTTCTCCTTTTACCAGACTGATTTCACTTTCCATATCACTAACAAATTCATTCACATCTTCCAAGTCTAAATCTAAATGATTTACAATATCCTGAAGTATCTTTTTTTTCTCACTATCCCGAATAATATTATTAGCAGTATAATTATATGCATGCTTTAATATAGAGAAAAAAACAGCATGAAAGGTTCCAAAACGAACAGGAACATACTGATTTCCCATAAGTTTCCCGAAACGCTCTTTCATCTCCTGTGCTGCTGCTTTCGTAAAAGTAATTACAAGAATTTTATTGGGATTTACCTTATATTTTTCAATCAAATTCTTAGTTCGATGGGTAATTACCAATGTTTTACCAGATCCTGGTCCTGCTAGTACCATCATCGGTCCCTTATTATGTTCCACCGCCTGGGTCTGTGCCTCATTAAATTTTGGTGCATTCTTTGTAATTTTTGTCTCTTTCTTTACCATTTCTTAATTCCATCCCTTCGTTATGCACCCTCTATACATGTATACGAAACAAGTGTACCAACCACATAGACACTATAAGCCAAGGTATTGGTACACTAAGGATATCTTCTATAAAACAAAGTATTATGCTAATTTAGTAATAGCATTTTTAATACGCTGGATAGCCTCATCTTTTCCAAGAAGTGCCATAAGTTCTGTAGCCCCCCCTGGAGTCATCTGTTTACCAGAAACGGCTGTACGAATTGGCCACATAACAAACCCTGTCTTGTATTCTTTCTCTTTACCAAAAGCAGAAAGGCAAGCGAATAAAGCATCATTAGAATAATCCTCCTGTGCTTCCAAAACTGGCAATACTTCTTGTAATAAAGTAAGCGAATTCTCTGGATTTGTTTTCATTTTTTTATGGGTATACATTGCTACATCATATTCTGGCATTTCTTGTAAAAAATCAATATGTCCTGCTATATCTGTAAAAACCTCTATTCTGGTTTTCACCATACTTGCAATCGTTTTAAAGTCCATATCTTTCTTAATCACTTCTTTTATATATGGTAATGCCATATCATAAAATACGTCTTCATCCATCGCCTTCATGTATTCGCCATTCATCCATTTTAATTTTACCATATCAAATACAGCAGGTGATTTACTGATTCTATGATAGTCAAATGCCTTTACCAGTTCTTCCAGAGAATAAATCTCTCTGTCTTCTTCCGGACTCCATCCAAGCAAAGCTACAAAATTCACAATTGCCTCTGTTAAAAATCCTTGTTCTAATAAATCTTCAAAAGAAGAATGTCCACAACGTTTGCTAAGTTTTTTATGTGCCTCATCTGTAATTAATGGACAATGAATATATTCTGGTACTTCCCACCCAAAAGCCTCATATAAACGATTATACTTTGGAGAGGAAGATAGATACTCATTACCACGAACCACGTGAGTAATTCCCATTAAATGATCATCTACCACATTAGCAAAATTATAAGTTGGATATCCATCTGACTTAATTAAAATCATATCATCTAATTCACTATTATCTACCGTAATATCCCCATAAATAACATCGTGGAAAGTTGTTGTTCCTTCTGTTGGATTGTTCTGACGAATTACATAAGGGATTCCCTTTTTCAGGTTTTCTTCTACTTCTTCTTTTGACAAATTAAGACAATGTTTATCATACTGTACAATTTCTTTATTACCTTCTTCTCCAACTTTGTTAGAGAGACCTGCTAGTCTCTCTGGTGTACAAAAACAGTAATAAGCCTCTCCTTTGTCAATCAGTTGTTTCGCATACTCCAAATAAATCCCTTTTTCCTGTCTCTCACTCTGTACATAAGGTCCTACTCCACCATCCTTATCCGGACCTTCATCATGAATTAGCCCCGTCTTTTCCATGGTACGATATATAATATCCAACGCCTCTTCTACATATCGTTCTTGGTCTGTATCCTCTATTCTTAATAAGAAATCTCCATTTTCATGTTTTGCTACCAAATAAGCATATAATGCAGTTCTTAGATTTCCTACATGCATTCTTCCTGTAGGACTTGGTGCAAATCTTGTTCTCACTGTACTCATTTTTTCCTCCGTTCTGCCTTGTGGCAATATAATCCCATAAAAACTATATAACAAATTTATCATTTTTTCAACTAAAAAAAGCTATTCCTTGATTTTTCTTCAAAAAATAGCTTCCTGTTTTACACTTGGATATATTTGATTATTGTCTCTACTGTATGTTCAATACCTCCCAAATCACTACGTATGCACAAATCATAATTGGTTAAATCTCCCCACTTCTTTCCTGTATGGAAACTATAATAATTTGAGCGACGTTTGTCAAACTTTAAAATATTTTCTTCTGCTTTTGGTTTCTCTAATCCGTATATTTCAATTGCTCTTTTTATACGACTTTCTATATTTGCAAGAATAAATAGATTTATTACATTTGGTGTATCTTTCAATATATAATCCGCACATCTTCCCACGATTACACATGCTCCCTGCTGGGCAAATCTACGAATGACTTTTGTTTCTGCCAGAAATAACTGGTCATCTACCGACATAGTGCTAAATCCCATATCCATGTTGCCATAAGCACTCATTCCCATCGCAATCGAATACAAAAAACTATTGGTTGCTTTTTCTTCTGCTCTCTGAAATGCAATTTCTGAAAAACCACTTTCTTTTGCAGCACTGGAAATAATTTCATTGTCATAAAATGGAACTCCAAAATGCTCTGCAAGCTTTTTGCCAACCTCACGTCCTCCACTACCATACTGTCTGCTAATTGTAATAATCTTGTTCATAATCATAACCCCACTTTCTGGCTCCCTTAAGAGAAAACATACAAGATGTGAAATAGCTGTATGAAATTGCATGCATTCATACAGCTACTTCACAAATCTTTTGTAGTAAAATATAATATTTTATTTTTTCTTTACTTTTAACTTAAATGTTTTTGTCTTAATAATTTTACTATTCTTACTGTCTTTTACATAAACTTTAAAAGTATATGTTCCAGCTTTTTTCATAACCTTCTTTAAACTCTTTGTTCCAGAATATTTTTTAATAGTCTTGGTCTTACCCTTATATGTATAAGTATATTTATACTTCAAAGTTCCAGTTCCACCTGTGGCATTTGCTTTTAACTGTACCTTTAATTTTCCTAAATTCAATACTTTAAAAAGAGTAATCGTTAAAGGTGCTGCTGTTACTTTAACAGTAACTTCATCGGTAGTCATATTACCTGTTTCTGTATCTTTTGCATATACTACAATAGTATATGTTCCAGCCTTTGTAGGTTTCCAGTTAAAGCTTGGTGTTTTTGCAAAAGCACGGATAGTAGAAGAACTAGATCCTTTTTCTGCAACAAACTTATATGTATAATTTCCATTTCCACCAGTTACACCTGCTGTAAGTTTCACTGTCTTACCTGCTACTACAGATTTCTTACTTGCCTTCAATGTTACAACAAATTCTTCTTCCGGTGTTGGTGTCGATGGTACTGGTGTCTTGTCTGCTGGAATGTTTGTTGGTGGTACTTTTGTTGGTGGTACCTGTGTTGGTGGCACCTGTGTTGCCTTTGTATCTGATGTTGGTGTTGGTGCTTCTGTCTCCTTTGTATCTGATGTTGGTGTTGGTGCTTCTGTCTCCTTCGTATCTGATGTTGGTGTTGGTGGGTCTGTTTTTACAACTTCTCCATTTACACTATACTTAAATTGAATTGTTTTTCCTTCTGGTGAGAAAGTTCCTGTTGCAGTAGAATCTTCTCCATCTGCCAGCTTAGATCCTGGTACAGTCGATAAGCTTTCTGGTGCATATACTTTATAGGTATCTCCTTCTGCACCTACACGAGTAATGGTTTTAATTACTTCTCCAGAACCATTCAAATATTCTACTGTTACCTTGCAAGGCTCTCCTGTTGCTACAAGATATTCTTCAACAGAGTTTGAACTCTTATCAAACAAAACCGAACCATTTGCAGAAAGTTCTGTTTCACCTTCCTGTGTATTTCTATAGTTTCCCTGACTAATAATAAAATTTGCAGAGCCTGTGATTTGTGCATTGTTATACACATAATAATCACCATCTTCTGTTAATAGGTCACCAGGCCATTCATTTGTACAATAATTTGTCACTCCAGACCAAATCCAAATATTTGGTGCTGCAGTAAAGTCTGATTTCTTCACTCGTAAAGAAAATCCTTCTGTTGCTGCCCCAATTACCGGTTCCTTACCACGGGTATATGTAAATTCTTTTGAAACTGCTTCTCCATCAAGTTCAGAAGTTCCCTGAATCTTAATAACTGTCTTTTCTTCGTATGCAGTGTCTTCTCCAATTGTTACCTCTGTTGATTCTGTAAATGCTACTGGTTCACAATCATTAATCTGATAACTTGCATCTTTTACATTCTGTGTGGATAATTTAAGTGTCAAACTGTCTGTATTATATACACCAGCAGATTCTGTACCTTTTGATACAGAACTCATAATCTTTGCTTTTGGTGTGCTTACTGCAGGCTCTGCAAGTAAAATTACTCCATTGCTGTCGCATTTCACGCCCTCTACTTTTCCGCCACTTACTGTATATTCTTCACCTGAATATTCATCTACTACAGTAGCCCCATCTTCAAAGATTGTTCCAACAGATACATCATTGGTACCTGCACTGCCTGGTAAACATACCACTACTTTATCTTCATAATCTGTCTTAGTCTCTGAACCAACTGTAGCTTTTCCAGTATAAGTTCTGCTAAAAGTATATGGAGAATCTGCAATCTTTTTATGCTGACCTGCTCCTACTGCAATGTGATTTCTTCTAAAACGTCCAACTTTCTGCCAGTTTGATAAGATTTTTTCATCCATACTGCTCCAATTCATATGAGAACGAGTTGGCTGGTCACCAGAACCTCCACCGGATTGTCTTCCTGACTCATCACCATAATAAGTCTGCACTCCCCCTGGTGTTAGTAATAAAGCAGTTCCGGCATTTGCACTTCTTGCACCTAAGCTGGTATCATGAGAAGAAATATAACTTAATACATTAAAACTTGGATCACTGTTAATTTGTGATGCATACGAAGAATATGTTGTTTCCAATCCGGAACCACTTTTACTTTCATTTCCTTTATACGAAAAGTTAATCATGGAATCAAATGCTCCTGATGTATAGTAACTATCCTTACCAACACCATGATCCCAATGTTCACCTGTCATCCAGAAATCATCTTTCCATTGTGCCCCTGGCTTATCAGGATTATTCTTCCTCCAATCATTTAATGCCACCTTACATGCATTCTTTAGTTTTACCCATTCGGATACATTAACATGCTTTGCAGTATCACAGCGGAAACCATCCACACCATACTCACGTACCCATTCGCTTAACCAAGATGCAATATAACCTGTTACACTTTTACTCAAGCCTGCTGCCTGTAAAGAGGAATTGGTCATTGCAACCTTATCGTCATAATTTCCTTCCTTTGTCCATTTGTTCTTTAATATAGAAGGAATTCCCGGATCATTAGTTGTCTCTGTCTTAAAATCAGGAAGTCCATCCAAACAAGTCTCCACACCGGAACCTTCTTCCCCTTGATAACCACTTAACCTGTTTCCAAGTGCTCTAATCCAAGAAGGTCCCCACCAATTTGAAACCCAGTCACCATCTGCAACCATCATGCCTTGAGAACCTTTTGATGCAGCTTCTCCTTCATAATCGTTGTACCATTGATACTGTGATTCATCCCATTCATAGTAAATCTCCTCCCAATTACTTGCCAGCTTACCAAATCCATATTCATTAGCAGTATAAGCATCTGCATAACCTGCATGGTTCATTACAATATCAAATACAACACGAATACCATGTGTATGTGCAGTATCAATAAATTTTTCTAAGTCTTCTGCTGTTCCCATATTTCCATCCACATTGGTATAATCCAAAGTGTAATAACCATGATATGCATAATGTTTAAATTTATCCGAACATAAAGCACCATGAATCTGTTCATAAGGGGCAGTAATCCAAATAGCATTGGTTCCTAACTCATCAAAATATCCTTCTTCAATCTTTTCAGTCATTCCCTTTAAATCACCACCATGGAATGTACCAATACGGTTTTCATACTTATCTGCTCCCTTTTCTCTGGTGGAACGCTCATAAGCATGGTCGTTTGTCTTATCACCATTATAAAAACGGTCTGTGATAACAAAATACATATTTACGTTATCCCATGAAAATGGAGTATCCACAGTTGCTGCATATTCATTATCAGCAGTGATATATCCTGTGTCATCCATAGTCACCTTAAATACACCTTCATCATTTTCTGAAACATCTGCATTTCCTGCTAAAACTACTTGCTTACTATCAGTCGCCTTTGCATTTGCTTCTAAAATCTTAGTATAACTGGCACTTGGTGTGCTTGTAGCAACCAAGCTTGCTATAACAGACACTGCAATGGCTTTCTGAATCTTATGAAATACCATTTCACATCCTCCTTTTCGGCAATTTGTTTATTTTTTCTATACTGTATGTATTATTATACTACTTTTTTACCAATTGTTCAACATAATTTTGTAATTTCACCTCGTTAAATTTAATACTTTTGTAATATTTGGAGCTTTATTTACTTGCAACATTATTTTTATATTCCAATACATAAATGGTTTTTATTTTAAACTTTTTCATTCCTTTAAATTTGTCTATTTCATTCTCTAATTGAAATGAAGTTTTAACCATATATCCAAAATGTGGTAAATATATATCAGTAACACATTTTAGAAATATTTTCATTAAAAATATACAAAAAGATAGTTACTTAACTTATACATTACATAACTATCTTTTTGTTCTGTTCTTATATTCCAAACATCGTATTTCCGACTATCTGCTATTTAACAAATATAATACTCAATGCATAGCAGCATCCTTTACATCTTTCTTTTTTGAACTTGCACTTCCTGTTGCATTTTTTACTGCATTTCCAATTGGATGCTGTCTTCCTTCATGATCCATCTCATAGTCTCCAGTATATATCAATTGTGATATTGGAACAAGCTCATATCCCTTTTTCTGCAATCCTTCAATAATAGATGGTAAGGCATCCTTTGTATACTTTGCACCATTATGCATCAAAATGATGGAACCATTCCCTAATGCTTTGTGGTTTAAAACTGTTGATACCATATTTTCGATTCCATAATTCTTCCAGTCAAGGCTATCCACANTAGTTATAGAATGAACATGCAATATCCAGTAGAAGTTTGTATCTAAATATTGGATTTATTTCTCCTCAAATTCCCCTATCACATCTTCTGTCCGCTCAGCCTCTGGAGAAGAAATCTCAAAAGGAATCCTGCGTTTGCAAACTACTGCTCTTTCTACACTTTCCATTCAATTCTTATCTCATCTTCTGATAAAATCACTCGATTTATATAGCTTGCAACAACAAGATGTTTCTCTTGGAAATTTAATTCCCTGAAATTTAATTTGGGGATTATGATCTTTTTTGGAATTTTTGAAGGCATCCTTTTTAATATTTCCTTTTTCTTTTGATCCAATTTCTGTATTTCCTTATTAATATAAGAAATAAGGGTGTTATCCGCTTCTCTCTCTTTTATTGTTGTTATTAGATTCTCTATGGCATTTTCTGTTTTCTCTAATTCAATTTTATCTGCATTAGATAACTCCGGTTGAAATTCTATGCTTTCTCCCTGACAGCTCTCTATTACCCGTTCCAGTTCCCGTTCCACCTGTTCTTCCACCTCTCCCAAACGCAGGGAAATATAATTTTCACATGCATTTTGTCTGATATGCTTACCACTGCAATATAATGCTCTTTGTTCTTTCATCTTACTTGTTCCCAGCCGTATTGCATAACCACACTCTCCACACTTTAAAAGTCCTGTAAGCCAAGTAATAGTGCCTTTTCCATTATTTCCAATCTGTTTGTTACCATCAAGCTTGTAATTTGCTTCCAGCCAGACTTCAGGTAAAATAACACCTTCCCAATTTGCCAAAACAAATACCATATCTGTATAGTTTTTATATTCTCTGTTGGCACCACCAGCGAGTGTCCCACGCTTTCCCAGAAGCATTCCTGCTCTTTGTCCTGTAAATTCATCCACAGGATTTTCTATCTGTATTCCAAAAGATTTTATGTAACAATATACCTCATAGTCTGCCTTCACATACACAGGATTATGTAGTAATTTAGCCAGACTTACACTTCCCCATGTTTTACTTCTTATACATGGTATCCCTCTGGAATTCAGCCATTTTGCCATCTTCCCTAGTGAAATATCTGTATTCGCATATCTTTCATATATTTCTTTCACAACAGCCATATTTTTATCACATTCCAAAGTTGGTACCTTTCTTCTCTGGCTATCTGTCATTCTTCCATTCTTATACCCATAAGGAGCTGGTCCTCCTGGCCACCGTCCATCCTTTATTCTGCTATAGTAGTTATCTTTCACTCTCTCTGCTATGGTCTCCCGCTCCATTTCTGCAAAAATCATAACAATAAAGAGCATTGCCCTTCCCATTGGAGTGCTTGTATCAAAATTTTGTGTTGCAGATAAAAGACTTACCTTTTCCTGCTCAAAAATTCGCCATATCTCTGAGAAATCAATAATTGATCTGCTTAACCGATCCAATTTGTATATGATTACTCTTTCTATTTTCCCTTCCTTAATATCTGTCAGCATTTCCTGAAAAGCTGGTCTTTTTGTATTTTTTCCACTGAACCCCTTATCTCTATAGACAAGAGGTTCTGCAATTCCAATACAATGTTTTTTGCAAAATTCAATTTGTGTTTCAATAGAAAGACTATCTTTTATGTCTAGCGATTGTCTGGCATATATGGCTTCCATATATATAACTCCTTTTACTTACTATTTGTATAACGTTTTTCCATATACATTACCCTTTGAATATTAACATATACTCTTTTTAATTCCCGTTTTCTCTCCTCTTCATTCTTATACTTTTTTGGTAATACATTCTTTACTACTGCCATATAATCACACCCTTTTCTATTCTTTGTTGTATTTTATTTCTAATTTTTGCAAAACATTCTTTTTTCCTAACGGCTTTTGCCTCTTCGTCTTCTCACTTTCGGTTTTTCTGTTTCTGGATGACATGGATATGGATGCCTGGTCACTCTTCTTTTTCCTATTTCTTTCAGTTCCTAAAGGAGCCTTTTCCCCTATTTTTTTCCAGAGTCAAATACCCCGCAGCAAGCTACGGGGCATGACCTAGCTTCTTTTTAGCAAGTTCGCCCCAAGGGGCGGGGTATTTGACCCTCGCGGCAGTCGCCAAATGTGAGCAAGCTCGCACTTGGCTCGTTGCTTCGCGGGAATAAACGCATGAAGGAAATGAGATGCACTTTCATGCCCCACCCTGTTTCCTGTTGCTACTGCTGTAAACCCCATATTGATAAGAAAGGAAATATGTGTTTCACGTTCTAAAGGATAATTCTAGGACACACAATAAATTAACAACGCTACAACGCAATCGGCTTATCTGTAATGATGGTTAATCTTGATTAGAGGTAAAATTGGTATTATCATTATTCTGTTAGAATTATTTTTATACTAAAGGATACTAAACAGTTTCTAAGGCAAAAGCCAAAGGTTTTAATAAATTTTGCCTTTTCTATAGTAAGAAGAATGTCATTAACGAGGTTAGGAATCGCCATTTCAGCGGCATCCATAGTTCCAGTGCGAACAGCTTCCTAAACTTGTTCTTTCTCTTCACAACAAATCTGCATCATTTCGATTACTCCTATCTTCATTACAAATAATATGGGAAATCCCCTTTTATGACAGCAAATTTTAAGGGTTATGTCCAAAAGACTAATTGAAGTTTTATTTCCAATATAGTTGTAATTATTCTCAAAAAATGCTATAATCCTGTTAAATTGTAATTAGTCTGCCTATGATACAAAATATCAATATATCAGGCTGGTTTAATCCCCGAACCTTGACATTAGAATATTGTATTGTATTTAAGCTATTCACAAACAAAAAGCAAAAATTAAAAATTATTTACTCATTTCTAAATGAGAGAATAGGAGATTTTATGTTAGATAAAGTAAAATATATGAAAGTGGAAAAGAAGTTAAAATACTGCTTTACATTAGTTGTAATCATAGCAAGTATTTCAGGCGTCTTTGGTCTGGTTTTTCTGTTCTATAACAACATCCAGTCTAGTGCGGCTTTAGTAAATAATGGGTTTTCACAGGGTGAAATCGGGACCTTCAGCACCTACCTGAATAAAGAACCTACTATTATAAGGGAGATAATTATTTTCGATGATGAGGAAAATATGCAGGCAGCCACCCAACAACTGGAAGAAGCCAAGACGCTCACAAATGAAGCCTATACCACTATGAAGGAACACTGTAACACAGAAAAGGAAGTCGCTTATCTTGACACTATTGAAAGCACACTTTCGCAATATCGTGAAATCTACAGCCAGGTGGTACAACATGCATTAGAGGGACATGATGAAGAGGCTTACAATATGATGGTTGATCAGGGAAAGCCCGTATTAACTGAACTTACCAATGCGGTGGAGAGCCTAATTGACCTGAACAAGACCATGGGTAACAATGTATCCAAAAGACTGCAGATTCAGACTTATATAATTGCAGGCATTATGATCATTGTGGTAATTATTGCCATTATTATTTCTATGAAAATCGCCGGATTTGTCGCAAAGCTATTTGCGGATCCTATTATTAAAGTGAAAGACGCATCTGCTAAACTTTCACAAGGTGATTTGAAAAATATTGTGATCGAGAAGCTGTATCCGGATGAGATCGGTGATATGACAGACTCCTTCAAAGAAGCAATTGAAATGTTAAAGTCATACATTAGTGATCTTGACAGAGTACTCAGTAGTGTTGCAGCCGGGAATTTTAACGTAGCTACCGAGGCAGATTTCAAAGGTGACTTTGTTGCCTTGGATAGTGCCATTTCCACCATTACCAATTCTTTAAGCGACACCATAGGCAATATCAATGAAGCATCCGAACAGGTTGCTTTAGGTGCCAGCCAGATGGCTGAAAGTGCACAGTCCTTAGCCGAAGGGGCAACCGATCAGGCGGCCTCCGTAGAGGAACTAACAGCGACCATCCAGAACATCACGGAAACAGTCGTCATCAGTTCTGAAAAAGCAAATCAGTCTTACATAAGTGCACAGGAATATGAGCAGGCAGCTGAAAAGAGCAATGAAGACATCAAGCAATTAAATTCTGCAATGGAATGTATCAACGATACCTCCAAGCAAATTGCAAATATTATCGCTGAAATTGAAGACATCGCTTCCCAGACAAACCTTTTGTCACTGAATGCTTCCATCGAAGCCGCAAGAGCCGGGGAAGCCGGAAAAGGGTTTGCCGTTGTAGCGGATCAGATCGCCAAACTGGCATCAGACAGTGCCAATTCAGCAGTGAATACAAAGCAATTAATTGAAAATTCTATTTCAGAGATAGAAACCGGAAACGAAATCACAGCAAAGGCTACTACAGCAATTGAATCTGTTATTAATGGCATTAAGATGCTGGCTTCCTCTACAAAGGAAATTAGCGATTTATCCGTTTCCCAGGCAGAAGCTATGAGACAGTTAGAAGAGGGTGTAGAACAGATTTCCGAAGTAATACAAAATAATTCGGCTGCCGCTCAGGAAACATCAGCCACAAGCGAAGAATTATCTGCACAATCTGAAACTTTGGAACAATTAGTAAGACAGTTCCAATTAAAAATATAACATTTTATGTTTAATAACTTAATTACAATACACGGCTTAGCAGTATAGAGCATATATTCTGTTTTATAATTACGAAAAATGTATCAGGTAAACGGGTAATTCGTAGTATCAAAACTTATGAAAGAGGTATCTGGAAAGGCACATAACATCTTTTTGGATACCTCTTATTCTTTTACTATCAGTCACTTTTTCTGCCATACAAGACACATAAAACTTCTCCCAGCATTCATGATAGCAAAAGGTTCTCCCTTGCTGCACAAAGAGCGTAGTGGTATCTTACGTTTTGTTATTTCGGGAAATCATGTGGAATGGCACGCCAGAAACAGCCCTCCTTAAGTAATTATAGGACAGCACAAAAAATATCATACAAGTCATACGTTTTTGGATGAGTTGTTTTTGTTGCATTCGATAAGTCCATACGAATTTGTTCAAATTGTTTTCCGGTAATATCATTTGGATAGCTTTTTCTCATGAGGATTCTTCATTTTTGTTTTTTTGTTATAATATCACATTTTATCATTTGTAAAGATGCTAAACAGGTTCTTAGAAATTTTGACGTTGCTGTTAGTTATATTTGCGGCTTTATCCTACCTTGACAATCACCATAAAAGGTAAATTGGCTATCCCCTACGCCAATAGGTTCTTTCTGAACTTTGGGTAGGATAGGCTTTTTTATTTTCGCTTGATTCTACACAATTTGACAGGAATTTCAATCAAATTTGTTCTTGTGGAATATATGGACAGCACCTAAAAGCCTAATCTCATTTCAATCTCACAGAACAAAGAGAAATCTCTGAAACCCTTATAAAATAAGAATTTCAGAGCCAAATGTCCATTATTCGAACTCGCAGAATTCTAAGTCTTAATCTTTCTTTCACGCCCATCACTTTAACATATTTGTTAAAGATTTTATAATTTTCGCTATCATTGATTCTTTTCTTCTTCAAAATAGTACCAAAGTAGTACCAGAATGAATTTTTATCATTCTCGTGGTACGAGTGGCTTACAAGTACAATTTTGATTTTTTTCACCTACATTTCATTATAAAGGATACTTACGGATTTGCAAGGAAAACTTTAAACAATCAACAGCATCTATAAATCCACAAAAGTGAACATGATATATTTCAATATATCTAACCCGTTTCCCTTTGCATTTTCTACAAATATACAAATACCTACATTGGTAATTGCATGAATATTCTTGCGTTAAGAAACTGTGATTCCGAAGCAACAGAAACCTACATTCCAGATACGGAAACCTCCTTTAATTGGCTTAACTATTATTTATAAGAAATTAAACCAATGTCAAGCCCAGATCCGCTTTACGGGGCGTTAGCCGGCTTTATATTGGTGAAATTTCTTGTATTCTGGATAATACCAATCGGTTTCCTGATCACTGGACAGCATGGACACAAAGACTGGAATATTCAAATTGCAAGTTTGAAACTACTTGACTGTAATCTATTTCTTCTGTTATACAATTAAGAAAAAAGTAAAAACAATATTACATACAATCTAATAATACCAACTAATTTCATTCAATTTATTAATCCATTTTTCTCCTTCATCTGGTTCAACCATTTTTATAAAATTTGCAATCCCATACATATGTTCCTTAAAACCAGTTACATTATTTCCTATTTTCTCCAAATGACTATCAATCCCATACTTATTACAATAATAAATCTGTTGACGTAAATACTCTTTATATTTTTTGTTCACTTTAACTTTTTTATTAACAATTATACCTGTTACTTCTTGTCTCTGATTATTTCCAAGAATTCTAGTTTTATTACTATTTATGCAAAATCCTTCTTCAACAATTATTTTTTTTATTAAATCTACATAAACATCAGGATGTATTTCTCCAGAAAATGTAATATCATCCGCATATCTTGTATATGTAGCTCCATACTTTTTTGCTACTCCTAAAAGTCTTCTATCTAATTTCCTACATACTATATTTGACAAATATGGACTTGTTGGTGCTCCCTGTGGCAAATATCCATCTTTGCAAACAATCCTTGATAACATGAACGAGACCTCTTTTGTATATCCATAATAGTAAAAAATTTTAAAAATTCTATCAACATTTATTGTTGCAAAAAAATTTTCTATATCAATTCCTAAAATGTATCTTTTACCTACATGCTGCCTTGCATTATCAACTATAGATTTCCCTTTTAAAAATCCATATGCTTGTTCTGATGTATTTATACATTCTAGCAACTCATGCAAAATATCTCTTTGTAAAGTTTTCAGTTCTAATGAAGGGATTTCTAATGTTCTAACTCCGCCTCTTTTTTTAGGAATATCAATCTCATGATAAAACTTTTCTGTTTCATATATATAACTTAATATCCTTTTATAAGGGATATCCGTAATTATCGAAAAATGACGGATATCCCAAATAATCGGTAAATTATTGTTTGTAAGTCGTTCTGCATACTGTATAAGCAATTCTTTATTCTTTTTCTTAATATTTTTTTTACTAAGAAATTCTTTATATTTTTCCAAATCAATTCTTATCATAATTAATTAATCTGATAGTTTGCTACCTATAATAATTGTTAACTTCATACACTCTTATTGAAATATGCTGTAGATGAATGCTTTTTTTCATCTACAGCTAACGTTGCAATTGCTTTTTATTGCAACGTTAGCTGTCTAAGTGACTTTCCACTTATGTGAACCGAGAACTCTCTGTTCCAATCTAGCAAACTATCAGTATCCCTCCTTAAATACATATCCTTTAAATTTTTTACTAAATTTACTTGGTATGTATTCTTGAGCTTCTATTATTCTATCATATCTCTTCTCTATTTGCACCAAGTTTCTTACATTCTTTTCCTTTTCTTTTAAAACTATAACTCCATCTTCAAATATAATTTCTTCCCCTTCAATTAATCTTTGAATATATCTTTGTAATTGCTTATACGTCATCCCCATATGCTCAGCTAATTCCCCATAATCAAATCCATTTCCTTTTAATGCAATATATCTTTTAATTGCATTTATTTTTAATTGCTCGCAATATGAATCATCTACTCTATTTCTTTTATACATAACCATTTTCCTTTGCTTTGTAATTTTCTTCCCGTCTTTTTCTTTTCTTGGAATTTAATCGTGTCGACTTATTTTTTTTCTTAATTTTTCTTTTAAAAATCGCTTGTCTTTTTTCATCTTCATACCAGAAAGAACTTAAAGTATTATTAGGTGTATCATTATAAAATGACACTAAACACTGTGAATCATCTTTTCCCAAAATAAATTCATCCTTATTTTTTCTTCTTTTTTTCCATAAATTTTTTTCAAAATTCTCAATCACTTCTTTTTTGTGTTCAATTTCTCCTTCATTAAAAACATAGTCTTTACAAAAAGCCTTTTTTTCTATTCTGTCATATTTTATTTCTAATTTAAAATCTATTCCACTCTCATATTCTTTCAACTTATAAAGCGCTTCTTCTGTACAACACAAAACCCATAAATAAACTGTTTTACCACTTAAATATTCTAAAATGCTGTTGAAAAAATCTATTACAGTTTTTCCCGTTCCAATAATATCATCCATCATTATAATATTATCTACATATTTAACTTCATCTACTGACATATATTTCAATGAATGTTTGATATCATCTTCCGATACATCCACCGCTAAAGTAAATTCATACAAAAACATATGTGAACTATTATGCCTATACTTTTGAGACTCTATAGCTGTATAAATATTATAACCAGCATCTTTTATCTGTTCATACCATGTCCTAAAACGAGAAAAAATATTTTTTTTTCCATAAAAACGACTATTCAAAAACAATTTAAATAATATCTGTTTCTGTTCTTCTGTTGTATCAGACAACCACAGACTAATCTTTTTGTTTACTTCTTCTATATTTTTTTCAAACTCTTTATTCTTTTCATACCAACTTTGGATTTTTTTGTTATCAATCATCAATCTTTTGTTCCTCATATTTTTTGCAATTTTGAGCTGTTCAATCATTTAGAATTATTTTTTCAATTAACTTACAATATAACTATTATTCAGCCCAAAACAAAGTTTTGCATGTAAAATTCATCTGATAGCAGCTAATATATATCTTTCCGATTCTGTACATAAATTCTTCTTACTGGTTCATTTAAATCCTGTATGTAGAATATTCCAAAACCTCTCCATTCAATTATAATCATTTTTTCGTCTTATTACATACTCTATAAATCACATTATTCGTACTTCCTTGCATTTCTACATATCCACTATCAACTATCTTCTTTAAATATCTACGCACTGTTGCAGAAGACTTATTACATATATTCTTTGCTTCTTTTCGAGTAATTGCTCCATTTTTTTCGATATATGCAATTAACTTCTCTACTTTACTATAATCCTTTTTTGATAAAACTACGCTCAAAACTTTGCTCAAACTTCGCTCATTCTTTTGATTGAAGTTTGAAACTTCCTTCATTGATGGGGTTAACACTCTTTCCTTCTCATTCTCTTCTTTCAAAAACCCCTCATGCACAAACAACCTCGATATAAAATAACTATGGTCTGCATCCGTCTCAAATTCCGGTTTTGGTGAACCATTTGCCTCAAGTGCATTCAAGATTTTCTTAAATCCTGTATTCCTACCTTCTGTCAAATGTAATTCTTTCAAGAAATCGCCAATTCGACGATTTCTGTATCTACGATTTGATACACGATAATTTTTCAAGCCTTCCTGTGGTGTCACTGAACGATCTGGCCCAGGAAAACTTACAATCTCTATTCTGTCACGTTCAATACGCACCTCTATCAGTTCTCGAACATCATATGCACGATGATATACTGCATTGGATAAAGCTTCTTCTATCGCTGCATATGGATAATTAAAGAAACGATCTGCTTCTGCTCTATCCGGATGCTTAACAACCTTTTCCGTAATAATCGTATTTTTAACAAATCGAAGAGCATCCCTAAGCTGCTGATGTATCAGTCCTTTAAATGTATTTTCGATAATATTGTTACCACCTAATCCCTCTGGAAACTGAACAACATCAATTTGCGTATACGGAAAGAATTTATCCGGATCCATACCGAAAAACATCAATCCGACATTCTTTGGTTTCACATACTCAGGAAGATTACTAATGATATTCATATCTCTACACACTTCTACATAATCCCTGGGTTTTGACTTCTCATACAGAGAACTCTTAACTTCTTTCAGATAATTTTGTATAAGTGTTATATTCAAATCCGACATCTCTGCCTGATGATTCACTCTATCATCAAATGGTACTCTATTAGCAAGATTAAACAAATCCTTTTCTTCATCATCTGATGGTTCTACCATATTTGACGCCTTACGGATATAATGAATACGTTCCTTGTTATCCCTTGCCATAGTCTTCAGTGAAGAATATGGTCTGTTATCACCACCTGGACACCAAAGAATGATAAATTGCTTTTCTTGATAAGCCTCAATACCAACAATTGGCATATACGCAGACCAAATAAGCTTGCATTTTGCGAAAAGATCTTTCTGATATGTGTCAATTTTATTTATTGGAACCCCACGGTAAACGCACCCAGATTTTGGAAAACATATTTTCAACCAATCTCATATTTTTTTATATCCAGAGTCTTTAATACTTTTAATAAATACCCATCATTCCATCCACAGTTATATGCCTCAAAATATTTGGACTTATGTCAATACATTGGACACAAAAAGTCGAACATTTTTCATACAACCTGAACAGCTTCATCCTCAACCTGTTGGGGAGTCTTATATCCAAGTGCACTATGAATTCTTTTACGGTTATACCAGGATTCGATATACTCAAAGATGGCTGTTTTTGTCTCTTCAAAGTTTTGGTATTCATGAAGGTATATCTCTTCCTTTTTCATCACCGAATGAAATGACTCTATACACACATTATCATAAGGATTTCCTTTCCTGCTGAATGAGTGTTTCATTTTATGTTCTGTCATATAGTCCTCAAATAACCGGCTTGTATATTGGCTCCCTGGATCACTGTGAAGAATGATCCCTTCTGTATCTTTTACATTTAGTACTGCGTTTTTACAGCCTGTAACGCTAATCCGGCATCTATATTTTTGCCATATGACCATCCGATGATCTTACGGTCATGAAGATCCATTACGGAAGCAAGATAGGTGCAGCCCTCGTTTATAACATGGATATATGTAATATCTGTTACCCATTTTTCATTGATGGTTGTAGTTGTAAAATCCCGTTTCAGTATATTCTCTTTATCATCGGGTACACTGCCTCAGGACAAACGCATGAGTAAATAAACTGTGAACATTCTGTAAACAAATATCAAATTAAATGTTTTTTGAGGCGTTTTTGGAATAAAAAACTAATATAATCAAAATAACATGCAAAAAAAATGCTCACAGAAGCGATTTGTTTACAAATTGTTCATTCATGCGTTTGTCCTGTACACTGCCTTGGTTTGTATTGTATTTATATTTACGGACAACTATGGAATGTATTCCTAAACGTTTCATATGCCTTTGAACTCGTTTCACACTACATGGGATTCCATTGTCATTAAGAGTTTTGCATAGCTTGACAGCCCCATATCTCTTTTTGCTGTCAAGGTAGTATTCCATAACTTTTTCACCAAATGTTTCATACTCCTGTTCCCTATTTGAAGGTTTTCTTAACAAAGCTTTGTAATAGGTACTTCTTGGAAATTTCAAAGCTTTACACATCTGCCTGACAGTGTATGACTGCAGATGTTCCCGGATAAAAGACACGTATTCAGTTATCGTTCTTTGGCGAATATGGCAGTAGCTTTTTTTAATATTTCATTCTCAATCTCTAATTCCCATATTTTCTTTTGAAGTGCTTTATAGTCTTTCATGGAAATAGTTTCCGTATCCGAAACCTGTACTGGGGTTAGTGCCTTTACCCAGCCTGAGATAGTTGATTTTGCCACGCCATATTCACTTGATAACAGTGGGAAAGAATAGTTCCGGGTATTGTACAGATCCACAATTTATTGCTTAAATTCTGGTGTGTCTTCTTTTGGTTTTTTGCCATGTTGAACAACTCCTTTTCTTTCTGATAATTATTATAAGACGTTCAACTTTTCGTGTCTACTGTTATATACTAACACCATAAACTAATATCTGTCTGAACGGAATAACGGTTTTTTACTCTCATTATAGTTGATTTGAAATTCATATCTACTGATAATCTTTCCAAATTCGCTACCTTTTCGCTCCATATAACTGAGCCTATTGAATACATCCGCAAGTATCGGATTTCTTCTGGTTGAAGGTACCGTAAGCGGGTCTCTGTCCTAAATCATAGAACCATCCGGCATTCCTCCCGGAGAATAGATTTCCATTCTGTCATCATATATGTCAATATGGACTTCACTGCCATTGACCAGATAGTCGCGGTGTGCCAAAGCATTTACAAGTGCCTCGTGATAGCTTCGCTCTACATACTCCGGCATCTCCTCTCTTGAATTTGCAGTCTTACGCCATTTCATTTTGCAATTACGTTTGATAAACGCTTCTCCATTTTCAATCAGAAAAATAACACTACCTGAATACTATGCATCATCTGCACCACCACTTTTGTTCAATCCATTCCACCTTGTACAAAATAATCTCGAACAAAGAATTGGACTTTCATCAGCAAGTAATGCCCCTGCATTTGTTAATTCTCCCTGTTCATTTACCAGCCCAAATGAAATCAAATCTTTATCCTCAAAGCTATTCCCAGTCCACTTCTTATACCTTTCCTTGAGCTTTGAACTTCTGCTACCATGCAGCATTGTAAGTGCAGTTTCTTTAAACTCCATTAAGGCATCATATAAATCTCTTTGCAGAGCATTAAACGGCACCTTAACGGTAAGATTTCTACGAATACAGAAATCCTCAATATCTTTTCTACGAGTACGGTTAATAATTCCATGGAACGAATGCAATGCTTCAACCCTTGAAATCATATCAACCGTTTCTACTCTTGTGACTTCCTCTTTATCTAAGAAGTCATATATCTTTTCAAAATCCGGACTATGCTGAATAACATTTCTGCCCCAATTCGTCTCCAAAATGGGGGCAATTTCAGCTCTACCATCTTCCTGCCAACCTTCTGCCTGATTACGAA
>JAAVHR010000077.1 GCA_014799595.1 Clostridiales bacterium | reverse complement strand
TAGTAAAGCACCAAGTGCTGTTTTTGCACTTGTGTGCATCCTTGTTTACGAAACACCCATGCGAATATATTTATGGTGATGCCGCAGTTTACAAGGCATGGGTGTTTTGTAACAGTTCAGGTAGGTCTGCACACTTTACTGTGCAGACCGTAAAAAAGACTAAAACAGGATTGAAATTGGGCAATTTACATGCAAAGCTTGCCCAATTCCGTAACAGGTCAGCCCTTGGCTGAACTGTTACACGTTTTTTGAGCGGTTTCCATAATGTATGTAGAAATACTAATATTTTTTTAGAAATATGTCGATATACATTCCATAATAGGTCATTCGTGAGGCAAAACAGAGGGTGATATAGTTGGAATATAATAGAATGATTCGGGAAGAACTAGAGAAGAGAGAACATGATTATTTAAGTGCCTATGCATCATACAGTGATGAGAGTAAAGGAAGAGAACGAGAAGAAGTTAAGTGTGATGTAAGGACAGAATATCAAAGAGATAGAGATAGAATTTTACATTGCAAAGCTTTTCGCCGGATGAAGCACAAGACACAAGTGTTTTTGGCACCAGAAGGTGATCATTACAGAACTAGACTAACTCATACGTTGGAAGTGTCACAGATTGCAAGAACGATAGCAAAAGCTTTGTCTTTAAATGAGGATTTAACCGAAGCAGTTGCTCTTGGGCATGATTTAGGGCATACACCTTTTGGACATGCAGGAGAGAAAGCATTACAGGAGATTTGTCCTCAAGGCTTTGCACATCATAAGCAGAGTTTGCGAGTGGTAGAAATATTAGAAAATCATGGTTTGGGATTGAATTTGACATGGGAAGTTAGAGATGGCATTCTCAATCATCAGACCGTTGGAAGACCTGAAACGATGGAAGGACAGATTGTAAGGTTGGCAGATAAAATTGCTTATATTAACCATGATATTGAAGATGCAGTACGGGCAGGTATTATGATAGAGCAGGATATTCCACAAAAATATGGGGATGTGCTTGGTGTTTCAAAAGGGGAGAGATTGGATACACTAATTCATGATGTAATTCGTAATAGCCAGAATATTTCACAGATCCGGATGTCCAAAGAAGTGCAGAATGCCATGTATGGACTGAGAGGCTATTTGTTTCAATTGGTGTATACTAATCCATTAGCAAAAGGCCAGGATAAGAAAGCTATTGAAATGGTAAAACGCCTATATCAGTATTGTTTGGAACATCCAAAAGAATTATCAGAAGAGTATGGACGTATGATTGAAGATGGAACAGAATCCATAGAACAGGCAGTATGTGATTATGTAGCAGGAATGACCGACAATTATGCAATCAACAAATATATGGAGTGGTTTGTTCCAAAGGTTTGGAAATAAGGAGATGGACAGACATGTTTTATCCAGAGGAAGTAATTGAGGAAGTAAGGCAGAGAAATGATATTGTTAATGTAATCTCCACATACGTGAAACTAAAAAAAACAGGGGCAAACTATATGGGACTTTGTCCCTTTCATAGTGAGAAATCCCCTTCTTTTTCTGTAAGTGGAAATAAACAGATGTACCATTGTTTTGGCTGTGGAGTCAGTGGAAATGTATATACATTTGTTATGGAATATGAAAACTTTACTTTTCCGGAAGCTGTAAAATATCTGGCGGAAAGAGGCGGAGTTACTTTGCCGGAGACGGAATACTCAAGTGAAGCAAAAGAACAAGCAGATTTAAAAAATCAGTTGCTTGAGATTAACAAAGAGGCAGCGAAATATTTTTATGTCCAGCTTATGTCTCCTCAAGGAAAAGGAGCATTGGAATATTTACAAGGAAGGGAATTAACAAAGGAAACAATCTTAAAGTTTGGACTGGGATATTCCAACAAGCATAGTAATGATTTGTATCAATATTTGCGAAGTAAAGGTTATACGGATGTGGTTTTAATGCAGTCTGGATTAATTAGCCAGGATGAAAAACAAGGTGCTTATGATAAATTCTGGAATAGAGTTATGTATCCCATTATGGATGCAAATAGTAAGGTAATTGGTTTTGGTGGAAGAGTAATGGGAGATGGAAAACCAAAGTATTTAAATTCACCAGAGACAAAGATATTTGATAAGAGCCGGAATTTGTATGGACTGCATCTTGCCAGAACAGCAAGAGGAAGAACTATGATATTATGTGAAGGTTATATGGATGTAATTGCTATGCATCAGGCAGGATTTTCTAATGCAGTAGCATCTCTTGGAACAGCTTTTACCGGGTTGCAGGCGAATCTTTTAAAACGGTATGCAGATGAAGTTTTATTACTTTATGATAGTGACGGAGCAGGAATAAAGGCAACTCTTCGGGCGATACCAATATTAAAAGATGCTGGATTAGTTTCAAAGGTGGTGAAACTTGCACCTTATAAAGATCCGGATGAATTCATTAAAGCAGAAGGAAAAGAAGAATTTCAAAAAAGACTGGATGAGGCAATGAATAGTTTTTATTTTGAAGTAGAAGTTTTGGAAAGGGACTATGATTTTAATGATCCTGGACAAAAGACCAGATTTTTTAATGAGATGGCGAAGAAATTGCTTGTGTTTACAGAGGATTTAGAACGAAATAACTATATTGAAGCAATGGCGAGAAAATATAGTATTGCTTATGAAGATTTACGTAAACTGGTACACAAGTATGGAATTACTATGCCAGTAACACCAGAACCTGCCAGAGCAGAGAGAAGGGAGAAGTTAAAAAAGAAAGAAGATGGAATACAGCAGTCTCAGAAAATCTTACTTACCTGGTTGATAGAAGGTGTATCATTGTTTGATAAAATTGAAGGGATTTTATCACCAGAAGATTTCAGGGAAGAACCATATCATAAGGTAGCACAAATGCTATTTGCTCAATATAAAGAAGAGGGAGAAGTAAAGCCAGCTAAGATTATTAATGCATTTACAGATAAAGAGGAACAAAATGAGGCGGCATCTTTATTTCATAGTAATCTTAAAGAAGATATGTCCTCAAAAGAAAAGGAAAAAGCTTGGAATGAGACAGTGATTCGGATAAAAAAAGAAAGTTTAGATTATCAGAATCGTCATGCAACAGATATTTTAGAATTGCAAAGAATTATGAAAGAACAGGCAATGCTACAAAAATTGCATATTTCCTTATAAGATAGTGCAAGATAACAGTAACAGTTCAGGTAGGTCTGCACACTCCGCTGTGCAGACCGTATAAACGATTAAAACAGGAAAAGGAATTGGGCAATTTACATGCGAAGCTTGCCCAATTCCGTAACAGTTCAGCCCACGGCTGAACTGTTACAGATAACAAAAGGTGTTGTCGTATTAGATAATAAACAGGCATGCCTGCTATACAGGCATTACCATGAGTGAAAGGATGTGACATACTATGGACGAGGCAAGAGTGAAATTTCAAGAACGTCTGGCAGAATTACTTAGTATGGCAAAGGAAAAGAAATATGTTTTGGAAAGTCAGGAAATTATAGACTTTTTCAAGGATATGCAGTTAGATAATAAGAAATTAGAAAAAATATATGCTTATCTGGAAAAACAGGGTGTGGATGTATTACGGTTTACAGAAGATAAAGAATTAGATGATTTCTTGTTAGAACCAGATGACGAAGAATTGGAGAACGAGGAAGAAAACTTGGAAAATATTGATTTATCCGTGCCAGATAATATTGGCGTTGATGATCCTGTTCGTATGTATTTAAAAGAAATTGGAAAAGTACCACTTCTTACTTTGGATGAAGAAATCGAATTGGCAAAACGCATGGATGAAGGGGATGAGGAAGCGAGAAAGAAACTTTCTGAGGCAAATCTTCGTCTTGTGGTAAGTATTGCAAAGAGATATGTGGGAAGAGGAATGCATTTCTTGGATTTGATTCAGGAAGGAAATTTGGGATTGATAAAGGCAGTGGAGAAATTCGATTATAAGAAGGGATATAAGTTTAGTACCTATGCTACATGGTGGATACGACAGGCAATTACCAGATCTATAGCAGACCAGGCAAGAACGATTCGTATTCCTGTTCACATGGTAGAAACAATCAATCGTTTGATTCGTGCCCAGAGACAATTAATACAAGACCTTGGGAGAGAACCAACCCAAGAGGAACTATCTGAATATATGAAAATACCTGTAGAAAAAGTGAGAGCAGTACAAAAAATAGCTATGGAACCAGTTTCTCTTGAGACACCAATTGGTGAAGAAGATGATAGCCATTTAGGGGATTTTATTCCAGATGACAATATGCCAATTCCTATGGATGCAGCGGCATATACTTTACTGCGGGAGCAGATATTGGAGGTTTTAGGTTCTCTTACTGACAGGGAGCAGAAAGTATTGCGTTTACGCTTTGGATTAGATGATGGGAGATCCCGTACTTTGGAGGAAGTTGGAAAAGAGTTTAATGTGACCAGAGAGCGTATCCGGCAAATTGAAGCAAAAGCACTGAGAAAATTAAGACATCCAAGCCGTAGCAGAAAATTAAAGGATTATTTGGAAAGTTAGATTTATAACTAGGAAGAAAGGAAGAGAAGGTGCAATTATCAGAAAGATTACAGGCAGTAGTGAATTTAATCACAAAAGGAGCAATGGTCGCAGACATTGGTTGTGACCATGCGTATTTATCTATTTATATGGCAGAGGAAAATCTTGCATCGAAGATAATTGCTTTAGATGTAAATAAAGGACCTTTAGAAAGAGCAAAAGAAAATATCAAACAATATCATGCTGAGACTCAGATAGAAACCAGATTATCTAATGGCTTGATGGCATTAGAACCAGGAGAAGTAGATACACTTTTGATTGCTGGAATGGGTGGTGCCTTGATGCAGAAAATTTTGACTGGTAAGAAAGAGGTATTGGAACAGGTAAAAGAACTGGTTCTGCAACCACAGTCAGAGATTAGAGACCTGCGGGTTTTCTTAGAAAATATAGGTTTTTATATAATACAAGAGGATATGGTAATGGATGCTGGAAAATATTATGTGATGTTAAAAGCAAAAAGAGAAGAACATCCTCCTAAAGTAGAAAAAGAGGTATATTATAGATATGGGAAATATCTTTTGGATAATAAACATATTATTCTCAAAAAATATATAGAAAAGGAATATTCTACTTTGCAACAAATATATCAAAAATTAGAGGAGCATCCTTCACCAGATAATGAAAAACGGAAAGAAATAATGAGAGAGGATATGGTATATTGCAAGGAGGGATTAGCATATTATGATAACATGTAAGGAAATCATGGCTTGCATCGAAAAACTTGCTCCTACATCTTATGCAGAAAGCTGGGATAATGTAGGACTTTTAGTAGGAAACAGGTATAAAAAAGTGCATCGTATTATGACCGCATTGGATGCAACAGACGCAGTTATTGCCCAAGCAGTGGAACAGAAAGCAGATATGCTGGTAACGCATCATCCTATGATATTTTCTGCGATGAAACGGGTAACAGATGATGATTTTATAGGAAGACGTATTATAAAATTAATCCAAAATGACATTTCTTATTATGCTATGCATACAAATTGTGATGTATGCATGATGAATAAAGTAGCAGCAGAAAAGATTGGAATTACAAAAGATGAAGTTTTAGAGGAAGTATGTACTAACAGCGAAACTGGAGAAGTGGAAGGAATTGGTATGGTAGGAAATCTTAAAGTTTCCATGACGGTAGAGCAGTTGGCACAAGTGGTAAAAGATGTTTTTGGAATCCCTCATGTAAGAGTAAGTGGTAATTTGGCTAGAGAAGTAAAGAAAGTTGCCATTTCTACAGGGGCAGGAAAAAGTATCGCAGGTTATGCATTAAAAAAAGGTGCAGAGGTGTTTATTTCTGGAGATATGGATCATCATACAGTAATAGATATGTTAGATCAAAACATGCAAATAATAGATGCAGGGCATTATGGAACTGAACATTTTATGGCAGAATATATGTGTACATATTTAAAAAAAGAATTAGGAGACGAAGTAGAAATCTTGCAAGCAAAAGAATTAGAACCATTTATTACTTTGTAGCATAAATTTAAAAGACTAGGTAACTATTCAGGTAGAAACTTAAACGTAACTATTCATGGTTCTGAACAGTTACAAGACTAGAATATATAGAGTAAAGGGAGGGATTATTATGGAAGATAAGATTCAGGTAACAATCAAGGGAGAAGAATATATAAAGAATGCTATTTATCCCAAAGGAACAACATATTTGGAGATAAGTAGAGATTGTCAGGAGCAATTTTCCTATGATATTATTCTTGCCTGTGTGAATAATAAACTTCAAGAGTTGAATAAAAAGGTAGAAGAGGATTGTGAAATAGAGTTTCTTACAACAAAAGATTCTTCCGGACATCGTACCTATTGCAGAGGTATGGTTTTTGTTATGTTAAAGGCTGCTTATGGAGTGATTGGACAGGATAAGTTAAAGAAAGTCAGTATACAATACTCTATTGGAGATGGTCGTTATTGTCAGTTAGAAGGTGATGTGGAACTTAATCAGGAATTGTTGGATAAAATAACGACAAGGATGCAAGAAATTGTTGATGAAGATATTACTATTCGCAAGTATAATATCAGTACAGAAGAGGCAAAAAATATCTTTGAATATTATCACATGCTAGATAAGAAACGTTTATTTGAATATAGAAGGGTTTCCAAAGCGAATGTATATGATTTAGACGGTTTCAAGGACTATTTTTATGGATATATGCCACCAAGTACAGGAATGTTAAAATATTTTTCTTTGCAACTTTGTGAAGGTGGTTTTATTATTCAAATGCCTAATAAAATAGAACCTAATGTGGTAAAACCATGGACGAACCGGCCAAAGTTGTTTCAGACTCTTTTGGAATCAAAACAATGGGGAAAGACAATGGAAGTAGATACTGTGGGGGCACTTAATGATGTAATTTCATCTGGAGGAATTCAGGATTTGATTTTGGTTCAAGAGGCATTTCAAGAGAAAAAGATTGCAGAGATTGCCCAGCAGATTGCAGATTCCAGGGATAAGAAATTCGTTATGATTGCAGGTCCATCATCTTCTGGAAAAACTACATTTTCCCACCGTTTATCCGTACAATTGCGTACCCATGGATTAAAGCCACATCCAATTGCTTTGGATGATTATTTTGTAAATCGTGAGAATACACCAAAAGACGAGGATGGGAAGTATAACTTTGAGTGTTTAGAGGCAATTGATATAGAGCAGTTTAATAAAGATATGACAGACTTGCTTGAAGGAAAGAAAGTGGAGCTTCCAACTTTTAATTTTAAAATTGGTCAAAGGGAATATAGAGGTAATTACAAAACATTGGGGAAAGATGATATTTTGGTAATTGAAGGAATACATGGTTTGAATGATAAATTATCCTATACATTACCAAGAGAAAGTAAGTTTAAAATTTATATTAGTGCACTTACCCAGTTGAATATTGATGAACATAACCGTATCCCAACTACAGACGGAAGATTGATCCGCCGAATGGTTAGGGATGCAAGAACGAGAGGAACCAGTGCAAAGGATACCATTGCTATGTGGTCTTCGGTAAGAAGAGGAGAAGAATCCTATATTTTTCCATTTCAAGAAGAGGCTGATGTAATGTATAATTCGGCATCTATTTATGAATTAGCAGTTTTGAAACAATTTGCAGAACCAATTTTATTTGGCATACCCAAACATTGTCCGGAATATATTGAAGCAAAACGGATTCTCAAGTTTTTAGACTATTTTATTGGAGTCGGAACAGAAGATATTCCTAAAAATTCCATTGTAAGAGAATTTGTGGGTGGAAGTATTTTTAATGTATAGCATAACTGTTCAGAACCATGAACAGTTACGTTTAAGCCCATAATAATCCGACTTCAGAGAAGGGGTTTTTAATATTACAATATTTATGTTTTCTTACGAAACACGCAGTAAATGCGTGTTTCTGCCTAAATAATTACTGTATGGCAATCTTTAATGACATCTTTCGGGATGTCTTTTTTTGATATCTTAATTATCTTGTATTACTTAAAATGAAACCAAGGTAAATGGTATAAAACAAAATAAACTGGTAAAAATAGAAATATACATTAAATGTAATAGGAGGAATGAAGATGCAATACGAAGAAAAGAAACATTTTTATCAGGCAAAAGGTTTTTATATTTCTTGCTTTTTAGGGTTATTTGCTATTTTATGTGTAGTAGCAGTAAGAAACCAGGTTTTAAATCAGGAAGAGAGTAATCAGAATCTGGTAGCAGAGTTGGGGGAACATACCATAGAAGAGGGAGTAGAAAACCAGAATAATCAGCAGATACAAGGAAAGAATCCAACAGTGGAAGAGAAAACAGCAACAGAAAATCAAAGAAATACTGGTGAAAGTGCAGTAGCTGAAGTGACAGACAGCCCAACCATTACGGAAGTGCCAACAGAACAGACAATTGTAACCAGTGTACCAAAATCAGATACTTCCATTACAGAAAAAAAACAGGCGGAAGTAAAAGAAGAGGAGACTGTTTCTGTGTTAAACCCAGGTGAAAAGGAACAGGGACTTACTTGGCCAGTTAACGGAGAGATACTTATGAATTATAGTATGGATAAGAGTGTTTATTTTGCTACATTAGGACAATATAAAGTGAATCCTGCTATTTTAATTCAGGGAAAAGAAGGAGATAAAGTAGTAAGTGCATGTGATTGTAAAGTTACTAAAATATCAGAACGAAGTGAAACCGGACTCACTTTAGTTGCAGAGGCAAATGGTTATAAGTTTATTTATGGACAACTAAAAGATATAGAAGTAAAAAAAGGGGATATTGTAAAAGAAGGCAGTACAATTGGAAAGCTTAATAAACCAAGCAGATATTATACAGAAGAAGGGTGTAATCTATATTTTCAGGTAAAAGAGGATGGAAAAAGTGTAAATCCTTTGTTGTTCTTAAAATAAGAAAAGAGCGGAATATTTTCAGAAAAGCATATATCTGTTTAGATACTAAACGAAATGGATTCTGAAATATTTCCGCTTTTGTAACTGTTCAGAACCATGAACAGTTACGTTTAAGCCCATAAAAATTCGCCTTCAGCGAAGGGGCTTAAACATTACATAATTTACTATGAAAGTCCTGACAAACGGCTATATTTCATGCAAGCTTGCTTGCAAAGAAATATAGACATTTGGCTGNCTAAACTGTATGAGTATGTAAGGCGGCAGCCTGAAATACGAATACAGTTGGTGATTGTGGGAGTGCGTAGCACGTAGCAATCAACTTTCATTTTTCTTACGAAACACTCATGCGAATATATTTATGGTGATGCCGCAGTCCACAAGGCATGGGTGTTTTGTAACGGTTTGGTCAATTTATAATATTTTTAGTCATAATGTATATTCTAGCAAAATATGAATGGAATGGCTAAATTATTACATTTTTTTATAAATATATGGGGGAAGGAAATGTTTAAGGTTTTTGAATTTTATCCTTTAAACAAAATAGAGCGATTAAATTTGGAATTACCATAAACGCATTGAGTAAATCTGCCATTTCCCAGACATATCGTAAGGAGGCAATGCCACCAAGAAAAATCATAACCAAGTAAACTGATTCATAAATTTTTCTTGAGTTTTTTGGAAACAAATAGGATACAGCACTTTTTCCAAAGTAGGACCATCCAATCAGAGTAGCTAAGGCAAAAGCAATTAAAGATAAGCCAAGTAAAATTTCTCCATAAGGCAGAACAGAAAAGGCAATAGTGGTAAGTCCAGTGATAGATGAATTTGTAGCAGAATCAGGATAACGCAACAGATGGGTTAAAATTACCAATGCTGTAATCAGACACATAACTACAGTATCCCAAAAGGTGGCAGTCATAGATACCAAGGCTTGCCTTAAGGGGTTTTTGTTGGAAGATGTAGCAGCAGCTATACCAGCAGAACCAATACCTGCTTCATTAGTGAAAAGTCCTCTGGCAATTCCATAACGTGTAGCTAACATAAGTCCACCACCAGATATGCCACCAACAAAGGACTGCGTTGAAAAAGCGTTGGTAAAAATCCAAGTAAAAGCAGCAGATATGTAGTTATAATTTTTGATTAAAAGGAAAATACAACTGCCAATGTAAAATATGGATACACAAGGAACTAGTCCCTGACACACTTTTTGAATCATGATAGTACCACCAATTAAGACCATTCCAATAAGAATTGCCACAACAACACTAACAAGGGAAGGAGAAAGGTGCCAGAGATGATATGCAGTTTCTGTAATTGCATTGGACTGGGTGATGCAGCCAACACCAAAGGATGCAAGAACGGTACAAAGTGCATAGAAAATTCCCAGTATTCTGGAACCTAAGCCATGTTCCAAAACATACATAGGTCCACCAAAATAGTTTCCTTCCTTATCTTTCTGTCGGAAGAGTACACTGAGATAACATTCTGCATAGGAGGTTGCCATTCCAAGAATTCCAGTAAGCCAGCACCAAAATACCGCACCAGGTCCGCCTAAAGCAATTGCAGTAGAAATACCTACAATATTACCTGTTCCCAAAGTGGCTGCCAAGGTTGTACTTAGTGCAGAAAAAGCAGAGAAATCTTTTGATGCATCAGTTTCAGGTGTAAAAGAATAACGGATTCCCCGGAATACTTTTTTTTGTACAAATCCAAGGCGAAAAGTAAAGAAAATATGAGTTCCCATTAGTAAAAATAACATAGGACCATTCCAAAGAAAACGATTCAATGATTGAAGTAGTGGAAGCATAGAAAACCTCTTTTCACAGAACAGCATTTCAAAAGAATATATGAAATAGTTTAACTGTTCAGAACCATGAACAGTTACGTTTAAGCCCATAATAATTCGCCTTCGGTGAAGGGGCTTAAACATTACAAACTTTACTTTTTCTTACGAAATATTTTAAAAAATAGGAACTCTATGTTTATATTATTTCTTTATTTTTAATATATATATTTTCTTTGCTGTATTTTTCTTAGAGTCGGTGATTTGCAAAGTGAGTTTATAGGTACCCTTTGCAGGAACTTTCCAAGCAAAAATATTTTTCTTAGAACTTTGCTTACGATAATAGGAACTATTCACTTTTTTTATTGTAAACTTATAAGTAAGTGTGCCAAAACCGGAATTTGCTTTTGCTGTAAATTTTGTAGTAGTTCCTTTTTTTAATGCTTTGTTTGTTTTTAAACTCTTTATTTTTATGTTTGCAACATGAATTTGGAAAGAATAATAATCATCATATCCATTACTGTCCCGTACACTTACCTTTATCTGATAATTGCCTGATGTGGTAGGTGTCCATTTGATTGAAGAATTTTTTGCATAGGATTTATTTATATATTTCTTACCATTTTTACTAATTTGATATCTATATTGGTAATTTCCATCACCACCAGAAACTTTTGAAGTAATGGTGTAAGTGGTACCAATGTAATGAGTATTACCGCCAGATATGGTTACTTTATCAATTGTTAAAAAATCATATATAGGTTTTTGAGTAACAACAGGTGTAGGAGTAAATGTTATTTTTGGTGTAGTTGAAACAACGGTTGTAGGAGTTATTTTTGGTGTAGCTGAAATAACGGGTGTAGGAGTTATCTTTGGTGTGGCTGAAATAACAGGTGTAGGGGTAGGAGTTATCTTTGGTGTAGTTGAAACAACAGGTGTAGTAGTAAGTGTAGTTTGTGGTGTCATAGCTGGAATTGCAGAATAAGTAGGTTCTACAATTGTAGGTGTTGGTTTATTGGTAATAATAGGGCTAGGTATTGGTGAAGCAGTTTGGGCAGCGGAACTCTTTTGAGCAAGCTGTACTGCGGCATAGGCATTTAGAGTACCTTTTGATACACATTTGCCAGATAAGCTTTCTAATGGTGTTACAGAATCCATAATTATAGTTTTTATGTCCTGTAGTGATAATTTATCATAGCAAGAGTATAGCATAGCAGCTACACCAGCTACCATAGGAGCAGCCATGGAAGTACCACTCATATATTCATAATTGGAGGATGCAGTAGTGGTGGAATGTGAATCACTTGTTCCATCCCCAGTACTAGTGCTATAAATATAAGAACCAGGTGCAGCAAGATCTACAGAGGTTGCACCATAATTAGAGGTTGTATGTAAATTTCCGTTACATTGGAGGTTTGCTACAGTAATAATATTATCAAAGTCATAGGATGCAGGATAAGTTGGAGTTTTATCTGTATTTACGGCACGTCCGGTATAATAATCACCATTTCCTGCTGCTATGGTAAAAAGCATAGAAGAATTCTCTATAATAGAACGAAGAGCAGTATCATCTTCTTCCCCGCCAAGGCTTAAATTACAAATATGGGCACCATTTTCTTCTGCATATTGGATACCTTGTATTACACTTTCTGTAGTGCCATAACCTTCCTCACCACCAAGTGCTTTTACAGACATAATTTTTACATTTGCATTAGAAGCAATCCCAACAATACCAATATCATTATTGGAAGCGGCTATAGTTCCGGCTCCATGAGTGCCATGCGAATCTTCTATATCGCTGTTTTTATTATAGTAGGTATTATTTCCATCTATAGGAGCAGGGCTTGGTGTGCCGCTAAAAAGATTACCATAGTCTAAGTTGTAAACACGTTCATCATAAAAATTCCAGCCATGAATATCATCTATATAACCATTGCCATCATTATCTATGCCATCTCCAGAAATTTCCTTTGTATTTGTCCATATATGTTCCTTTAAGTCTTCATGGTCATACATAACACCAGTATCTACAATTGCTACTACAACTTCACGTTTTGAGGCAGCACAAATATTCCAAGCTTCTGGAAGACGGATATCCATATCCTTAGTTGCCTGAATTGTAGTTTGTGTCGGACCGCCCCAGAAGGAAGATGAAGATCTTTCAGAGTAAGAGGTTGTTCCATCATTATATAGTCCCCACTGTTTTGTGAAATCCGTATTTTGTGTTAGAGAATTGTATATAGAGTCAGCGTTGGTATCACACAAACGATAAATATAATTTGGCTGTATATACTCTATGCGGCTATCTTGGCTTAATGTTTCAACTGCAGTTTCTAAATCAGCATTGGAATCCAGTTTTAAGACAACAGAGTTATCTGTAAGCTTTGAAACCTCAGCATTAGAAGCAGAAGAGTCTGATAGTCCGCAAATGCTTAAGGTTTTCTTTTTTGTAGCATTTGTATCTTTTTTATAGGTGATGATAATATCATTCGTTTCGTATTTGTTAAGATCAGTAATAGAAATATCACTGTCATTTGATATATCCGCTGCCTTTGATTCAAAGGTTATTGGTAAAGCACCAAGTGTTGAAGCAACGAAAGAGGCGGTTAATAATCCGCTGATAAGTTTTTTCATAAAAATCCTCCTTGTTTTAGTTCTAAAAAAACATATTGTTAATAAAATTGTAATATATAACGAAGGGAACCACAAGGGCATTTTTATACAAGAAAAGAAATAAGTTATTGTAAAAAATGTTGTAATATTATAGGAAAGTGTTGGTTACGACCTACTGCTTGAACAGTAACCCTGATCATACACATCAGGTTCTGTAATAATAGTAAAAATTTTAATGGGAGGATTATATATGTTACAATCAATGGGGTTATCATATATTTTAGGTGTAACAGGAATTATATTATGTATTTTGGGGGTGGGAAAAAATGGATTATTGCTTCGGATGCTTACTAGATTATGTGTAGCAGCAGTAGTTACTTATGGAATCAATACAGCACTTTTATATTTTGGGTTGCCATATTCTATAGGAATCAATGGATGGACTTTGCTGGTTATGACTTTATTGGGAGTACCTGGAGTAGCGGCAATGTATGCAGTTTGTATTTTTTTGTAACTATTCAGAACCTGCAAAAGCGGCACTTGGTGCTTTACGAACCTTGCAGCAGAGTGCAAGGTTCTACTTAAAAAGAGTGAATATATAGAAATTATTAGATATTATGTATATTCTGGAAAAATCCGAATGAGGGGTTCTGAATAGTTACATTTTTTTAATAAACTTTTAAAAAAGAAAATTGTCACACTTGTAAAATAATAAGAAAACAAAAGGAATGACAACAAAAAAGGAAAAAACTGTAAATCTTAAAAAAGTATAAAAAATAAAAAAGGGGGTTGACCTCTTGGATTTTTTGTAATATTCTTGTCCATGAAGCAGGAACGAGTTTTATTTGCAGGTGTTGAGAATGCATATAGCATCAATAACAATAAGCAGTATAAGATGCAAAGAATTGAAATTTAAGCTTCACAATAATTATGTAATTTTCTATTAAGAAAGGAGGCTATCTATTGGAGTAATATTATTGAATGGGATACTTCTTCTTATCGCAATGTGGTATGACTGGAAGTGTTACCGTATTCCTAACCAGCTTATTTTAGTCGGATTGGTAGTAAGTTTTCTGTACCAATGTTTCTATTATAAGGAGGAAGGGATAGAAACATGGCTTTGGGGAATAGGAATTAGTTTTTTTATTCTATTTCCATTTTCACTGGTTCGTATGATTGGTGCCGGTGATGTAAAGCTTGCTATGGTAATTGGAGGTTTTTGGGGACATACAATTACTATTAAGATTCTATGCATTGCATTTATCATAGGTGCAGTGATTTCTTTAGGAAAGATGCTTTGGCATCGCAATCTGTTTTATCGTTTGCAGTATCTTGCAAATTACACCTTTATGGTTATTGCCAGAAGAAAAATTATAAAGTATATGGAAGCAAAAGAGATAGATGAAAAAATCGTAATACATTTTGCTATTCCAATGGCAATTGCTTTTTTTGTAGTAGTAGGAAAATTAATATAAGGAGGAAAAAGTTGGAAAAAAGAATATTGGCAATTTTAGAGCCAGAAGAAGAGTATGCTACGCTTTTTTTAAATTTCATTAAGGAAAAAAAGGACTTTCTCTTTGAAACCAGAATTTTTACAAAGTTAGATGTATTACTTTCTTATATAAAAGAGAACAGAGTGGATGTTCTTCTGGCAGCAAAAACATGTGATTACAAGGAAGCAGCCCGAAACGCTTCATTTACTATATTGCTTACCGAGGAACAGTATGTGGCAGAAGTTGGTCATCCGGTTATTTATAAGTTTCAATCTGCCCAGCATATACTTCAGGAAGTATTTGATATTTATCTTGCTCACCATGGCGACAGTGAACTTAGGTATCTTCCTAAAGAAAGGCATTATAATAAAAAATATGTGGTTTTCTCACCTTATGGTGGCATAGGAAAAACTACAACAGCCATAACTTTAGGTGCTATTCTATCAGAAAATAGTAGTGTTTTGGTTATCAATCTTGAAATGTTCCCAAAAGTATATTCCTGGCAGAAGAATATGAGGGAAGAACAGCTCCATGGAATATCAGATCTGTTTTATTATTTGGGACAAAGCCATTGTGACTTGGAAATGAAAATAAAATCTATGGTTACTTCTATTGGTCATATTGATTATTTAAGTGGTGTGTCAAATTTATGGGATTTGCAAGACATGAAGGAAGAAGATATGTATCAGTTATTACATGGATTAGAAACCTATACCAGTTATGATGTTATTATTTTTGATGTTTCCTTTTTGAGTAAAGGGATTTCTGTGTTATTTGAGGAATGTACCAATGTGATTGTTCCAACTTTGCAGGATAACCAGAATAGTACCCAGTGGTATAAGTCATTTTCAAAAAGGGAACAAAAGTTGTTAGAAGAAAAAGTGAAAACGATTCTTTTACCTAGAATGGAATACATGGACGAATTAAGTGATATTTATTATCTGGCACAAGGTGCATACGGAGAAGAACTTCGAAAAGTATTTTGCAAGGAAAATACAGTTTATGAAATGAGGGCAAAAGAGTAATGGAACTGGCACAAAAAATCAAGGAACAGGTTTTGCAAGCGTTGGATCTTGGAAGGGATACTACTGATCAAAAAATTTTAGAACAAATTGACATAGAAATGTCCAAAGAGGAAGAAGTACAATACTTGTCTGTTAAAGAAAAGCTTCGTATACAAAAGGATATTTTCAATGGAATCCGAAGATTAGATGTCTTACAAGAACTAGTGGAGAATAAAAGTATAACAGAAATTATGATAAACGGTTACCAGGATATTTTTATTGAAGAGGCTGGTCAAATACGGAAGTGGCACAAAAGTTTTGAGAGTACAGAAAAACTTGCTGATGTAGTACAACAGATTGTGTCAAAAGCCAACCGGATAGTAAATGAAGCGAATCCTATTGTAGATACCCGGTTGGAAGATGGGAGCCGTGTGAATGTTGTTTTGCCCCCTGTAGCACTGAATGGACCTATTGTAACGATTCGTAAGTTTCCAGAAAAAACTATGGAAATGGAAGATTTGTTAGCTTATGGTTCCATTACAGAAGAAGTAGCAAATTTTTTAAAAAAGCTGGTAATAGCAAAATATAATATTTTTATCAGTGGTGGAACCGGATCTGGAAAAACCACCTTTCTCAATGTATTGTCTAACTATATCCCACAAGATGAGCGAATTATTACAATAGAAGATTCAGCAGAATTACAGATAAAGAATATTCCCAATTTAGTAAAGCTGGAAACCAGAAATGCCAATGTAGAAGGGAAAAATGAAATAAGTATCCGTGATTTAATAAAATCAGCCCTTAGAATGAGACCTTCTCGTATAATCGTTGGTGAAGTCCGGGATGCTGCAGCCATTGATATGCTATCAGCCTTAAATACCGGGCAACTCGGTTTAGCATCTTTACGACATATTGAAAGGACTGTTCATTTTTTGCTAATGACAGTCCTTTTTATGTGGAGTTTAATTCATAGCCTCAATATCCTTTAGCAGTCCTAAATAAATAAACAGGGTAACAGTATCTTTGATACCTGCCATATAAGAAAGGTCAGAATATCTACCATTAGCGGTTCTCATACAGGCGATATAATCATTTATAATCATTCTCTGATTTTCTGTTAAATCTAAATCCAAATATCGCTGTTCCAAATCACTTTCAGCTTTAGTGTCACTTTGATATGTTTCATCGGAGCCAATCAATTCATCTCGGCTTTTATCCATTAAGTGCCCCATTCCCATATCTATTAGCTTGTTGATTAGTTGTTCCATATTATTTCCTCCTTTGGGTGTGTAGGAAGTCTAATTAGATTTCCTAGAACTTATATTTATATTCTAACTTTCATACACTAGAGATGTCAAACAAAATCAATTTACAAATTCTGTTGATTTTCGACAAGTAGTGAGGAAAAAGAGGTGCGTTATGGAAGAACAAGATTATGGGTATATCAAAATCAAACTGGCAAAACTGATTGAGGAAAGGGGTATCAGTAAAAATAAACTGGCACACAGGGCAGAAATGCAAAGAACACAGATTAACCAATATTGTAATAATGAGGTTACAAGGCTTGATACTGCGGTTCTTGCACGAATCTGTACTACCTTGAATTGCCGCATTGAAGATTTATTGGAATTTGTACCAGCAGAGGATAAAGAGGATTGAAATAAAGCTACTGGATTTCATATAGTCCAGTAGCTCTATTTTGTTAGAGAGAATAATTTAATTTTCTTTTTAGCCGCAAAAAGTCTATATATTTGCGTGGGTTTTTAATGATACTCTTAAAACTAAGGGGGTAAATGATCCGATACTGGATATGATGATTTACGCACCACTGACAGAGGCTTGTTGTGGTGTATCTCCCTGATTGGAAATTATATTCCAAATAAGATAATTGTTGTTCTTCCCAATCTCCATAAGTAGCCACAGCGACAGGGAAGTTTAAATTTTGGGTAAAGAAATGCAATGCTTTCATATTCTTTGATTCAAAATCTAATAGTTGCCGCATTATCCTCCTTTCATATTCTCTCTGGTTCTAATATATCATATTACACAGTATTTGAATAGAAGAAAGCTCAAATGTGTTATTATAAATATAGACATAAATTTTTAATTATAATACATTTCAAGATTTTTAATAGGATATGTGCCATGCCAAGAGTTATTTAACAGTAGAATTGTTTTTATAGAATCATATATTTTTTTCTGCATATCATAATTCCATAATAATAAATGACCATCTCTGAAACTAACAGTATTTACTATGATATGTGCGTGAAGATTGGAAGTATTTTCATGTATTCCAAAAATAACTTGATGATAGTCGCTAAACATATCAATGCAAAAACTGTCTGCAATTAGGGCAACTTGATATGGCTGTATAAAATATTCATAGTACGAATCAAAA
>JAAVHR010000076.1 GCA_014799595.1 Clostridiales bacterium | reverse complement strand
TGGTTCTCTACATACAATACCACTGGCGGCTCATAGTACTCTCCAATCTGCACCCTGAAGTACTCTTCTTTTTCTATCTCTTGAAAGGATGGAAGTAACAGCCATTCCCTTCGGTACTGACGCAGTAAGGAAAACCATATAGAAAGAAATCCACTGGATTCTTCTAACATAAGACGTTTTATATCCAGCCTGCTGATTTTTCCTACATACTTAAATGACACCTTTTCTAATTCCTGCCATACCTGTCGGAATTTCTCCATAAAACAAGACACATCTATTGTTCCAAGGTTATACTCCTGTCCAAAGTATCCCTTTTTTCCATAACCATACACGGCAAGTGTATCTTCCTTAGTCAATATATGCATTCTCAAAAATGTAAAGTGGATATATCCCAGCTTTCCAATCTCTCCCTGTTTCTGCTTTTTACAAATCTCTTTAAATAAAAGATCCAGCTGTTTCAGCCAATTCTTTTTATAATCATCACTTTTACATTCCAGTAATTCAAATATTCCATCATAAAGACTGTTTAATCGATATGTAATCTCTTCTTTGTAAAACATCTCTAATTTTTCTTGATTCATTTTTATCCTTTCCATTCCTCCATAGACTCTATCATTTGTGGAATAATCTTTCCCCATGTTTTTTTACGGTATTTGTGAAATCGGAAGATACCACGGAATATATGTTTCTCTCCTGTTTTATAAAAAGAATAATAGTAATACTCCTCTTCAATCCATTCCAGAACAGACATATCTTCCACCTCTTGGTCATCTAGTACCATAAGTATTAGTAGTTCTTTCTCATAAGGTGAATAATAAAAGAAACCTTCCTCTTCTATATCTGCCTGTCTCCAATCTTTTGGTACTATCATAGATACTTTTCCATCTGCCATTTCCTTTCTTTCCACCATTCGTTTCTTATAGTTTATAATAAGAAATCCATCCTCTAATCGGTTCTTGGGTTCAAGATAATTTATATGTTCTGTTTTATTGTATCTTCTCTGTCTTTTTACAATCTCTTCTGCATAAGACCACTTTTCATCCAGCATACTTTAACCCCGCCTTCCTTTTTCCAATCACTTAAGCAACTACTACCTTTATCCACTCTGCACCATAGTAATTTTTTCTCATCATATTTTCTGCAAAAACTAAGGAACAGCATATATAACTTTCCTTGCCCACTTTAATTTCAAACAGATGTTTTCCTCTTATTTTTTCTTCACATAAGTGCAAATTTTCTATTTTTAGAAATACGCCAGTCTCTTTGTTCAAAATACAATCCACTTCTTCCAAATGGATATTCCAATAATTTTCCTGTCTTTTTCTTTCTGCATCCATAACAATAACTGCTGTTGCACACATCTTTTCTGTATAATGCCGCATGAGTTTTTTCATACGGTCAGATACTAATATCAACTTATGCATCATTTGGCTTACCACAAGAATATCTGGACATTCTACATTTTCCCCTAAGTCTGCAAATACAACAAATGGCTCTTGCTTTTCTAACTTTTTCTCAGGTAATTTTATCCTGACTAAATTTGAAATAATACTGTCATTTCTAATGATATAATATTCGATACTATCCTCTCCTTTATATGTTAGGATTCATAAAAATAGTTTCATCCACAAGTAACAAATCCTCTTTTGTCTGCAATATAATTTTGTCCTCTGACTTAATTTCCATTTTCTTACAATGTATATCTATATCTTTTTCACTATAAATATCTATATCTTCTGTGGAATGTATTTCTATCCCTTCTGCATCATCCATCTTAATATAAATTTCATCTTTACAGGATGTAATCAACACTCCATTTTCTGTTGTACAAATAGAACTTCCATAAGGTGTTCCATAACATTTGCTGACTGGATTGGAGAAATGCTGGCTGGTTTCTTTATCGTTTTTATCCACACAACGAACATAAGCATCTTTTTCATTTGCAGAAGGAAAATACAATTTTACACACTCGCCCTCATCCATTGCTGTATATAATCCGGTACTTCCCTCTGCTGTATAACCAATTGCAACAGGAAAAAATATGGCTTCTGATACAGACTGGCTGCTATCTATACAAAGATGCAGTTTCACACGGTCTCTTTCTACTTTAATTATCTTTCCATCTATAGATGATCCCTTAATCTTTTTATTATACTTTTCTCGGCATTTCATTCCCTTCTCATGCTTCCATGTATATGTATATTCCAGCAGTCCATCTGTATATTGCATGGAAATCCCTGCCAAAACCAAATGATATCCTTCAAAGCAAAACCTGTCTCCAATTTTATAGTTCTTATAAGACTTTGTGTTTAATGTCATATACTCCTTATCTATCTTCGCTTGTCCTTCTGCCTGGCTTTTCAAAAAATTCTCTATATTTTTTTCCAACTCAGACATCGCAAAATTATCTGTTATTTCCCTGCCTTTTGGTACACCTACTATAATGCTGTTCTTTTCGGCATTGATATCTGGACAAATTTGTGCATTTTCTTGTGATGCTATGCGTTTCATAAATTCCCAATCTGTTTCCCAATATTGTACATATAACTGTCTTTTCTCCTGTTTCTCCATAGATGCCTGCATTTTTATCACGCCATTGTTTCCTATTTTGTCTTCAAAAATCTCCTTAAATGTAGTATTTTTTTGATAACTCTTTTGTTGTTTTCCCAAATCTAAGAGGATACTTTTGCTGTTTCCTGTAATTATAATTTGGTACAATTCTCCTCTTTTTTCCAATTCTGCCTTTACAGGAACACCAGAAAATAAAATTTTGTCCTTCTTTTTTAACAATATGGTATCTTGCATATTTACGGAATATACCTTTTCCACATCTTCCTCTCCATGAAGAATTCCTTCTATTTCTATCCATGCATGTTCACCATATTTTTGCTCGAACCTTATCTTTGTTATACACTCCAACATAATCGGACAATACAAACAAACCCCTTCATGATTTATTAAGTTTTTTCTCATTGTCACTATCTCCTATATCTAACTGTTTACTTTTACTTCATTTCCATGGATATCAATGTCTCCATCCATTTTTATTTCACTGGATTTACATTCCATCTTAATCTGTTCTTCTGCCTTTATGGTTATTTTTTCTTCTGCCTCCAATGTAAGTTTCTTATCTGTCTTGATTTTGATATTTTCGGTACTTGAAATAGTTATTCCATCTGACTGGTTTAGGGAGATATAAATCGCATTATCACTACAAGTAATCACAATTTCCTCTGGGCTAAACATTACTTCCTTGCCATCTGCCGTCCTAAAATATTTAATCTGGGGATTATCTATCTTATCTCCACCACTATTTTGTGTCCGTATAGAGCTTGTTGCCACTGCATTTCCCGACTCTGCATCCGGGAAATATACCAAAACCGTATCATTCTCTTCAGGCATACAATACCAGCCACTATTTCCTTCGGATGCATACATGGTTGTATAGGGAAATAACCATGCCTTAGATTTGTCCTGGGCATTATCAATTTCCAAATGTACTTTTAGATTATCCCTGACACGTTCCAAAACTTTTCCTTTTATAGATACTCCCACAAACTTTGAATTAAAAATTTTTGACTTGATAAGACCATTCTTAGAAGTGAAAACATAATCATACCGCAAAATGCCTTTGCTCATTTTTACCGTTTTCTTTTGAATAAACATTTTGTTATTGCCAAAGGTTCCATAATCGCCTATATTAAAATCTTTGTTGCTTGTTATATGTATGGCTATACTATCCTTTTCTGTTAGCTTTTGATTTGTATTCTTAGATTCTTTCATATAATGTGCAATATCTTTGGAAAGTTTGTACTCGTAATCCTCTATTTCTCCCAAATTTTTTCCCTTTGGCACTCCAAAGTATACCTTTGGTCCATCCATTTTACATTCTGCAATAATACCAGCATTAAAATGGGAAGCCATTCGCTTTATATAGTTCCAATCTGTTTCATAATACTGCAATTGCAATTTTTTAATGGCTGCCCCCTCCGATGCAAAATCCAAAACACCACTATGTTCATAGCCAGAAAGTACTGATTTTATCATTTCTGTATATGTTTGGTTTTTATCCTGAAAAGATTGGCACTTTTTCTTAATATCTGTTAAAAATGAATAGGATGTCCCTTGTATTTCCAGAAAGTAAAATCCTCCCTCCTGCCGAATCTTTGCTGTCTTTATGATTCCTTTAAAGATTGTATTTTTTTCTACATACACTTCGATTGGCTCTTTTGATGAAACGGACTTCACATATTCATCCTTTTCTTTTTCCTTAACAATAGCAGTCATTTTCATTTGAACATGCTCATTCAATTCTTGTACCATGGAAAATTTCTGTATTTCTTGTATGCATTTTATATTTGTTTTTAACTCCTTATATGTACCACTTGCCATATGCTAATTCTCCTTTATTGTCCATGTTTTTTCACTGAAATAATTCCTCCCTTTAAGCATGGAAGAAAGCTGTCATCCATTACCGCAGGTATTTTTCCGATTGTTAAGTTGTCTTTCCCTTGTATCCACGGAAGTATCGTTAAGGGAATACATACACCGCCTCCTGATGGGCAGGAACATATTCCAAAGGATGGGATATTTACTTCTGGAATAAAATCTGTAATAACAGCCTCATTTCCATATTTGACAATAGAGCCATGATTGTTCGGTATTCGTAATTTCCCATTTTGGTTTCCAAAAGTACAAACCAAGGTTGCACCATCTTTCACAACATATCTTTCCATATTTCCTCCTTTTGTTCCTTAGAATCTTTATCTTCTCTTTGTACTTGATAATTATATCATAATATTTTCCTTATAAATGTTTTCTGTGATAAACGACATTTTTTTGTTATGAACGACATTTTTTTAGATGCAAGCCAGCTCTAATATATTTGCAAAATGCACAAAATTCCTTTCTCTCGCAAGGTAAATTGTACACTTGTTCTATATACACCTAATGTCATACAGAAACATTTTACCAATCAATTTGTAATATTATTTAACCATAGTGTATATTCTGACAAAATATGAATAACATGACTAAATAGTTACTTTTTTATAAAAAAAGTAACCATTCCCTGGCTCTAAGTCCTGGATGGTTACTCTTTCCTTTATAATATTTTGTTATCGTTTAACTATAAAAAGCTTCTACATTACGTTTAAATAATTTCGCAGGTCTATGTCCCTCTCCTTCTACAAACTTTTCTGTCTCCAGCACATAATCTGCTATTTTCCGGCGAAAATTGGGAGTAATAAGTTTTTCATCCAGAATCAATTCAAATGTACGCTGTAACTGAGCCAATGTAAAATATTCTGGTACCAGATCAAATGCCAGACGCAAATCATGCTTTGCCTGCTTTCTTAACTGTAACAAAGTATGCACAATAATTTTTCCATGATCAAATGCCATCCCTTCCCCTGATATCCATTCATATTGCACCTTCTCATGGTACTGCACAAACTCCTTATGCTCTCTTATCTGTATGCAGAAACAAATTCCGCTTTCTTCATGGGATAATACTAATTCATAAAGTGTAGACAGATGAACCTGCTCCTGTTCTATTATTTTTTCTTGTTCCTTTATAGAAAGCCTTACCGTAAACCATTTTGCCTCCCACGCATCACTCCCGGCCCGCAACTTGTGGTTTTTTCCATCAAATAATGCCATATAGGTATGGGAAATAATCCACCCTCTAGGGTCTCTGTCCTTTTCTCCGAAAATACCTGCCAGTTGTAAATATGCATTTTCCACACTAGTTTCCTCATACAATTCCCGCTTCGCAGTTTCCAAAACATCTTCCCCTTGTCTGCAAAATCCGCCAGGCAATGCCCAACAGTCTTTATAGGGATAGGCTGCCCGCTTAATCAGCAAAATTTTTAATGCTCTTTCTGGCAGTTTACGGAAATTGTCCTGCTCCCCTTCCTCTAATATAGAAAAAATTACAATGTCTGTTGCAATAGAAGGACGATCATAATCTTCTATATTATACTGATCCAAATAAGATTTTTCTTCTGGTGTCATTTGATACATTTCTAAAACTCCTCCAAAGTTGTAGCAATCCAGCCTTGCCATTCCTATCTATTGATTTCTTTTCCTTTTTGCCACTTCGCACCATATGAAAGCAATTCGACATATTGTTTTATTTCTTCAATTATGTCTTTCATTTCTTCATTGCTTCTAACAGACAAGACTTGTACATGATTAACATCACTGCCTGCCAGACTATCTATATTCTGCAAACCTTCATTACACACACCAATCCTCTTTAATTTAGGTAGATTCTGATAAACAGACAAGTCCTTTACCGGATAAGAGAATTCCTTCAACTTTTTCAGACATTGAATTTGCGGCAGGCTCCCTTCATCTTGTGCGGCATCGTCCATACGAAATGTGACCAAATTTTTCAGACTTAGAAGAAAATCCAGATTGCGAATTCCCTCCTCTTTGATTTCCAGTGAAGTTAGCTTTTCCATCTTTGTCAAAAAAGAATAATCATGAAAATTCATGTCTTCTATTTCCAGTATTATGAGTTTATGAAACTCTTGTAATTCCATATATGAAAAATCTGTAACGGCTCTAATGGAAAAACCTTTAAGAGAATCCATATTACACAACTTTTCTGCTCCTTTGGCAGACATACAATTTAAACTTAGCATTTTTAAATATTTGCAGTGGGTAAGTACAGACAAATCCTCCTTGTCAAAGGTACTTCCCACAAAAGTCATTTCCTTAATATTTTCTGCTTCACATACACGATGAAACTCTTCTAACACACAATTATGTACAACCAATTTTTTCAGATTTTTCATATATCGGATTGGTTCACAGGATATGGTTTGATCTTTTAGCCATAATCTTTTTTGATTTAATAGAACAGACTCTGGAACACTCCCATCTTGAAGCTCATTCTTATATTCTTCCTGCCAGAATCCTTCTGGTAGGAAAATTCTTTTTTCTTGTTTTTTCAAATTTATTTCCTCCTAAAATATGCCAATACAGAAATTGATTCAACAGTTTAGACTTACAAAAGTAATGTTGCTTTCCATCTCCGCCAAATTCCAATGATTCTTTGCTATTTTTACCTTATATAAAATTTAGCTTGTTGAATTAATCATTAATTCAATGGATAAAATTCCCTCTCACTTTTCTTGTTCTTAATTTCCCCAATCATATTAAATAATAAGAGGACTGTGTTATCATTGGAACCATCTATATTAATATTTTCTTCAGATAGAATTCGATACATAAATGCTAATGGCATATGGCTATATTGTCTATCACTAGAAACCACATTAATACAAGCATCCTCTTTACTTTGCCCTAATAATTTCCACTTCCAGCCATATGCAAGACATAGTGCATGACCATATAATGTACCTAACCCTACTGCCACATCCTCAATATCATTATATTCTTTTGGAAAAGAATGTGTTTCTAATATTCCATCGACAATTTCATATATTTGCTGAGCAATAGCTTTCCCATCAGTATTTTTTTAATATGGAAAATCTTTTCAGCATGTTTTATCGTTTTTTCAAGCTCTCCTTCCATTTCCGCATCAATATCTGCAATATACTCATATGAAAAGGCATCCTTACTATTTTCCTTATGTTCTTCCTTTATATTCATCTCCTCCACATCACTTTGCCATACCAACTGAAACCTAAAACCTTTTAGGTGATTTTGCTCTACCACCATTTTAAATTCATTAGAAACAAAATAATATCCTTCTTCTTTTATTTGAAAAATATGATTTTGTTCCAACTCTTTTGTCCTTCTAAAACAATATTTATGAATAACCATTATTTTTTCCGAATTATCAAAAGTTTCAAATTCTGACTTCTCATAATCAAGTGTATCAAGTACTGCCAAAATATTAATACCATAATACCTTTCACCACCATATAGGACATCAAGCACTTCAATTGATTTTCCCATAATAAATTCTAAAGCAGCATATGCCTTTGGACTCAAGATAAGGAACTCAAATCCTGGTGCATCACACAATTCCTGTCCATTCTTCTTTGCAAGTACAAATTCTCTTGGCTTCCATGTATCCACTAAAGAATGCCCATTAAAAGCCCATAATTCATCTACTGTAAATCGTTTTACTGGAGTTAAAAAATTATATTTATCAAAATCAAAACGCATTTTCCATATTTTCATATACATATCCATTCCTTTCTCTTAACAAGAGTTAAATATAGAGAAAAGTTCCATTCATTTTACATAGTCATATTATATCACAATTTTTCTATATATTCATTCTTTTTAGGTAAAACGAACCTTGCACTCTGTCTGCTACAAGGTTCGTAAAGCACCAAGTGCTTCTTTTGCACTTGTATGCATTCTTGTTTATAAAACACTCATGCAAATATATTTATATTATCGTAACTGTTCAGAACCCCTCATTCGGATTTTTCCAGAATATACATAGTATCTAATAATTTCCCATAATGGCTGGTAAAAATGCTCATGTGGACATCAGTCCAATAAAAGTGAATATATAGAAAAAAATAAGGTATCTGTTCTTAAACAAATACCTCCATTTTTCACCACATAAACACTGGCATCTTCTCCAACTTAAATTTATTTTTCTCATGCATATCATCAATCCGTTTTCTTATCTTGTTATCCGGGCAAATTCCCTCTCTTATATAATTGTCTAACATTTCGTAAGAAAATCCTAAATTTTCTTCATCTGTTTTACCACAAAGTCCATCAATTGGCACTTTATTTACCAAATCTTCTGGTAGTCCCAATGCGTGTCCTATCTGCCGCACTTCTGTAACTGTAAGATTTGCTAAGGGACTAAAATCTCCAGCTCCATCTCCGTAACGGGTTGCATACCCTACCCAATCTTCTGACAAATTACAAGTATTTGCCACTCTTCCATTTTTACTCTGGCTCACTGCATACAAAGTTGCCATACGGATTCTTGCAGGAAGGTTTGTTTTTGTTTGTTCACTAATTTCTAAACTTTCCATCTCTGATAAAACACTTTTTACTGCATTGGCAATATTTATTTCTATATATTCTATCCCTAAATGTGATACCAGTTTTCTTGCCATATCTATATCCTCTTGCTTCCCACATGGCATAAGTACACCAAATACTTTTTCTTTTCCCAATGCTTCTACACAAAGGGCAGCCACCACGGAACTGTCTTTTCCTCCTGATATGCCCACAATTGCATTGCAATTTGAACCATTATGTGCAAAAAAATCACGAATCCAGTTTACACATTTATCTTTTATCTCTATTGCATTAAAAATATCCATTTTCTAACTTCTCCTAAACATTTTATCTAATCTAGGCAATTGCAAGAATCCAATTATCCCTGATCCAGTCTCCACAACTCCACATCATAATCTTCAAAAATTTCTTTCAATATAGTATATACCTCATCCCAATCGGCACCACCACGGACACAGCCAATTTTATATGGCATAGCAATGGATAATCCACCATGTGTTTGGGCAAATGATTTTAAATTTTCAAAGCATTTTCTTAACATTTTCACATCTGTATACTGTTTCCCATTATACCCATACTTATCTTGTGCAAACAAATTTGCAAAATATCTACCATTGAAATTTGACAGATAATATCTGACTGTGCCAAGTAATTGCTCTGTAGTATGCTCTACACAATAGGAATGATAATCTTCATATACCTCCTTATCATATTCCCGAATAGCTTTTGCCACACCAGAACGAAAAGCACCTTGACAGTTCACCTGATGGGCAATAATATCTGTTTTTGATGCAAGCAAATCTCCATCTATAATTTTAATCATTTAAAATCCACCTTCATGTAAAATTTTTCTTATTTCTTCTAATGATTGTTCCTTTATAAGAGTACCATCCCGAAAAACTGTTTTTAATAAATTATCTGCTTGACAAGCAGATTCCCAATCAAATTCATCCTTAAACTTCAACTCTTTGTTATCCTCAAATACCACACAGCATCCCTTTTGCGACTCCTTAAATCCACCTTCTTTGGGATTCTTGAAAATCGGATATGGTTTGTTATTTATTTCACAATAGGTTGCCTTAATACAAGAACTGAAGGTGTCTCTTGTGAAAGGCTTTAAAATGCCTTCCTCCTCAATACACTGGAAAGAAAACGAACCTACTCCCAAAGCCACATTGGAACAGGCAAAGCCATTTGCCATAAGAATCTGGTAAATCTGTTCACATCTCTGAACAGTAATGGAATCACCATAAATAGCCTTGACATGAGGATCTAGCACCTTATATCCCTTGCTATTTACTGTACCGCCAAACTCCTTCCATAACTGAAATACGGTTTTCGTTACTACTTCTACACAATCACCAGAATCCCCACGCATTAACATACAACCATTATGATTCCTTATTTCTTCCTTCAACTGTGGAAGAATATTTTCAATTACATTCCAATAGTCATAAGAGTCAAGAACTACACTAAAACTTGTATTGGGATAAATCTCTGTAAGCAATTTTCTAAGTAAAGTAATTTCGTCACCATCCACAGCATAATTACTGCACATAACAGAATGTTCTGTGCTTGGACTTCCAAAAGCAACTGGTTCTTTTGTACAATCACAGTTATAATTTTTCTCTAAATATGGAATTGCAGGCACAGTTGCTGTATTTAAAAAGGATAAACACCAGCCTGCACCAGCCTTTATTGCAGATTCTGTACATTCTTCCCCTCTGAAATCAAATGCTCCCAATGCTTTAGCCCTTGGAACATCACCATCACAGGTTAAATCATAATACTGGTTTACAATTTCTCTATAGGTATATCCCACAGTTGCAGCAAGCATTGGATGCCAGCTCTCTGCAGAAATCAAACTTTCCAAAGATTGTGGAAGCCATGCAAAATCTGGATGGGTATTGGTTATACCAAACATAGGGACATGCATCGGTACTCTTGTACCTTCTGGTAATGCCACTATCTCAATAGGCAGATATCCCAATTTGTGAAGATTTTCAATTTTTTCTATCTTGTATGTATTTGTACCAAGTGTATTGTCCATAATTCTTTTATATTCGCCAATTACATTTTCAAAGGGCTGGTTGAAAAATTCCTCATTAAAATAGTCTATCAAATAAGTCTTAATAAATCCCTGCAAACCAAACATTACAACTTTATCCCACTGTTTCACCCTGCTCATCCTTGGTGTGAAATAGGAAACGGATTTCGTGATGTTCTCTGGTAACATTTCTGCATGTACTGCTTTATAAAAATCAATCAATAACATCGGATTTATCCTATTCATACTCTAGCACCTCCACTTTTTTGTGTTCTTTTGTAAAAATACTATTAGTTGTATATACTTTCTCCAACAAATCTCCCTTCAGAAGTTCTCCTTGTAAAATCGTATTTTCGCAGTGTGATACATATAAATATATTTCTTTTGCTCCAAGCTTCTTTAACGCTTTTGCACTATATAGAAATGTACCTCCTCTACTACAAATATCATCCACAATTAAAATTCTGCTATCCGTAATCTGGTCTGTCTCACCTAAGACCTCCAAACTTTTGATTTCCCCTGTTTTCCATTCTCTCTTCTTCATTCCAAATACATAAGGTTTTGCAAACATGGTACTATAACGTTTGCATGCCCCTTCATCAGGAAAAAATAATAACACTTGTTTATCTGCTTCTATCTCCAGTTTCTGGATTACCTGATCCACATATTTTTGAGGAGTGTGCACTACCAATCTGTCTATCAGTGCTTCACTTACATAGGAGTGAGGATCTAACACAGTAACTTTAGAAAATTCCATTTCATTAATAAGTTTTGCAAAATATTTTAATGTGAATACATCTTCTGCATTTTTCACCCTATCTTGTCTGGCATTTGGAATATAAGGCATATTTAATTGAATTTCTTTTACCCCATGTTCTCTTAAATGTTGTACAAGAAAATATAATGCCACTAACTCTTCATTCTGTTCAAAAAACCATCTGATTTCCACTTTTTCTTCCAATACTTCTTTCTTTAGTAATAAAGTATTATCTGGAAAATGTCCTATTTTTATCTGCTCTCCATTATATTGAATCATATCAATCGCATCCTTTTCTCTATAATCCTGTTACCCAGTCACTTCAACTTGGCACATTTTCATAGTGGTCAATGCTGCCTGATGACTTTCTGGTGTTACTCCTGCACAACAGCTTGCATCTACACTTACTTTTATTTCAGGATAAAGAGCTTTGATGATAAGAGCATTGGATACCACACAAATATCTGTACAAAGCCCAATCAATTCTACCTCTTCCAAATGATATTTCTTCCAATCTAAATAACCAAAACTTGGTTTATTCAGATAAACCGCTCCTTCTACTGCAATATCCTCCGGAATCTGCCATCCCTCTGTTCCCTCTATACAGTGAGGCACTGGTAAATATCTTCCTTCGTTGGTATCTAAATAATTTTCCTGATGGGTATCTCTTGTAAAAATAATCTCCTCCCCATCTGCCTGATACTTTGCAATCTTTCTCTTTACATTCTCTATAATCGCTACCGCCTCATCTGTACCAAGAGCACCATCAATAAAATCCTTCTGCATATCTACTACAATCAATGTCCTTTTCATATTTATACCTCCATTTTTTGTTTTTATCATTTTGATAGTAACTACTTCATATCATTATGATACTATCTCCAACATGAAATGTCAAGTAAAATCTTTACTCTAAAAATCTTGATAAAAAGAAAGGCATTACACTTAAATCTTGTGTAATGCCTTTCCTTACCCTTTTACTTATTTTTTCTTTACTACAACTTTGCAAGTCAAAGTCTTTTTACCAACTTTAGCAGTAATCTTTGCTTTTCCTGGTTTTAATGCTGTAACCTTACCTTTTACCACCTTTGCTACTCTTTTATTATTAGTCTTCCAACTAACCTTACCTGTAGCACCAGTCACTTTCAAAACTTTGCTTTTTCCAACTTTTAAATTTACCTTTTTTGCACTAATCTTTAATGGTGTAGCAGTAACCTTTACTGTACATTTTAATATCTTGGTTACTAATTCATCTTCTTCATCTACATCTTCCCATTCATCTTCTTCATCTGCATCTTCCCATTCATTCAGATCCTCAGTATAATCATAGTAATAAACAATTGCTGTAATAGTTGCCTTACCAGCCTTTACACCTGTCACTTTACCATTTTTATCTACTTTTACTACAGAATTTTTGCTTGACTTCCAAACTACTTCTTCCCAATCTCCATCAATTGCAATTTTGGATGATTTTCCAGCCTTTAATGTTAAAGAAGATACTGCCATAGAAGGCTCAACCCAATCTTCTTCATCTGTATCTTCCCATTCATCTTCTTCATCTACATCTTCCCATTCATCTTCTTCGTCTGCATCTTCCCATTCATCTTCTTCGTCTGCATCTTCCCATTCATCTTCTTCATCTACATCTTCCCATCCATCTTCTTCATCTGCATCTTCCCATTCATCCAAATCATCATTATCATGGAAAGCTCCCTTTACTTCCATTTCCTGTTCTATGTATCCCACATTCTCTTTCGCAGAAGCAACATTACTTGCTCCAACCTGTTGCATAATCAATGCCATTGCCACCATTGCTATTAATACTTTTCTCTTCCATTTCTTATTCATCATAATTAATTCCTCCGTTTTCTTTTTATAGCCTCTCGGATTGTTCAGCCCCTATTTTATGCTGTTTTCAAATCCTATTTTTATAAAATTCCCCCACTTTTTTTGCCAAAACACTTGACAAATCCCTCAAAAAATGCGGTGCTA
>JAAVHR010000075.1 GCA_014799595.1 Clostridiales bacterium | reverse complement strand
CATTCATGGTGGTGCCTCGCTTGCGAGGCATGAGTGTTTTATAGGATAAAGTACAAAAAGGAGAGATGTGCCATTAGCAAATCTCTCCTTTGAAATCTATAGATATTTTACAACATTCTGAAAAAAAAAGCAACAGAAAAATCCGAAATGAATAATAACAAAGTAAGAGTTCAGCCGAGTCCATTCATAAAGTGCCAGAATATACAAATTGGCTAAAAATATTTTTTCTGGCTGGACACTTTATTCATGAATGGCGTTAAGCACATAAAAGTACATGCACAAATTGCCCTCTATGAGCAAGCTCAATCATGCAATTTGCACATATACTTTTACTCGGATGAACTGTTACATAACAAATAAGTTTCCATGGAAAAAAAAACATGGTTATGATATACTCTTTACTAGCAAAGAAATATAGGAGCAGATTGGAAATATCTGCTTTGAAATGATGGGATTCTGGTAATAGTTCAGGTAGGTCTTGCACACTCCGCTTTAAAGAACGTAAAAAAAGACTAAAACAGGATTGGAATTGGGCAATTTATAATGCGGAGCTTGCCCAATTCCGTAACAGGTCAGCCCCCGGCTAAACTGTTATGGATTCTGGAAAATGAGAGGAGAAATTGGATGAGGCAAAAGATAATAAATGTTGTTATATTGGCAGTGATTGCATTTTCTATTATAACAGGGGTTTATTTGGCAATGACATATAGTGGAAAGCCGAAAAAAGACCAGAGTGTGCTTACAAAGTCAACGCTTATGGAGGTATTGGAAATTAGCGAACTTTCTACCATAACTTATACTTATAACGGGATTGTTCCAGGATATGAAGTGGTGGATACTGCTGGAAATGGAACAGAATATGGGGATATTTCTTATTATGTTTCCTATGAAGGAACAGTGAAAGCAGGGATAGACTTTTCTAAAATCGACATTGATATAGGCGAAGAAAATAAGGAAATCAAGGTGAAATTACCAAAAGTTGAGATTTTAGATACAATAGTAGATGAAAGTTCTCTGGAATATATCCATAAGAAATCCCAAAGTGATTCAAAGGGAGAAAATTATAAAAAAGCATTCCAGTTGTGCAGTGAAGATCTTCGAAAGAAAACCGAAGGAGATAAGACTTTGTTAGAACTGGCAAAAAACAATGCAGAATCGGCAGTTACTGCATTATTGGAGCCATGGATGGAACAGATGGAGGAAGGATACCACATTGTTGTGGAATAGGGAGGCAGGAATAATGAGAAAAAAGGCAGAAACCATTTTATGTTTTGGATTGATTATCATTTTAGCCACACTAACTGCCTGTACAAGAAAACAGGAAGAAAAAAATGTACAAGAGCCAGGAATTAGCCAGATTCGATCAATTTGTGAGCTTGCCACTATGGAATGTTACTACCATAATGTGGTAAAAGGAAAAGTGGAAGGGGGATGGTTTAAAGAAGGATGGAATGATGGATGGAATATTTTGGATTGGATGAGAAAAGCCAATGTAGAAGATTGCGAATATTGGTTTGAGTATGTGGGAGTTATTAAGATTGGTATTGATATGGCAAATCTAAAGATTCAAGTGAATGAAGATAAAGTGAATATAACTATGCCAAAAGCAAAGATATTAAGCAGCGAAGTGAAACCGGAATCTTTGGATGATGGATTATATGTAACCAGCACCAGTGATAATGATGGAGCTTGGATTACATTAGAACATGAGACAGAAGCAATTTCTATAGCACAGGAGAATATGAATAAAGAGGCAAAAGAAAATACTATGGTATTTGAAGAAGCCACAGAACGGGCAAAAAAATTGATACAAAATTACATTGTACAAATGGGAAAACTGACAGATAAAGAATATACCATAGAATGGATAGAGGCAGAAACTATAGATGAAAAGGTTAATCCGACAAAGGAACCTACAGAATAGGAGAGTGAAGAAATGAATAATTTGAAAAAATTACTAATACTAATAGCATGTATTGTGTGTCTGACTGGATGCGAAGGATTAAATATTGGAGAAAGTTCCAATAGCTCTAGCCAAAAGGAGACTATAAGCTTTGAAAAAGAAAGTGACAGCTTTTTTGGAAAATGGGCAGATGACAGTGAAGATTTTCAAGAGGAAATAACACAAATTACAACCACAGAGGGGAAGATAACAGCTTCAGATGTACCAGAGTTTTCTGGGGAACCTTATGTGATTATTAACGAAAATCAACCAGAATTTACAAAAGAGGATTTGAAACAGGACTCTTTTGAAAACTATAGCGAATTAGATGCATTAGGAAGATGTGGCGTAGCTTATGCAAATATAGGAAAAGACCTTATGCCTACAGAGGAAAGAGGTGCTATTGGACAAGTAAAGCCTGCTGGGTGGCATACAGTAAAATACGATTGTGTAGACGGAAAATATTTGTATAACCGATGTCATTTGATTGGATATCAGCTTACAGGGGAGAATGCCAATGAACGGAATCTGATAACAGGAACCCGTTATTTGAATATAGATGGAATGTTGCCATTTGAAAATTTAGTGGCAGATTATATTAAGAAAACTTCCAACCATGTGCTATATCGTGTAACGCCGATTTATGAAGGCAAGAATCTGATCGCTACAGGTCTTCAGATGGAGGCATGTTCCGTAGAGGATGAAGGGGCAGATATCTGTTATAATGTATTTGTATACAATAGCCAGCCGGGAGTTGTGATAGATTATGCAACTGGGGAAAGCTGGGAGGATGATTCTAAGGAAGTGGTAAAGCCAAAAGATAAGAAACAAACTGTAAGTCCATCAAAGAAAATTACATATATACTGAATACCAGTTCTAAAAAGTTTCATACAAAGGATTGTAGCAGTGTCAGCAAATTAAGTGGAAATAACAAAGAAGAATATACAGGAACAAGAAAAGAGTTGGAAGAAAAAGGATATGAACCTTGTAAAAGATGTAATCCTAAATAAAGGGAGACATGCCGGTACACTAGTGTAACGAACATGTATAAATGTTCCTGATAAAACACCCATGCCTCGCAAGCGAGGCACTACTATATATGAAAGTTGATTGCTGCGTGCTTCGCACTCCCGCAATCACCAACTGTATTCGTATTTCGGGCTGTCGCCCTTCATACTCATACAGTTTAGCCAGCCAAATGTCTGCATTTCTTTACAAGCAAGCTTGTATGAAATGCAGACGTTTGTCAGGACTTTCATAGTAAATGGATGGAATAATTTTCAAAAATCTGGATAGAATGCTTGTATAGGATTATACCATGAATAAATTTAATGAAAAAGATTGTCATTAGGTTGCATTGTATTCAATAGAGAGCAATGGTATAATGAAAAAGATTAGGTAAGACTAACATATTTTGAGAAGATTTTGGAGGTTTTGGCATGAACTATTTAGAGATTGAAAAAGTTATCGGCAGAGAAATTATGGATTCCAGAGGAAATCCAACTGTAGAAGCTGAGGTTACATTGGTGGATGGAACAGTAGCTAGAGGAACCGCTCCAAGTGGTGCATCCACAGGTGTGTTTGAGGCTTTGGAATTAAGAGATAATGACAAAAGCAGATATTTAGGAAAAGGTGTGAGTAAAGCAGTACAAAATATTAACACAGTGATTCAGGATACTATTGTTGGTATGGATGCATCAGATATTTATGGAATTGATGCTGCCATGATAAAAGCAGATGGAACAAAAGATAAATCCAAATTAGGTGCAAATGCAATTCTTGCGGTTTCTATTGCAGCTGCAAGGGCAGCAGCAACAGCTTTGGATATGCCATTGTATCGCTTTTTAGGTGGAATTTCCGGAAACCGTCTTCCTGTACCAATGATGAATATTTTAAATGGTGGTGCACATGCTGCTAATACTGTAGATGTACAGGAGTTTATGATTATGCCAGTGGGAGCACCAAGTTTCAAAGAAGCATTAAGATGGTGTGCAGAAGTATTCCATGCTCTGGCAGCTTTGCTAAAATCAAAAGGTCTAGCTACATCTGTAGGTGATGAAGGTGGATTTGCACCAAACTTAGCTAGTGATGAAGAAGCAATTCAATATATTTTAGAAGCAGTAAAAAATGCAGGTTATGAACCGGGGAAGGACTTTAAAATTGCGATGGATGCAGCCTCTTCTGAATGGAAGACAGACAAGGTTGGAGAATACAAGCTACCAAAAGCAGGAACTGTGTATACTTCCGAACAGTTAATTGAACACTGGAAACAGTTAGTAGATAAATATCCAATTATTTCTATTGAAGATGCCTTGGATGAAGAAGATTGGGAAGGATGGAAGAAACTTACTGCAGAACTTGGCAGCAAGGTACAGTTGGTGGGGGATGACTTATTCGTAACGAATACAGAACGTTTACAAAAAGGTATTGACAATGGTTGTGGTAACTCTATCTTAATTAAATTGAATCAAATTGGTTCTGTATCAGAAACCCTAGAAGCAATTAAGATGGCACATAAAGCCGGATACACTGCAATTTCTTCCCATCGTTCTGGGGAAACTGCAGATACTACCATTGCAGATCTGGCAGTAGCATTGAATACTTGCCAGATTAAGACAGGAGCACCATCCAGAAGTGAGCGTGTTGCAAAATACAACCAGTTACTCCGTATTGAAGAACAGCTTGGAGAGAGTGCAGTATATCCTGGAATGAAGGCTTTTAATGTAAAATAATATGTAACTATTCAGAACCTGCAAAAGTGATATACAAATTATTAGATATTATGTATATTCTGGAAAAATCCGAATGAGAGGTTCTGAACAGTTACAATAATATTATAAATAAAAGAAGAAAACCTGTGGCTGATAGTCCATGGGTTTTTTGTTTTGTAGTAGTCTATCAATTAAGTGTTTTTTGTAGTATAATCCACTATATAAGAAATATGAAAGAGGTAATTTTAATGTATTATACCTATATGTTACGATGCAAGGATAAATCTATTTATGCAGGGATTACTACAGATGTAGAACGAAGATTAGAGGAACATGTGAAGAAATCGGACAAAGGTGCAAAGTATACCAGAAGCCATGATGCAATAAAGATGGAAGCAATATGGGAGAGTAAGAACAGGGCAGATGCTTCAAAATTGGAATATTGGATAAAACATCTTACAAAAAAACAAAAAGAACGACTGATTCAGGAGGATTGTTTAGAAATATTGGAAGATAAAATTGTTATAGAGAAATATAATAGATTATAATATTCGACAAAACAAAAAGTTATATCACAAAAAATTCTTTACATTACTGGAAAGTTATGGTAGTATTTTGTTTGTAAAATAAATAAAACTAAGGAGGTTTATTTATTTTACAAACAGAAAAACAAGAGAACAAATTTGATAAGAATTTTACTATCCATAATAGGTGTTATTTTTCTAACATGTATTATTCCAAACACACAGTCTGTAATAGGAGCCGAAGATGATGTTGCTAAAATTACAATTTTTTCTGATGGCAGTGGTCCTGCATATGGTACACATGCATTTATTTATATTGTTAATACGTCAGATGAGGATATAAAGATAGGCTCCTATACTTTAAAACCTGATAAAGGTATGACGATTGGAACTTTTGGTAATAAAGATGATGGTAAAGGAATTTATTATAATTTAGAGGCTTATTTTATTCAAGAATATGATTCCTATGAAAATAGAGTATCTTTAACTACAAAAATTACTGCAACTGACATAGAAACTATTAACGAAAAATTAGATTCTTGTAATAAATGGACATATACCAAAAATTGTTCGTGGTTTGCAACAAGTATTTGGAATTCTGTTGCACCTAAGAAAAAGCAAGTTTCTGCTGGTTTAATTAGTACACCAGCAACATTAAGTAAAAACATAAAGAAAATTAAAGGCTATACAGAAGGAAAAAAGGTAAAAAAAGTCAGTGAAGATAATGTGTATCGATACAAAAACAATGGTAAAAAATCAAAAGTTTCTTCTTCAAGTAAAAAAGGAAGTCCATCAGGCTTATCAAATAGTTCTAGTTCCAGTTCATGATGGAGGAAAAAATGTGTGATCAAATTATTATAAAAAAAGCAATCTACAAAGATAACATGGTACATATTGAATTTGATAATGTTTCATCGGTTGATTTTGTAAGAAAAATTAAGATAAAAAAAATGAAAGATGAAATCATTCTATCTTTTTATATAACATCTCTTTCGTTTTTTAAAAAGAAGAATGTGATAAATTTAAAAATGGATAAGTTACTTCCAATATTCTATTATAATAGAGAAGGTAAGAAAGTAAAAATCAAAGTAGAAACATTTTCTAATATTTAAAACAGGAGTTAATTATGAATCAAAAAAAGATAAACATACTGTCTGTGGTGGAAAAAATACTTTTGTTTAGCATTTTATTTATTGCATTTATTTTTTTATTTTCCGCAATGCAGACTTTAAAAAATGTAGATAGTTTATCTGCAAGCAGTTTTTCTTTATATGATATACTTTTCATAAAGGCATTTTTTTATGGGATTTTAGAAATACTTGCATGTATCGGTTATGTTATAGTATCAAGGAAAATGCGAAAAAATAATCAAAGAACTATATTACATAAATTGGGTAATAAGGTGAAAAAACGAATTCCTCAAACCATAGCAATTGTATTGACTTTAGCCTTGGCTATTTTTGTAGCTGTTATCTATTATGGTCAGGAAATGATTATGTTTTATCCAACGAACAGCAAAGAAAGCAATACCTATTTAAGTAAAAGAGATTCCTATGAAAAAATTTTAATCACAGGAAAAAATGGAGAAAGATATTCTGGTTGGCTTCATAAAAATAAAAATAGTAAAAAAACAATCTTATATTGTGGTGGAAATGCCCAATCAAGTGCTGCTACTATGCGGGACTATGATATGGATAAATTATGAGATAGTTTCTTAGATTATAACTTTCTTATGATAGATTATCCGGGATATGGTGAGAGTGAAGGAAAACCAAGTGAAAAAACAATCTTTTCCATGGTGGAGCAAGTGTATGAGTATGTAAAAGGCAATGATGCATTAAATGAACAGATTATTATTATGGGGTTTAGTATTGGTACAGGACCAGCAGTTTATATTTCTTCCAACTATAGTGTAGATGGTTTAATATTGATTGCTCCCTATGATGAAGCCAAAAGCTTATATAATGGATACATCAATATATTTCATGGTCCATTATCTTCCTTTATAAGAAATCCATTTAAAAGCAAGGAATATGCAAAGCAAGTAGAAACAACACCCATTATCATAGCTTCTAAGGACGATGAAGTAATCCCTTATGCATTATCTGTGAATTTGTCAAAGTCTTTTAAACAAACTCCAACTTTTATAACTATAGAGGGAGTGCATCATAATCAAATTTTATCCAATTCCAAGGTAATAAAGGAAATACAACAATATTTAGAAAAATAAAATAGAGTGTGTAAGTTGATAACAATCAGTTCATAAGAATCTTATAAAACTTACACACTTTATTTTTTTGTAATAATTAGCCGAGATTATTCACGGCCTTAAGCATGAACTAAGTCTTATGTAAGACGAAGGCTTACAAATAAAGACTTATTCATGCTTAATAGGTCAATTGACGATGATTGCAGGCAGGTGACGTTGATAAGCGGCTCCTAGCTGTGATAGCAGCGGACTGCAATATAAGTCGTGAATAATTGAGTATTAGCTCTGTTAATCTGCATAAATTTTAATGAATCCGTACACCATGATATAATACCAATAGTATAACAAAAAAACAGAAAAATTTTTTTAAAAAGGGATTGACAAATATAGAAACTTCTATTATCATGAATATATGAACAGTTGTTTATATGTTTTTGCAACGTACATAAACAAAGTTAAAAAAGAAAGGATGTTTTTATTATGAAGAAAAAGTTTAAATTACAAGATTTGGATTGTGCAAATTGTGCAGCAAAAATGGAGGAAAATATTAAGAAACTAGATGGTGTTGTGGATGCCACAGTAAGTTTTATGACACAGAAGTTAACCATTGAGGCAGATGATGAAAGATTTGATGAGATTATGAAAGATGTTGTGGCAGTTTGCAAAAAGGTTGAGCCAGATTGTCAGATTCTGATGTAATCTTATAAAAAACTTAAGGTAACTTTTCAGGTAGAAACACACATTTATTGCATGTTTTATACGAAAAAGTAAAGTTTTCAGTATTTAAGCCCTTTCCACGAAGGCGAAAGGGCTTAAACATAAGAAAATCAGAAGTTATGAGGTCCAATTTATGAATAAAAAAATATGGGATTTATATGCCCCAATATATGAAAAAGTGATGCGTTCAGATAATAAAGTTTATAAGGCTATGTATAATCGTATTCCAAAGGTTATCCAAGGGAAAGATGTGTTAGAAATTGCCACTGGTCCCGGACTATTGGCAAAGCATGTTGCACATACTGCAAATAAAATGATTGCCACAGACTATTCGAATGGAATGATTGCAGAAGCCAGAAAGGGAGAGTATCCTGATAATTTGACATTCGAGGTTGCAGATGCAACAAATCTGCCATTTGATGATAATTCCTTTGATGTGGTTCTGATTGCTAATGCACTTCATGTTATGTCGAATCCTGAGAAAGCTCTGAAGGAGATAGATAGGGTATTAAAATATAAGGGGATACTGATTGCCCCTAATTTTGTTAATCACAAAAATAGCTTTATAAGCAGTATATGGTCTGGAATATTAAAAATTGCAGGAGTAAAGTTTGAGCATCAATGGAAAACAGAAGAATACAAGGAATTTCTTGAAAAAAATGGATGGAAAGTCAAAATTTGTAAAGAAATGCAAGCACGTATTGCAATAGCCTATGTCGAATGTATCAAAAATTGATAATTCTAAATTTAATGAGTAAATTACATTTTTTGATTAAATAAATTATAGAAATTGAGACAGGAGTGATAAATTATGACAAAGAAGCAGAAAAAAATGCGTCTTAGAATCATTATAGCTGGCATTCTGTTTTTGGTACTTTTTTCCTTAGAACATCTTGGATATTTGGAAGATTATGAAAAAAACTGGTGGATGCCAATTATCTTTTTGATACCTTATGGAATTGTTGGATATGATATTGTGTGGAAGGCACTTAGAAACATACGGCATGGACAGATATTTGATGAAAATTTTTTAATGATGATTGCCACTTTTGGTGCTTTTGGAGTACAGGAGTACAGCGAAGCAGTTGCGGTTATGTTATTTTACCAGATTGGTGAATTGTTCCAGAATTATGCAGTAGGCAAATCCAGACAATCTATTACAGATATGATGGATATTTGCCCAGAATATGCAAATATAGAAGAGAATGGTGAGCTGGTACAGGTAGATCCTGATGATGTGGAAGTGGGAATGACTATTGTTATAAAGCCAGGAGAGAAGATTCCGCTAGATGGTATTGTATTGGAAGGAGAATCCATGTTAGATACTGCGGCACTTACCGGAGAATCTGTTCCAAGAGCAGTACGGGCTGGGGAGCAGGTTATCAGCGGATGTGTGAATGGTGCTGGAACTCTGCGTGTAGAAGTAACGAAGGAATTTGATGATTCCACTGTGGCAAAAATATTGGAATTGGTAGAGAATGCCAGCAGTAAAAAGGCAAAGGTAGAGAATTTTATTACCAGATTTGCAAAATATTATACACCAATTGTTACCATCGGAGCCGTAATTTTGGCAGTATTACCTCCTCTATTCTTTGATGGAACATGGGCTGAGTGGATACAAAGAGCCTGCATTTTCTTGGTAATTTCCTGTCCTTGTGCCTTAGTAATTTCCGTACCTCTTGGATTTTTTGGAGGAATTGGTGCTGCATCAAAGCTTGGGATTTTAGTAAAGGGCAGTAACTACTTAGAGGCGATATCCAAAGTAAATACGATTGTATTTGATAAGACAGGAACTTTAACAAAAGGCGAATTTAAAGTATCAGAGGTCATTCCACAAGGAATACAAGAAAAGGAATTGCTGGAATTTGCGGCACTGGGAGAAAGCTATTCTAATCACCCAATTGCAATATCTATTAAAGAGGCATATAAGGAAAATTTGGACTTAAACAGGGTTGAAGAAGCACAGGAAATAGCAGGGCATGGTATTTGCGTCCGTGTAGATGGCAAGGAACTATTTCTAGGTAATGAAAAGCTTATGAAAGAAAAAAAGATTGCCTATAAAGCTTGTGACAGTATGGGAACAATTATTTATGTAGCAAAAGAGCAGGAATACCTTGGAGCTATTGTCATATCGGATACAATAAAAGAAGGGGCTAAACATGCATTAGAGCAAATGAAAAGAGTTGGTGTAAAGCATTGTGTAATGCTTACTGGAGATAGAGAAGAGGCTGCTAAGGCAGTTGCACAAAATATAGGAATTGATGAAGTCTGTGCAGAACTTCTTCCTGCTGATAAAGTGTCAAATGTGGAACGGTTATTGGAGAAACAAAAAGAAGGAGAAAGACTGGCTTTTGTAGGGGATGGAATCAATGATGCACCAGTACTTACCAGAGCAGATATCGGAATTGCCATGGGGAGTATGGGTTCAGATGCTGCTATAGAGGCAGCAGATATTGTACTTATGGATGATGACATTGAAAAAATAGCATCTATTGTTTTAATAGCAAGGAAAACCCTAACTATTGTAAAGCAGAATATTGTGTTTGCTCTTGGTGTTAAGGCATTGGTGTTAATCCTTGGAGCTCTTGGCATGGCGAATATGTGGGAAGCTGTATTTGCAGATGTGGGAGTATCTGTTCTTGCTATAATAAATTCTATGCGTGCCTTGAGATTAAAAAAATAGAATATTTATAATTATGTAAGTTTTTATATTAATATATTGTTATAAATAAAAGAGTGTCGGTTACTTTGCACATTGTGTGTTTTGTAACCGACACTCTTATTAATGTTTACTTATCATGACCTCATAAGTAACTAATCATAGTAATAAGTTTTTTACTTTCTGTAAGGAATTTACAAGTTCCTTTACCCAGACGTGTTTCTTTTCTCTGGAATCTTCGTAGGTTATGGCATACGACATAAAGTAACCAAGCAATGCCCAGAAAATAATTACCATAAAAGTAACATCAAATAAAAGAGTACGTTCAAACATTGCATAAGCACCATATCCTAATAAGGAAGATAAAAACATGGCAAGCATTTTTTTATCATCTTTGGAAATGATCGAAAATTTATCCAAAAGATAAAAGGATTTCCGTAGAAGCTGAACAAGGAACACTGCAAATAAATAAAAACCAATCATACCACAGGAAAGTAAAATGGTAAGGTAACCATTATGCAGGTCAAAGAAAAGAAAACCTTCATACAAATAGGTATTACCATAAGGAATGATATTTGCTTTTCCCATACCAAATAGTGGTTTGAATTGTAGAAGCAGTAGTGCTTTTCCATAAGAATCCAAGCGGCCACTGGATAAATCAGCTTGATCTCTACGGCCAATCTCAATCTCCTCCGTAATTGTTGGAAATACAAAAGAAGGATCGGTTAATTCTGTGGGGTCCACAGAAGTTACTGTATGTATTGTGCCAAGTGCATTCATAACAATATTTTGGGTTGCAATACGCAAACCATAAGAGGTAAGAACGAAAAAGGCAAATACTAAGAATAACCGGAGTAAAGTGTTTAGTGTCAATGACTTTTTCTGTTTCTTCATTCCATTAGTAAAGATATAATAATAGAAAAAGAAATACAAACATACATATACAAAAGATGCATTTGAATCAGCCAGCCATATAGTCAGCAGGTTTAAAACAATGCCAGTATAGCAGAACCATCTTGGAAGAAAATGTTTTTTATTTGGCATGTTCTTTTTGGAACAAAGCATATGAGAACCTATAATACCAATTACACTGGTAAAAGCTGCAATATTTGGATGAGTATAAAACCCTGTATAACGATTATCAAATAATCCAACTGTATATCCAAAAGCATCTAGCCGTACAAATAAAAATAAAAATAACAAACCAATAAAAGCAATAATATTAATTAAAATTGTAAGAATACGAAAAATTTTATACATTTCAAGTTTCTGGTTTTCTTTTGTATTAGTAGCATGAGTACCATACAATAAGAAAAAGCAAATTGCGGCATGATAAATCATGTAAAGATTTTCACCAAGATTGTTTTTATAATTTAAAAATGCAGTAACTACTCCTGATAGCAAAAATAATATAAGAATCCAGTGGTAGCGTACTTTACGGATTTTATGGGGAGATGCAATCTGTTTCCACAGAAAGTAGAATCCCCATATCATAATACAAGGAATTAGTATCCAGCAGATTTGTTCTAAAAAGCATATAGAACTTAAAAATAAACAGATAATATATAATAATCTAAAAAAAGATTCATTTTTTATGAATGGCCGAATTGTTGTAATATAATCACGCATAATCTTTCCTTCCTCCTATTCAACTGCTTTTGGATTATACATTATTTTTATTTTAAATTCAACTTTTATATGTTTTTTCTTTTGCGTTTTTTGTTTTTTATGATACACTTATACATTGAAAGTAAATATAGATTAAAAAGAAGGGTTTCACATTATTACAAAAATAAATTAGCATGACTTTGAAATTATAGTGAAAAGCACGAAAATAGAGAAGAAATTTATGAAATCATAGAACGAAATGTAGAAAAAATAAAAATTTTTATGTGATAAAGAAAAATGTAAGAATTTATAAAGAAAAATGTAAGAATTTCATTGTTGCATTGCAAGGTGCAAACGTGTAAAATCTATCTAGGTAAGTAAAGAGGAAAGTTAAAGTAACTGTTCAAAGTATAAGTGAAAGAGATTCAATAAGTTAGGAGAATAAGCATGGAAGAAATACTTCAGATATTTACGAAACTGATTGGAATTGTTATTATGGTTTGTTTTTCGTATCAATTCATTTATGTTATTGTAGGTTTGATTGTAAAACCAAAAAAGCTTATTGCGAAGAACAAGCATCGTTATGCAGTAGTGATTTCGGCAAGAAATGAAAGAATGGTAATAAATAACCTAATTGCCAGTATACAATCTCAAAGTTATGATGCCAACTTAGTAGATACGATTGTAATTGCTGACAATTGTACCGATGATACAGCACAAGTGGCAAGACGTGCGGGAGCAATTGTATATGAAAGGTTTAATTTAGGGAAAATTGGGAAAGGTTATGCTTTGGATTATGGATTTAAACAGATTGATAAAGAAAAAGGTATAGATTATTATGATGGATATTTTATTATAGATGCCGATAATATTCTAGAGGAAGATTATATTGAACAGATGAATCATGTGTTTGATAATGGTTATCGTATTGTTACCAGTTATCGGAATTCTAAGAATTTTGGAGCAAATTGGATCAGTTTTGGTTACGGTGTGTGGTTCTTAAGAGAGGCAAAATTTGTGAATAATGCCAGAATGATTCTTGGAGTTAGTTGTGCAGTTTCTGGTACTGGTTTTTTAGTTTCCAGTGAGATTATTAAAGAGAACCATGGATGGAAGCATCATCTTCTTACAGAGGATATTGAATTTTCTGTGGATAGTATGATTCATGGAGAAAAGATTGGATATTGTGGAGATGCTATATTCTATGATGAACAGCCAGAAGATATGGAATCTTCCTGGCATCAAAGGATGCGTTGGTCTAGGGGGTTCTATCAGGTATTTTATAATTATGGAAAACAATTGATTTCAAGATGTATTAAAAAGAAAGATTTTTCTTGTTATGATATGTTTATTACATTGGTTCCGGGAATTGGACTTAGTTTACTTACCGTGATTATTAGTATTATATCCTTGTATTTAGGGGCATTTCATCTGAAATTTGCTATTATGCTATGTTTGAAATCAATTGGGGGAACATTATTTACCTCATATTTGACATTTTTGTTGCTTGGAGCTGTCACTTTACTATCGGAAAGAAAAAGAGTACACTGTAAGTGGTATAAATCAATATTTTATTTGTTTTTATTCCCAGTATTTATGTGTACCTATATACCTATTTCCTTTGTGGCATTATTTTATACACCAGAATGGAAACAAATTCATCACACTGTTGCGATTACCAGAAAAGAAATTCATGAAAGCCAGTGATAGTCAGAAAGAGTAAGGTAACTGTTCATGGTTTGGAACAGTTACAAAACACCCATGCCTTGTGGACTGTGGCATCAACATAAATATATTCCCATGAGTGTTTCGTAAACGAGGATGCACACAAGTGCAAGGTTCTACCTAAAAAGAGTGAATATATGTAACAGTTCAGGTAGTTCTTGCACACTCCGCTGTGCAAGAACGTAAAAAAGACTAAAACAGGATTGGAATTGGGCAATTTACATGCGAAGCTTGCCCAATTCCGTAACAGGTCAGCCCTCCAGCTGAACTGTTACGAATATATAGAAATTAAGGAGGAAAACAGATGACAAGCAAGCAAAGAGCATATTTAAAATCCCTTGCTATGAATATGGAGCCTATTTATCAAATTGGGAAAGGCAGTCTTACCACAGAAATCGTGGCAGGAATCNGNGANGCATTGGATGCCAGGGAATTAGTAAAGGTCAGTGTGTTAAAAAACTGTGCAGATGACCCAAAAGAAATTGCCCNNGTAGTTGCAGAAAGAACACGTTCCGAAGTGGTTCAGGTAATTGGTAAGAAGATTGTTCTCTATGCACCATTTAAAGACCCAAAGAAAAAGAACCGGATTGAGTTGCCAAAGGCAAAAAAAGAATAGAAATATGGAGGATNGAAATGGGCAGAAAAATTGGAATTATGGGGGGAACTTTTAATCCTATACATATAGGACATTTAATGCTGGCAGAACATGCTTATGAAGAGTTTTCCTTGGATGAAGTGATTTTTCTGCCTTCTGCCAGACCTCCCCACAAAGACCAACAAATATTGTCAGATATTAACAGAAAAGAGATGATATTACTTGCAACCCAAGATAATCCTCATTTCTCTTTTTCCTCTTTGGAATTTGAAAGAAAAGGGACAACCTATACAGTAGATACCATGAGAGAGTTAAATAAAAGATATCCAAAGGATACCTTTTATTTTATTATTGGNGCAGATTCTTTCTTTGCATTNGAGAGCTGGTATAATCCCAAGGAGCTTTTTCGGCAGACAAGTTTTGTGGTTGCTACAAGGGATGGGCATAAAAAAGAAGAGTTGGAGAAACACAANAATACGCTGGAACAACAATATCAAGCTAAAATCCAGTTTTTAAATTNTCCTAATATTGAGATTTCCTCAAGAAGTATTAGAAAGCGTGTGTTGGAAGGCAAATCTATATCTTATTATGTTCCCAAAGNGGTAGANGAGTATATTAAANGTCATAGGTTATATTTAAGTGAGAGGTAGTTNTTATNAAAACTTATNGTAACTGTTCAGAACCATGAACAGTTACGTTTAAACNCATTATAATTCGCCTTCGGCGAAGGGGTTTAAACACTGTAAAATTTAAAACTTCTTACGAAACACGCAGTAAATGCGTGTTTCTACCTGAATAGTTACAACTTATGTACAAAGCANATNATTTATTTTTATAAATAAATGATAAAANNGAANAATNGTATAAAGTGGTTGCATTGGAAATCATTNAATATTGGGAGGATAAGNGTAATGCAAAAAAAGTTACTGGAATTGGAAAAACAATTACACTCCACATTAAAAGAGAGTCGNTTTATTCATACACAGGGGGTACGATATACAGCAGCAGCATTNGCAATGTGTCATGGACANAATATAATACATGCACAAATTGCAGGTATTCTTCATGATTGTGCAAAAGGATTTTCTGATGAGAAATTATTGGAAATTTGTGAAGAACAACAAATAGAAATTTCAACNGCTGAATTAGAAGCACCCTATTTGCTTCATGCCAAGGTTGGTGCATATCTGGCAGAACAACAATATGGAATAAAAGAACAAGAGATATTATCTGGAATTCGTTATCATACTACAGGAAAAGCAGGTATGACACCTTTGGAACAAATTATTTTTATTGCAGATTATATTGAGCCTAACCGNAGAGAGATTCCNGGATTAGAGGAGTGCAGAAGGCTCGCATTTGAGGATTTAGATAAGGCAACATATTATAGTTTAGAAAATACGCTTTTGCATCTGCAAGAAACAAAAGGGGAAGATAAAATTGACCCTATAACAAAAGAAGCATATTTCTATTATAAAGAAAAGTTATCCAATTGCGAAACGCAATTTACTCATTGAATTTTGTGCAGAGTTCACATATCAACGCAAGGCACGTTCTTACTGCTCTCAACCGTAGCGGTACATAAGGTGCTAAAAGACAGCACCTAAGTACCGACGGTTTCGAAAGCACCTTGCTTTGATATGTAAATCTGTACAAATAAACATAAGTATTTGAGAGTTTCGCAATTGCTTAATAAAGAGAAAAGTATAAGGAGAATAAATTATGTCAACAGAATTAGAAAGAGCAAAAGAAATGGCAAAGATTGCTTATCATGCATTGTGCGATAAAAAAGGGGAGGATGTAAGAGTCATTGAAATTACAGAGGTTGCGACCTTTGCAGATTACTTTATTATTGCTGATGGAAATAACCCAACACAGGTAAGTGCTTTAGTAGATAATGTGGAGGAACAACTTGAAAAAGCCGGATTTTCTCCTAAAAGAATTGAGGGTGTGGGCAATAGCAACTGGGTACTAATGGATTATGGTGATGTTATTGTTCATGTATTTTCCAAAGAGGACAGATTGTTTTATGATTTGGAAAGAATCTGGAAAGATGGGAAAGAATTAGAAGAAAGTGATTTATAGGAAACACATTAAGTAAATGCGTTTCCTATTAACTAAGATTATTTATGTTTTATGCTAGATAGTGTGCGGTTTCATTTAACTGGAAATGAAATTGCACACTAGAATTTTATGTAAGCGAAACTCCAGGAACTTTTGAGGCAATAGTCTCTGATTGTATGGAACACTATCATAACTATTCAGGTAGAAACACGCATTTACTGCGTGTTTCGTAAGAAAAAGTAAATTTTGATTGTTCTAAGCCCTTCGCTGAAGGCGAATTTTCATGGGCTTAGAACGTAACTGTTCATGGTTCTGAACAGTTACGCACTATCAAAAGAGAACATGGCTAAAGGAGAACATGGAATGAATATAGAAGAAGCGAAAGAATTACTATCCTATCATTCAGGAACAAATGATGATATACATAATCCAAAATGGGAATATGGATTTCTTGGTAGTTTAAGACCTTTTCGGGGGAAATTACATGAAGAGAATTTTATAGAAGTAATGGAATGTTTGAAGGTGCTAAAAGACGAATTTTCTACACCAATGATTGATAAAAGAATGGTTTCCGATATTGTTGGAATGGTATATCTTGCCAGAGTATGGGCATCACCAGAAGGTATGTTGGGAAGAAATCATTTGCTAACCAGTGAACAGACTAGGAAACTTTTGATATGGATTGATATCATAGAAGAATCCTTAATGTGGCTTTTAGATGATAGTGAAGAAGAGGCTTTTTGGTCATATAATGAATATCTGGATGGAAGAATATATTAAGCAATAGTATTACAGTTTGTAACAATAAATGTGAAAGTTATATAATTGATATGAAACGTGATTGGATTTGGATAACAGTTTGATAGATAAATTAAAGTTTACAAAGTAAAATAGTGAATCAATTTATTGCACAAAGAAAAAATAGGAAAGGTTTAGGAGCGAAAGAAATGTCTATTGAGAGAGTAAAAACATTTTTTGGGAAATAAGGAGAATACACTATGAAATTGATACATTGTGCAGATTTGCACCTAGATTCCAGTTTCTTCACCCATTTTACCGTGGGGCAGGCAAGAGAGCGAAATATGGAATTATTGAATAATTTCCAGAGATTGGTTGAATATGGACAGAATATTGGTGTATCTGGTATATTGATTGCAGGTGATATGTTTGACAGTAATCAAGTATCTGCATTTACTAAAAGTACTGTGTTAGAGATTATCCGCAGTTATCCTGATATTTCTTTTTTCTATCTGGAAGGAAATCATGATGCAAAGTCCTATATAAAGCAATCCAGCCGACTGCCTGACAATTTATATCTCTTTGGAGAGAATTGGAAAACCTATCACCTAAAAGAAGTGGCAATCAGTGGAGCAGAGCTTACAGGAGAAAATGGAGGATTTCTGGGTGAGACTTTGCGATTACGGGAGGAACAAACCAATATTGTAATGTTGCATGGCATGGTAACAGAGTATCAATTGGCAAATGGTGAGTATATTTTGCCCCTTTCCAGTTTTCGCAGAAAAGGAATTGATTATATGGCTTTGGGACATATACATACATACGGAAAGGAAAGGTTGGATTCCAGAGGAATATATTGTTACAGTGGATGTCTGGAAGGCAGAGGATTTGATGAATGTGGGGAAAAGGGATTTGTATTGCTTGATATTTCAGAGGATACTGGAGAAGTTGAGACGACATTTATTCCTTTTGCTAAAAGAAAAATGTATCAGATTTCAGTTGAAGTCAGTGGTTGTATAACCAGTTTGGAGATGAGCAGAAGAATTGGGGAAGCAATTAGACTTACTGATGCGAAAGAAGAAGATTGCGTGTTAGTTAAGCTTATTGGCAGGCTTGATGTAATGTGTGAGAAAAATCTGCTATATTTACAAAAAGAATATGAGGAAAGCTTTTATTTTATAGAAATCATGGATGAAACACAATTTGCAGTAGATTATGCAGAGTTTATGGTAGAGGAATCTCTTCGGGGAGAATTTGTGCGGCTGGTACAGGAAGGGGAACTGACGCAGGAAGAAAAGGCAGAGATTATCCGATGTGGAATCCTGGCACTATCTGGAGAGGAGTTTACAGGATGAAATTAGTTAGTTGTCATATTGAAAATTTTGGTAAGTTATGTAATAAGGATTTTCAATTTTCAGATGGGATAAATATATGGAAGAAAGAAAATGGCTGGGGAAAAAGCACACTTGCAACCTTTCTTAAGGTGATGTTCTTTGAATTTGAGAACGAAAGAAAAAGAACCACATTAGAAAAAGAAAGGGAAAAATACCGTCCATGGCAAGGGGGGATTTATGGGGGAAATGTGGTATTTCAAGTAGGAAAGAAGACATATCGTATAGAACGGACTTTTGGAGAAAAAGAAAAGGAAGATAAATTCTGGCTTTATGATGAAGCTACCGGATTGGAAAGTAAAGATTACACAGCGGAGATTGGAAGAGAATTATTTGGAATTGACAGTTTTTCCTTTCAAAAAAGTATTTATATTGTGCAAAACCAGTGCAAAATGGAGACAACAGATGCCATACATGCAAAACTTGGGAATCCTATGGAAACTACTTGGGATTTAGAGCATTATACTATGGCACAAAAGGCTCTTGCAAAAGAGATTCACAGACTGGATTCAAATCGGAAAAACGGAGAACTTGGGGCAATAGAATCAGAGATAGAACAGTTATCTTATAGTATACTTCAATTAAGTAAAAGATTAGAGCAGAAAACCGCATTAGAGCAAAGGTTACAGGAAAAAGAAAAGCAATGGGAACTTTTACAGGAAAGGCAGGAAAATCTACAAAAAGAACTGTATCAAAAGAATGATAGGGAAAATAACCAGATACTGCGGGAACATTATCAGGATATCTGTGAAAAATATCAGGAAAAAGAGGAAAAATTAGAAGAACTGGAAGGGTATTTTATGAATGGAATTCCTAAAGAGGAGGAAGTTCGTGAGGTATTAGAACTTGCAGAAGAGGAATTCCGAAATCAGGTTATATTGGATCAAGTGTCATTAAGCCAGGAGGAAGAGGAAACTCTTCAGTGGATACGGGAACATTGGAATAGTACATATCCTAATGAAAGTGATTTGGAAAAATGCAGACAATGGATAAAGGAAACAAATAGGCAAGAAAGCATGGAACCCAAGAAAACACTTCTTGCAAAGACAAAGAAAAAAACTGAAATTTTGTCTGATGAGGAATGTAAACAAATTTTTCGCATTGGAATTATATGTGTGATAATTGGAGTGTTATTGTTTACAATTACCCATCTGGGCGGAGTAGTACTCATTGGAATTGGTATACTTTGTTTGATATTGGGGTTAAGAGGAAGGGACAAAGAAAAAGAGCAGAAGGACAAGAAAGAAAAGTCTCTGAATATAAGAGGAGAAAAGAAAAAAGATTATACTGAAAATATTACAGTATTTTTAAAACGGTATCCAATACCAATAAAAAAAGAATGGAGTGTGCATTTAGAAAAAATAGAGTCTATGATACGAATTGCCAAAGAGGGACAAGTAAAGAAGCGAAAACTGGAAGCTGCTTTAAAATCATTATACGCAGCAACTGAGAAAATAGAAGAGTTTTTCTTAAAATATGGTATGCACAAACAGGAAAATACCAATAAACAGATACAGAAAATGTTAGTAAATCTGGAAAGTTACCGTTTGGCAGAGAGTGCTTTTACAGAAATAGAAAAAGAAAAGGAAAGATTTTTCATAGAGTATCAAGATGTCTTATTATTTGAGGAAGAAGAGGAAGGAAATTCTGTAGAATGGGAGATGGATTGGCAGCAGAATACAGAAGAGATAAAACAGTTATCTGATTCTATACAAGAGGATACAGAGCAGTTAGAGGCTATGGAGGAACAAAAAAGGCAGTTAGAGGAATATAAGAACCGTTTGGAGCATCTAAAAGTTGAAAAGACAGCTAAAGAAAAACAACTTAATATATGGAAACAAACAAGTGAATATTTACAAAAAGCCAAAGAAAGTTTTGCAGCAAAATATCGTACACCAATGGAAAAAGGTGTAGAAAAGTATACCAGTTATCTTACAAGTGAGGATATATCCTTTCATATTGATGCAAATCTGGAATTGAAAAAGAGAGAAAAAGGAGCATTGAGAAGCCTTACCTATTACAGCCAAGGCTGGCAGGATCTGTTTGGAATCTGCATGCGGTTTGCTTTGGTAGATGCCATGTATCCTTTAGAGAAACCATTTTTGATTCTGGATGATCCTTTTGTAAATATGGATGAAGAGAAAACAAAGGGAGGGATGCACTTATTGGAAAGAACCTCTAAGGAATATCAGATTCTCTATTTTACCTGTCATGAAAGCAGAGGAAGAGAATAGAAAAAGTGGAAATGAGTTATTTTTAAACTCATTTCCACTTTTTCTATTTGGTTACAGATGAATGGTCACTCTATTTGTTAAAATGTCTTTTAAGTGCATTAAAAGTTTCGGTGCTAATGTAATGTTCTACACGACAAGCATCTTTTTCCGCAATATCTTCAGGTACACCAAGGGATTGGAAAATTTCTGTAATAATCTGGTGACGGTTGTACATGTTTTGGGCAATCTCAAGACCTTTGTCTGTTAACGTTATACGGTTATTGCCATCCACACTGACATAACCTTCTTCACGAAAATGTTTTAAAACAACAGAAACGCTGGCTCTTGCATAACCAAAATAATTACAGATATCTGTAGCTCTGACACTTTCTTGTTTTTTGGATAGAATGAGAATTGCTTCTAAATAATCTTCTCCGGATTCTTTTATTTGCATAGTTTCCTGCCTTTCCACATTTATCTTTCCAAGAAATTATGAAACATAAACGATTCTTTGTATATTTAGTATAAAAATATCATAACTGTTCAGAAACATGAACAGTTACGTTCTAAGCCCATAATAATTCGCCTTCGGTGAAGGGCTTAGAACAATCAACTTTCATTTTTCTACCTAAATAGTTACAAAATACCTAATTATCTTTCATATATTGTAACAAAATTGAGCAAAAATTTCAATTGAAAATTGGTGAAAAAACTCTTGACAAAAATGTTAGTTTGTTCTAACATATAGAAAAGGACGTTAGATGAGACTAACGCCTTAATTTAAAAACTATTGTTAGTCTACACTAATAATTAACCAGAATTATTCACTGTACTAAGATAAGTGGCAACAAAAAAGAAGATGGAGGTGCATGTATGATGCCATTAACAATGTCAAAGGTTGGAGAAAGCAACATCATAAAAAAAATTGGTGGAAAAGAAGAAACAAAAAAATTTTTGGAAAGCCTAGGTTTTGTAATTGGTTCAACAGTGACTATCGTATCAGATATTGGAGGAAACTTAATTGTAAATGTAAAGGAATCCAGAGTAGCAGTGAGTAAAGAAATGGCACTAAAAATAATGGTGTAATTAGGAGGTATGTATGAATACATTGCGTGATGCCAAAATTGGTGATGTAGTTAAAGTTAAGAAATTACATGGGGAAGGTGCGGTAAAGAGAAGAATAATGGATATGGGAATTACAAAGAATGTAGAAATTCATGTTCGTAAAGTTGCCCCCCTTGGAGATCCAGTAGAAGTAACTGTAAGAGGATATGAGTTATCCTTGCGTAAGGCAGATGCAGAAATGATTGAAGTGGAATAAAGATTGTAATTTTAGAAGGAGGAAAAAAATGGGTATTAAGATTGCTTTAGCGGGAAACCCAAACTGTGGTAAGACCACATTGTTTAATGCATTAACAGGATCCAACCAGTTTGTTGGTAACTGGCCAGGGGTAACAGTGGAGAAGAAGGAAGGAAAATTAAAAATTGATAAAGAGATTATCCTTACAGATCTTCCTGGTATTTATTCCTTGTCACCATATACTTTAGAAGAGGTAGTAGCAAGAAATTATTTAATTGATGAAAGACCGGATGCAATTTTAAATATTGTGGATGGAAGTAACTTAGAGAGAAATCTATACTTAACCACCCAGCTTATGGAGCTTGGAATACCAGTTGTTATGGCAGTGAATATGATGGATGTAGTGAAGAAGAATGGCGATCAGATTCATACTAACAAGCTTTCTCAGGAACTTGGAATACCTATTGTAGAAATATCTGCCCTAAAAGGAGAAGGAATTGAGGAGGCTGCAAAGAAAGCGGTCAATGTGGCAAAGCTGGGAGATAAAACAGAACCCAAACATCTATTTAGTGGAAGTGTAGAACATGCAATTGGACATATTGAAGAATTACTATTACATGATAAAGCAGCAGAAGAACAGCGTTGGTATGCAATTAAACTATTTGAAAGAGACGAAAAGGTTATTGAAAAGTTAAATCTTAGCAAAGAGCAGATTGACCACATAGAACGGGATATTGTATCTTGCGAGAAAGAGCTGGACGATGATGCAGAAAGTATTATTACGGCAGAAAGATATACATATATTGGAAATATTATTGGAAAGTGCCTAAAGAAAAGTAAACGGGGAGCAGATACGGTTTCTGATAAGATTGATAAAATAGTAACAAACCGTATTTTGGCTTTGCCAATTTTTGCAGTTGTTATGTTCCTTGTGTATTATATAGCTGTGACTACAATTGGTACTTATGTGACTGACTGGACAAATGATGGATTGTTTGGTGATGGTTTCCATTGGTTTGGAATGGGAACTGCCCAATACGAAGAAGCTATGACAGAATATGCAGTGGATAATGTCTGGACTGATGAAGTAAAGAGTATTGTAGATGCAGCAGCAGATGCTGGTGTAATTGGAGCAGAAGATATTCAAGGAACTATAGAAGAGAAAGATTTTGCAGGTTTTGAGGAGGCTTATGGCAGTTATGGTGAAAAACTTGCAGAAGAAGGTTTTGATATTTCTGAAGTTGTGGACGAAGCTTTGGAATCAGAAGATGTACCAGCAACAGAAGAATATGGAAGCTGGTGTCCTGGTATACCAGTGATTATTGGAAACGGTTTGGATGCTGCCGGATTTACAGAAGACAGTGATTCTACCACAAAAGTAATCATCCGTGCATTGATTTTAGATGGTATTGTAGCTGGTGTAGGTGCAGTTCTTGGATTTGTACCTCAGATGTTAGTATTGTTTATTTTACTTGCAATTCTGGAATCTTGTGGATATATGGCAAGAGTTGCCTTTATTATGGATAGAATTTTCCGCAAGTTTGGATTGTCTGGAAAATCCTTTATTCCAATGTTAATTGGTACCGGTTGTGGTGTTCCTGGTGTTATGGCATCCAGAACTATTGAAAATGACAGAGACCGTAAGATGACAATTATGACAACTACATTTATTCCATGTGGAGCAAAGATTCCAATTATTGCATTGATTGCAGCCGCTTTGTTTGATAATTCTGTGTGGGTTGCCTATAGTGCTTACTTAATTGGTATTGCAGCGATTGTATGTTCTGGTATTATTTTAAAGAAAACAAAAATGTTTGCTGGAGATCCAGCACCATTCGTTATGGAATTGCCACCATACCATGTGCCAACTTTTGGCAATGTTATGAGAAGTATGTGGGAACGTGGCTGGTCTTTCATTAAGAAAGCTGGAACAATTATTCTTCTTTCTTCTATTCTTATCTGGGCTGGTTCTGTATTCGGATTTGGTGAAGGAGGATTTGGATTTGACCCAGAAATGGATTTGGAAAACAGTATTCTCGGAAAAATTGGAAACGCAGTATGCTGGATTTTTGCACCATTAGGTTTTGGTACAATTAAAGCAACCATTGCAACGGTAATGGGATTAGTAGCAAAAGAAGAAGTGGTTGGTGTATTTGGTGTCTTGGATTTTGAGGGATTGAGCCAGATAGCTGGATATTCTTTTATGGCATTTAACCTCCTTTGTGCACCATGTTTTGCCGCAATGGGAGCAATTAAACGGGAAATGAATAATGCAAAATGGTTCTGGTTTGCCATTGGATATCAGTGTGTATTGGCTTATATTGTAGCATTATGTATTTATCAGATTGGAAGCCTGTTTATTGCAGGAAGCTTTGGTATTGGTACAGTAATTGCAGTATTGTTAATTGTTTTGTTTATATATTTGTTATTTAGACCATATAAAGAAAGTACAACATTTAATATGAAGTTAAAGAGAGCAACCAGTAAATAAATGGTAACAGTTCAGTCGGGTAAAAGTGTATGTGCAAATTGCACGATTGAGCTTGCTCATAAAGGGCAATTTGTGCATATACTTTTATGTGCTTAACGCCATTCATGAATAAAGTGTCCAGCCAAAAAGAATATTTTTAGCCAATTTGTATATTCTGGCACTTTATGAATGAATCCGGCTGAACTT
>JAAVHR010000074.1 GCA_014799595.1 Clostridiales bacterium | reverse complement strand
GGGGCATGACCTAGCTTCTTTTTAGCAAGTTCGCCCCAAGGGGCGGGGTATTTGACCCTCGCGGCAGTCGCCAAATGCGAGCAAGCTCGCACTTGGCTCGTTGCTTCGCGGGAATAAAAGTTATGAAAAAAGATAATTGAATAATCGTTGTATATTATAAATGAAATGACTGTATGATATTGCATATAAGCACATATTCATACAGTCATATCCTACAAAATAAGAGCCATTTTGTTAAGGCTCTATTTTTTTTGATTAATTGGTTGAATGCCTTCTTTTCTAGAATTGTGTGTTTGATTTTGGTTTTCAGGCGTAACCTTTTGTGTTATACTATTGAACTTATTCAAGTTACGTTGTTCTAGTAATTGTTCTTGTGCTTTTTTATCCATTTTTTCACCTCATAAATAGTATAAACTATAATGAAATATACTATGCATGTTACTGTTCACACCTACGGTGCTAACAGTAACGGAATCCAGCCTATTTATAATTCGCCTTTGGCGAAAGGCTGGATTCTTGGCTATTCTACGTTCTTGGCACATAGCTTGACAGCAAGTGTCAAGCTTGTGAGTGAACAGTAACCTATGCATTCTTTATTATTTCAGATAGAAAATATAAAATTGTAATATTCATCCAACTATGGTATAATATGGAATAGATGTATAAAATAAATATTTACAAAAGCATATAAGGGGGAAATACTATGAATGATGATGCAAGAAAAAACAAACAGAAAGATATTACAAAGAATTTAAAGAAACCATTGATTATTACTTCATTATTAGCTTTTCTATTTTGTGTGACAACAGGAAATTTAAGTCACACAAATAACCAGTTAGTAGATGAAAACAGCCAACTTAAAAAACAAGTTTCAGAGCTGAAAATAGAGAATGAGACTACAACTAATAACGACAATATAGAAGAATATAGTAGTCAAATAGAGGAATTAAAAGCATCGAATAAAGAACTAAGTCAAAAAGTAAAGTCTTTAGAAGAGGATGCAAAAAAGGTTCAGAACCAGCAATCAACGATTGATAAACTCAATAAAAAAATATCGGATCAAAAGAGCAAGATAGGTAAACTAAATGACAAAATTTCTTCATTAAAATCCAAGAATTCTTCACTAAAAGAAAAAGTGAGTACGTTAAATAGTCAAGTGACAAAATATAAAAATTCTGGTAATAAGAGTAATAAAACAAGTTCTTCTAGTGAAAACAGCTATACCGTATATATCACGGCAACTGGTTCTAAATATCATAGAAATGGTTGCAGATACTTAAGTAGAAGTCAGATATCAATAAGTAAATCAGATGCTATATCACAAGGATATGATGCTTGTAGTGTATGTAATCCATAAAACAATAAGATATAAAAGATTATTTAGGAGTGTGCGTTTTATGCACACTCCTATTTTAAATATAAGAGTATATTAGTGGAAAAAGTTTTTTGAAATTCTTTCGTAAAGAAAGTCTTTACCAATGATGATTTTTGAAAATAAATCTGATAGAATAGTGGTATTCATGTTACTGTTCACAGGTAGTACTTTGCACTTGCTGCAAAGTACGTAAGAATAGGTAGTGGTAGAGAAGAATCCAGCCTTTCGCCGAAGGCGAAAATAGGCTGGATTCTGTTACTGTTTGCACCGCAGGTGTGAACAGTAACAGAATTTTAGTTTTTGAACCATAAAATTCGCATCTAAAATAGATAAAAAAGGGAGGCTATGATATAATGAACATGAAGTGTGAATGATGTCACAAAGAGAATTATGGTTATCTCAGCTTAAAGATGTCTTTTCACTGCAAAACTATAATGTAAAGGAGTAACAAATGAAAGAATATGTAAACAGTACTAAAGAGAATGATATATTATCAACAGAAGAATGGAAACAAAGAAAGGGATTTCATCCTTTTTATTTATTTCCGATAATGTATGTGGCATCCCTGTATCTGCTGCCATTTTTTATTTTAATAGGACAGAAGGCGGGGGGATTGTCCAATTTGGTATATCTTCCAATTGTATTTGGAATATTAAACATAATTGTTTCTATAATATTTTGTAAACCAGAAAATCGGATTATGATGTTAAATGCAACTGTGTTAGTGAAATATGCTATGATTCCGTTTTTTATTATAGGGGGCTTCATGGTGCTTATATGTTTTCTATTTAGTTTTATACTTGTTCCTTTTATGATATTTTTAGGACCAACTGTGGCAATACTTGGTTTAATTACAGGATGGTTTATTCTTGTATTTGAGGCACCATACGTGATTTCTTATTTGCATTTGTCTTCAAAGGTAAAGTTTCGCCCAACCATTATGACTGTATTGCATATTATATTACAATTTTTCTTTGTCATAGATGTGATAGATGTAATGTTTTTAGCTCTGAGAGAACGAAGATGGAAAAAATTAACAATAGGTATTATTGTTTTTTCAACAATTTGTATAGTAATTATATTGATTTGGATTATCAAAATATTATTGGAATGCAACTATTCATAGTTCTGAACAGTTACATACAAAGTGTAAAATAATTATAACAAAGAGAGGGCAAGGGAATGAAATATAAACCACTACCTATAGGAATTGATAACTTTGAAAAACTGGTTACACGAGGATATTATTTTATAGATAAAACATTATTGATAAAAGAACTTTTAGATAAAAAGGGAGATGTGAATCTCTTTACCCGTCCCCGTCGTTTTGGTAAGACATTGAACATGAGTATGTTCCAATATTTCTTTGAATCTGCAACAAATTATGATGGAGTGAAACAGGATAATTCCTATCTGTTTCAAGGATTGCAAATTATGAAAACAGGGAAGCACTATCTTTCTCACATGGGGCAATATCCGGTTATTAATCTGACTTTAAAGTCTGGTAAACAATCAGATTATGAACTGGCATTTGAATGTATCATAGATGAAATTGCACAGGAATATGAACGTCATGAATATGTTCTGAAAGGGGATGTATTATCAGAATCTAATCAAAAAAAATATAAAAGAATTATGGAACATGAGGCACCAAAAGCAGAATATTATAAGGCTCTGCAGTTTTTATCCCAATGTTTGGAGAAATATTATGGGAAGAAAACCATTATTCTCATTGATGAATATGATGTCCCTCTAAAAAATGCTTATATGTGTGGATTCTATTCAGAAATGGTTGCTTTTATTCGTTCCCTCTTTGAATCTTCCCTTAAGACTAACAGCAGTCTGGAATTTGCTGTCATTACAGGGTGTCTTAGGATTTCCAAGGAATCTATTTTCACTGGAATGAATAACTTAAAAATTATTTCTATTCTGGATGAAAAGTATGATGAGTACTTTGGTTTCACCGAAGAGGAAGTGCAAAAACTTTGCAGGGATTACAATATACCAGAAAAATATGATACCTTTAAGGAATGGTATAATGGATATTTGTTTGGAAATGCCAATGTGTATAATCCTTGGAGTTTGATTCAGCTTATGGATGATTTACAGGACAATCCCAACCGTTTTCCTAAAGTATATTGGGCAAACACCAGTTCTAATAGTATTGTGCGTAAGCTCATTGAAATGGCAAATGAAGATACGAAAACAGAGATTGAGGAATTGATTGAGGGAAAGACCATTGAAAAACCCATTCATGAAGATATCACCTATGATGAAGTATATAAAAGCATGGATAATCTGTGGAACTTTATGTTCTTTACTGGATATTTCCGTAAAGTGGGTGAACGCATAGATGAAAGGACAAAACAGTCATATTTAAAACTTACAATTCCAAATCATGAAGTCCGATACATTTTTCGTACCAAAATCCTTGGCTGGTTTGAAGAGAAGGTAAAATCCCGTGACCGTTCCAAATTGTTTACTGCACTGGTAAATCTGGACATAGAGACCATGGAGGAAGAGATTGTAGATATGCTGCTAGAAACCATTAGTTTTAATGATGCTTATGAAAGTTTTTATCATGGATTCCTTGCAGGGATTTTGTCTGGTATGAAAGGCTATGTGGTCAAATCCAACCGGGGAGGCGGAACAGGGCGAAGTGATTTGTTTATTAAACCAGTAACCAGAAGAAAGCCAGCATTTGTATTGGAATTCAAGGTGGCAGATAAATTGAAGCAGATGGATAAAAAAGCAGATGAAGCATTGCAGCAGATTGAAGAGAGAGGCTATGCAAGAGAGCTTCATGATGATGATTATGAAACGGTATACCGATATGGAGTAGCCTTTTGTGGAAAGGACTGTTTGGTGAAATTACAAAAATAAGAATTTTAGGACAAACGCATGAGTGAACAAATTGTGAACAAAAAACACATTTATTGGAAATTTGTGGTATTATTACAGTAAAGGTGGTGTTTTACAATGACAGAAATATTAAAAACAATAGAATTAATCGAGGATAAAAGACAGGAAAAAAAGGTAAGGCATAAACTGCTTGATATTGTAGTGATTGTGCTGTTTGCAAAACTGGCAAATGCGGATGACTGGGAGGAAGTCGAAATTTTTGTTAAGTCCAATGAAGAATTCCTAAAACAGTACATTGCACTTGAAAACGGCATTCCTTCCCATGACACAATACAAAGGGTCATGGGTAATATTGCACCTGAATATATGCAGGGTGTTTATAAAAAATGGAATGAGCTTGTAAACAGCAATGAAGGGGAAACACTCAAAAAAATCATTTGTATTGATGGAAAAACCATGAGGGGCAACAGATCCAAAGAACAGAAAGCAAACCATATTGTTTCCGCATGGTGTGACATGGATGGTTTTTGCCTCGGGCAGAAAAAAGTAGAAGAAAAGTCAAATGAGATCACGGCAATCCCGAAATTGCTGGACACTATACAGGTAAAAGGCAACATTATAACTATTGATGCCATGGGGACACAGACGGAAATAGCAGAAAAGATCAAACAGAAGCGTGCGGATTACACGCTGGCTGTAAAGGAAAACCAAAAAAATCTGTATAAAGAAATAAGTGAATATTTCGAGACGGAGGAGTTCCTTAAAGAAATAAAATGTAATAACGGTTATAAAGTTACCAAAGAAAAAGCCCATTCCCAAATAGAAACAAGGGAATACTACCAATGGGACAAGTTGAAATGGATGCAGGAAAAAAGTCGTTGGAAAGGGATAAAAAGTATAGGGATGGTATGTAAAACAACGGAACAGTCAGGGAAACAGATAACGGAAAGAAGATATTATATAAGCAGCCTGCCGTTAAATGTGGATCTGTTTGCAAGGACAGTAAGGGAACACTGGTCAGTGGAAAGTATGCACTGGCATTTGGATGTAACCTTTAAAGAGGATGCCANCACCACTTTGGATAAAACAGCAGCACAGAATCTGAACATCATAAATAAGTGGTGTTTATCCATATTAAAACTTTTTGAAGTAGGGAAGAAAATGTCGCTAAGGAAAAAGTGTTATTGTATCAGTATGAATGCGAGAATGTATTTAGAACAGATATTAAATCTGTAAAACTTGACAATAGAACATAATAAAGAGAATAAACATTCATGCGTTTGTCCTGTAAGAATTTTGAAATCCATTGAAAAATTCAAGTTTTTATGGTAGACTAAGGAGAAACAAAAACAGATAAGAAATTTATGTAATAAAGAGAATTAAAAAATAATGGGCAAAAGCCTTGAAAACAGGAGGATTTAAGATAAAATGGAACAATATAAGAAAGAATTTATTGAATTTATGGTAGATTGTGGTGTATTGAAGTTTGGAGAATTTACATTAAAAAGTGGAAGAAAATCTCCATTTTTTATGAATGCAGGGCTTTATGTAACAGGTTCCCAATTAGAGAAGCTTGGGGAGTATTATGCCAAGGCAATTCATGATAATTATGGAACAGATTTTGATGTATTGTTTGGACCGGCATATAAAGGAATTCCTCTTAGTGTTGCAACAACAATGGCATTTCACAGATTATATGGAAAAGAAATCAGATATTGTTCCAATAGAAAAGAAGTAAAAGATCATGGAGATACTGGTATCCTCTTAGGAAGTCCAATCAAAGACGGTGATCGTGTTGTCATTATTGAGGATGTAACAACCTCTGGAAAATCAATTGAGGAAACCTTTCCGATTATTCAGGCACAAGGAGATGTGACCATTCTGGGATTAATGGTTTCTTTGAACCGCATGGAAAAAGGAAAAGGCGAAAAGAGTGCTTTAGAAGAGATTAAAGAAAAATATGGCTTTCCTGCCAATGCAATTGTTTCTATGGCAGATGTGATTGAGTGTTTATATAATAAAGAATGTAATGGAAAAGTTATCATTGATGATACCATTAAAGCGGCAATTGATAATTATTATGAGCAATATGGAGTAAAAAATAAGTAACTGTTTATGGTTCTGAACAGTTACAAAATACCCATGCCTTGTGGACTGCGGTATCACCATAAATATATTCGCATGGGTATTTCGTAAACGAGGATGCACACAAGTGCAAAAGCAGCACTTGGTGCTTTACGAACCTTGCAGCAGAGTGCAAGGTTCTACCTAAAAAGAGTGAATATATAGAAAAATAATTAGATGCGAAAGTAGTGTTCTGCAATATAGGATGTGAATAATAGCGGATTAGAGAGAGGAGTAGCAATATGGAAGAAAAAGTATATCATACAATGAAGTCTGTAGGAATTGGAAATTTAATTTTTGGTATTTTGATTATCTTATTTGGACTTGCCAGTGGAATTGCAGTGATAGTAAATGGTGCAAAGCTGTTAGCAAGAAAGTCTGATTTAACATTTTAGTTGTATAAGTATAAAACCTCTTTTCCAGGCAATACTAACAAAAAAGGAAAAGAGGTTTTAATTATGTCAGAAGATACCGTTTGTTTATTAAAAGAATGTAATGCTGGTTGTAAATCAGCTACTAACAGTATGGAGCAAGTACAGGCATTTTTAAAAGAGGGAAAACTAAAAGATACCATAGACCATTATAATAAAGAGCATATTGCACTAGGAGATAAATGTCACAAGCTGTTAAATGAAGCAGACGAATCAGAAAAAGATCCTCACCCAATGGCAAAAGCTTTTTCGTGGATGAGTACAGAAATGAAACTAATGGCAAATGATGAAGAAACAAAGATTTCTGATATTATGGTAGATGGTTGTAAAATGGGAATAAAATCATTAAGTAAATATTTAAGACAATATCAGGAAGCATCAAAAGAAAGTAAAAATATTGCACAAGAACTGATAGATCTTGAGAAAAAATTTATGACAGAATTATTGGCATATTTGTAATTATTCTTAACTATTCAGGTAGAAACACGCATTTACTGCGTGTTTACGTAGCAAAAAATGAAAGTTGATTGTTCTAAGCCCTTCGCCGAAGGCGAATTTTTATGGGCTTAGAACGTAACTGTTCATGGTTTTGAACAGTTACAATTATTTCATACCTAAAGAAGTTATCAAACATTTATAACATTTAAATATAGCATTATATATGAAAAAAGAATGCCCCTTATGATTTTTTACAACTCATAAGAGGCATTCTTTTTAAGTATCAATATTACATAAGATCAGGCGGATTCTTCTTCTACATCTTCATCTCCTGCAAGAGGAAGGAGAAGAATATGCACCTTTTCAATACGGTTTTTATCTATAGAAGAAACTGTATATTCTACATGATTTTCTACCACAGTTTCGCCTTCTTCTGGTAAATGTTCTAACAAGTTAATAATATGGCCGGCAATAGAGTCATAGTCATCAGATTCTAACTTTAAACCAATCATTTCATTGATTTCGTCTAATTTCGCAGTACCGTTTGCAATAAACTCTGTATCACTTAGTTTCTGTATGACATCCTCTTCGTTTTCATCATATTCATCACGAATTTCACCAACGATTTCTTCTAATAAATCTTCCACTGTAATAAGTCCGGCAGTAGCACCATATTCATCTAAAACAATGGCAAGAGCAATGGATTCCTTACGCATTTCATTAAGAAGTTCGGAAGTCTTTTTAAATTCATAAGTAAAATAAGGTTCCCGCATTATTTTTGAAATGGCGAAGTCTTCTTTTGCACCATGATAAAAGAACACATCTTTTAAATTCACAATACCCACCACATCATCTTTGGATTCCCCGTAAACAGGGAGACGTGAAAATTTATCTTCATCAAAGGTTGCCACCAGTTCATCATAAGTAGCTTCTTCCTGAATGTAGGTCATGTCAATTCTTGGAATCATAATATCTTTTGCTACAGAATCACCAAAATCCACCACATTGGTAATCATTTTACGCTCTTCACTTTCGATAACTCCTTCTTCATGACTTACATCTACAATGGTACGAAGTTCACTTTCAGTCATAGCATCGTGTTTGGCATCTGGATCGATACGGAAAACCGCCAGCAATCCTCCTGCCATTTTATTCACAATGAAGATAGCAGGAGTAAACAATTGGGTTAAAAAATAAATAATACCACTATATGCTAAAGAAATATTAGTGGAGTAGATTGTAGCCAGCGTCTTAGGCGTTATCTCTCCAAAAATAAGGATTAAAATGGTTAAAACACCAGTACCAATACCAATAAATAAACTCGTTTGTTCCCCTAAACCGGCATGAACACATATATTAGTCATTAAGGTTGTAGTAAGGGAGGACGCAGTCAGGTTCACAATATTGTTTCCGATTAAGATTGCACTAAGTAATTTGGAAGGATTCTCAATTAGCTTTTCTACGGTCTTTGCCCGCTTGTTGCCTTCTTCTGCCATAGACTTAATACGCAACTTATTGACAGTAGTAAGTGCTGTTTCTGCCGATGAAAAAAAAGCAGAAACCAGCAGTAAACATAGTACAATTATCAGTTGTGGAACATCACTCGGGTCCAAAAAATCATCTCCTCTTATCTTGTATCCTCAATTATTCACGACTTATATTGCAGACCGCTGCTATCATCGTCAATTGACCTATTAAGCATGTGTATGGAGTTGACCGTGAATAGTAACTACATAGGACTTAGTTCATACTTAAGGCCGTAAATAATCTCGGTTTATTAGTCTTCGTTTTCTTCTTCCTGAACACTTAGAATCTGTCTCTTACGAGCAAGTTCATCACTATCTAAGTATTCATCATAAGTAGTAATTTTATCAATTAATCCGTTTGGTGTCAATTCCATAATACGATTTGCAATGGTTTGGATAAACTGATGGTCTTGTGAAGTAAACAAAACTACACCAGGGAACTTAATCATTCCGTTATTCAGAGCGGTAATGGATTCCATATCTAAATGGTTGGTCGGTTCATCCATAATCAATACATTCGACGCCATAATCATCATTTTAGAAAGCATAACACGAACTTTTTCACCACCAGAAAGAACTTTTACTTTTTTCACACCTTCTTCACCAGAGAATAACATACGTCCAAGGAATCCACGAACATAAGTTACATCTTTTTCAGAGGAGAACTGCATTAGCCAGTCCACAATAATCTCATCTCCAGAAAAATCTTTGGTATTATCTTTTGGAAAGTAAGATTGGCTAGTAGTAACACCCCATTTGTAACTTCCTTCATCTGGTTCCATTTCACCAGCCAAAATTTTAAAGAGGGTAGTAGTAGCAATAGTGTTACTTCCTACAAAAGCAACTTTATCTTCTTTGTTAATAATAAAAGAAACATCATCTAACACCTTTACACCATCAATGGTTTTTGATAGGTGTTCTACTGTAAGAACTTCATTACCAATTTCACGTTGAGGGCGGAAATCAATATAAGGATATTTACGGCTGGATGGCTTAATATCATCTAGTTCAATTTTCTCCAAAGCTCTTTTTCTGGAAGTAGCCTGTTTTGATTTAGAAGCATTTGCACTAAAACGCTGGATAAATTCCTGCAATTCTTTGATTTTTTCTTCTTTTTTCTTATTGGCTTCCTTCATCTGCTTAATCATAAGCTGGCTGGATTCATACCAGAAATCATAGTTACCAGCATAAAGCTGAATCTTAGCATAATCAATATCTGCAATATGTGTACATACTTTATTCAGGAAATAACGGTCATGAGAAACTACAATAACCGTATTTTCAAAATTAATCAGAAATTCTTCCAGCCAGCGGATTGCATCTAAATCTAAGTGGTTAGTAGGCTCGTCAAGAAGAAGAATATCGGGGTTACCAAATAATGCTTGTGCCAGCAATACTTTGACTTTCTGTCCACCATTCAAATCCTTCATTAAAGAATAGTGTAAGTCTGTTTCAATTCCAAGACCATTTAACAAAGTAGCAGCATCTGATTCTGCTTCCCAGCCGTTTAGTGTGGCAAATTCCCCTTCCAATTCACTGGCATGGATACCATCTTCTTCAGTAAAATCTTCTTTTGCGTATATGGCATCTTTTTCCTGCATAATATCATAAAGACGTTGGTTGCCCATGATAACAGTATCCAATACATTAAATTCATCGTATTTGAAATGATCCTGTTTCAAGAACGAAAGACGTTGTCCTGGAGTCAATACGACTTCACCTTTAGAAGGTTCGATTTCACCTGTCAGGATTTTTAAAAAGGTAGACTTTCCAGCACCATTAGCACCAATTAATCCATAACAGTTTCCTTCTGTAAATTTAATATTTACATCTTCAAACAAAGCACGCTTGCCTAATCTAAGCGTAACATTACATGCTTGTATCATAAAATTGTAACCTCACTTTCAAATTTAAAAGGAATAAATTTCCCGTAATAAAAGAATACCATTATAATTGTATCTAAAATCTAAGATTTTGCAAGTGTTTTATAAAATCTTTTCTATATATTCACTCTTTTTAGGTAGAACCTTGCACTTTGCTGCAAGGTTCGTAAAGCACCAAGTACTGCTTTTGCACTTGTGTGCATCCTCGTTTACGAAACACCCATGCGAATATATTTATGGTGGTGCTGCAGACCACAAGGCATGGGTGTTTTGTAACTATTCAAGTAGAAACATGCATTTACTGCGTGTTTCGTATGAAAAATGAAAGTTGATTGCTACGTGCTACGCACTCC
>JAAVHR010000073.1 GCA_014799595.1 Clostridiales bacterium | reverse complement strand
CTTCAGGAGAAATTGGAAGAAAAACTGAATAGTGAGGAAAAGGAACTTTTAAACGAGCTTATAGATGTTATGTCTGATGAAAACTGTTGCTATGCACAGAGCAAATTTATCAGAGGTTATCGTCTGGGAGCATTGATGACTATGGAAGTAATGTCAGAACAGGAAACATTTTTTGGCAGAAACGGATTGAAGTAGGCAGATATATTGTCAGTAATTGCAGGAGGTTTAGCATGGCAAGATTAGATTATAGAAAAGAGGCTTTTGAAAAAGTCAGTGTGTGTGGCATTGAATGTGAGTTTAATGATATGCGTATAGATCGAAATACCGTTCCAAAGGGGAAATATCAATATGAAGTTGCAGGAGATGATGACAGCGGCGGTGATCCGGCAAGGATTAAGCAAGCTATTCTGGTTAATTTCTTTGGTACTCTGATTTGTGATAAACCGTTACCCATTGGGGATGATGGCGTGTTGTGGCTCATGGATGGTGATTTTGTATGGATATGAAGATTTGTGAGCGTATTGGTATTTGTAAAGTTGATGCGGATGGAAATATCGTTGAACTACAAAGAGAGTTTTTTAGTCAAGGGTGGGTGTTCAAGGATTGGGAGGCATTTCAGAACCGTCCAGATGCCCCCTGTTATGTTCCAGAATTGGATGATGCTGTTTATACAAGGAATGACTTTATGGCTCTCTGTAACAATCAGGAAGAAATTGCAGAAGAATTATTTTATGAAGTGGATTGGCAAAGTCCTTGTACGCTTATGAATGACTGGGAGATTTCGGGAGAGATTGATACTTGTAGGAAGTGTGGAAAACTCTTTATGGCATACAATGTGAAGAAGTGTCCGCATTGTGGGGCTGATGTACCAGAAGAATAGAGATACTAAGGACAAGCAGTTAAAAAATGGAGATGCGTTGTAATGGCAGTACAGAGAACATATTACAGGGATAAGTATAACAGCAATAAAGTGTGGGAGGTCGTAAAATTAAGCGGCGGCTATTATCTGCGTCAATATGTATGCGGAGAGCAGTTCGGAAAGGGGCTTAGAACCACAAAAAAATTTATTCAGAGTTTAGGTATTCTTGATTTTGAAAGAGTTCAAGGGATAAAGGAGAGTGAGGTATGAGAAGTGTTTATTAAAGATATTGACTGCACAAAAGATACCCCTGTCAATTTGGGTAAGGCTGATAAACTGATATATGGAAAAGGTATCAGTATTAAGCCTAGAGTAGATGGCAGAAAGGATAGCGAGCATTTCAAAAAGATATATTTATCAGAGATATTACCACTGGAAGAATATGATCTGATTGTAGTGCTTTTATCTGGTGGGAAAGATTCTGTTGCTTGTTTTTATAAGTTGTTGGAGCTTGGTGTACCAAAAGAAAAAATCGAACTCTGGCATCACGATATAGACGGTGGACACCCATCAAGACGTATGGACTGGCGGTGTACGCAAAACTATGTAAAGGCACTGGCAGAAGCGGAGGGCGTGGAACTGCGGATTTCTTATCGGGTTAATGGCTTCTTTGGAGAATTATACAGGATTGGGGCATCAGAACCGATTGAGTGGATAGAGCCGGACACCGAGGAAGTGAAACAATGTAAGTTATCGCCAAACTACATAAAATGCCTGAAACTGAAAGAACAGGCTACGGAGGAAATAGAGTCTTTATTAAAAGAGTATGGTTATAGAATGAAATTTCCTGCGAAATCGCCTGATCTTTCAAAGCGCTGGTGTTCCGCTTATTTGAAGATATGTGTTGCGGATGCGGTGGTAAGTAATTTAGACCGACTTGGAGAATTGGAAAAGTTGGGAGGAAAACGGTTAAAGTTTCCGGCGAAAGGAGGAACACATCAAGGGCGTTGGTGTTCGGGTAATCTGAAAGCAGCGGTGCAGGACAGCGTTACAAGTAACCTCGAAAAGACTAGAACAGATAAGAAGATTCTTATAGTTTCTGGTGAAAGGCGTGGCGAGTCGGCAGGACGGTCAAAATATAATGAAATGGAAATACACCGTACCAATGCGGAAAAGCGTTCCCATAGAATTGTGCATCAGTGGAGGGCAGTTATAGATTATTCTGAAAAGGACGTTTGGGAAGTTCTGAAACGACACAAAGTAAATCCTCACCCCTGTTACCGTATTGGGTGGAATCGTTGTAGCTGTGCTATGTGCATATTTTCTACACCGCCGCTATTTGCAGGAATAAAAGAGATATATCCTGATGAATATGAGGCATTAAGACAGGATGAACAAATACTTGGGTTTACTTTGGATAACAAAAAGTGCTTAGATGATTTTGTGGGAGAGGCTAAATCCTGCGTATATTGGAAAGACAAAGCGGCAGTCCGTTCTATTCGGACTGGCGTTTTTTCCGTTAAGGATATGTATGTTAAAGACTGGAAATATCCGGCAGGAGCATTTCACGGAGCGGAGGGAGGTCCATGTTGAGAAAGGGGGAACAAGATGCAGAAGATAAGTTTTATAGAAAAAAAGCCCTGGCACGATAACAGCCCATTTACAGGAGGATGTGATATGTTCCCTGTATATATGGTAAAGGGTGGGAAAGAGTTTTTCGTGATTAACAGGCGTGTACCTGATGATTCTTGGAAAACTGCTGAACTGGAAGAAATAAAGGAGCTGCTTATTGATACTGGTGGGATATATACAAAATTTCATGGAATGTATAAGAATCCGCTTGATATGCTAAATGAGATTATGGAAAGAAAGCATACTTTTAGGGAGCCAGATAAACTTTTCATAATTCCGAAGAATGGAGATTTTACGGATTTTCATGGAAATAGAAATGAAGTGTCGGCGGCTTTTCATTACAGGCTTTATGAAGCTGACTTTATCAGGACAATTCAAAAAATATCAGAATACATAAATAGCGGAGAATGGGAGAGGGCAAGGCATGATTTATATATGCACAAAACAAAGTAAGGTAGATCGGCTTTGGGGTATTTTCATTCAGCACATAATCCAAATGAAAAATGCTGGAATCAGCGTGGAGTATGTGAGAAAAGGCGAGATTGTTCTAAATGGCAGACGGTATAAACCAGTATATTTTGAAAATACCATGCGGTATGAACCGATAGGGTGGCAGTATGGAGGCGGTTATCTTATTTTAACAGGGCATGACATTCAGCCGCTTATTGATTATTTGAACACAATTTAAGGCTAAACAATTTTTGAAAGAGAGGACTTTATTTTATGGAAAGAAAATATTATACGATTGATGAAAAAGCAGCTAGACAGGCACAGGGTATGTGGAGCTTCAGCGATTATGTAACAGGTTCTAAAACAGCAGAATATAAACAGCTTGTAGACAAGGCTTATGATTTGGCAGATCAGGTAGCGGAAGAAAAGCCGGACAGGGCAGAGGAAGTCTATTCACTTGCAGATAGATATGCCCGTAAGTTGGCAGATAATTTCAATGCAGACAGCCGCATAAATTTGATGTGTCCGTCAGTAATGATAGCCGGACCCGCAAACTTTCCAGTGAAGAAGAAAGAAAAGCAGAACAGGGCGGCAGAGCGTAACCATCAGGAATACCAGAACATTCAAAAGTATCTTGAAAAAATCAGAAAGATTTTGTATGGGAGTGACATTATTAAATCGGATGATAAGGATGCAGTTGAGAAGTTACAGGAAAAATTGGATTCTCTGCAAAAGAGGCAGGAGCAGATGAAAGCGGTTAATGCTTATTATCGTAAGCACAAGACCTTAGACGGTTGCCCTGATCTGTCACCAGAAGATATTGAAAGGCTAAAACAGGCAATGAAAGCTGATTGGCACTATCAGGATAAGCCTTATCTTTCGTTTGAGTTGAGTAATAATAACCAGAATATTCATGCTACAAAGGCTAGGCTTGAAAGATTGAAAGCGGCAAAGGAAAAGGAAACAACGGATTATGATACAGAGCATTTTAAGGTTGTAGAAAATACGGAAATGATGCGGTTGCAGTTGTTCTTTGATGGAAAACCTGATGTAGAGATAAGGGAGATAGTAAAACGTAATGGGTTTAAGTGGTCGCCCAAAAATGAGTGCTGGCAAAGACAGCTTACTGGCAATGCAAAATATTCTCTGAAATGCCTGATAAAGCAGTTAGATCAATTAGCAGGATAAAATCAAACTATCTTTTATAAGTAATATTTTTGGTGAAAGTATATCTTAAAGGTTTGATTTCGGAGAGGATAATGCTATAATACATGATAAATGTATATCAGCTATGCGACACAGGACTATTTACAAAAGAAAAGGAGATAAGATAATAATGGATGAAATAAAAAATAATGAGGTAATTATATGTGGCGAACTTGCTTCTGATTTTGCATATAGTCATACCGTATGTGAAAAGAATTATTATACAGCGGATTTGATTGTAAGCCGCTTTAGCAAGCGTCAGGATATTATACCGCTTGTAATCTCTGAAAGATTAGTTAATATATATGAAGATTACAGGGGGCGCAGGGCAAAGATTATAGGTCAGTTTCAGTCGCATAATCTGCAAATGCGGAATAAAACGCATTTAAAATTGTCAGTATTTGTGGAAGATATTCATTTTGAAAATGAACTTTCCGAATTTGTAGACAGCAATGATATTATCCTAGATGGATTTATCTGCAAACAGCCCAAATTTCGGATCACTCCGTTAGGGCGAGAGATTGTAGATGTTATGCTTGCAGTAAATCGCTCTTATGGAAATAAATCAGACTATATTCCTTGTATTGCTTGGGAAAGGGAGGCTAGATATATTTCACAATTTGATGTAGGCACTCAAATCAGGGTTAAGGGGAGGATTCAAAGCAGAGAATATATAAAGAAATTATCCCAAACCGAATGTGAAAAAAGGATAGCATATGAGGTATCAATTAGTAGGGTGGAGAGAAAAAGGGAATCTGCTTAGTGTGTGAGTAAAAAAAGAATAGGTATAAGATAGTCAGAAAGGCTATAAATGAGGAAAAGGACAGGATTAAATATTCTGTCCTTTTTGTCGTAAAGATGATAAGTCGGGGCATGATGGTTCTCTTAGTACTGGACATGCTAATTCGCCAGAAGATATGTTATCCCGTTTGGAAACTTTGGTGCTTATGGGAATGGAAATTCCTCTTATGGCAGTACGGCGGCAAATTTCTTCAGCTTTGGAAATTATTGTACACTTGGGAAGATTAAGGGATAAATCAAGACGGGTGTTGAGTATTGTGGAGGTTTTATCCTGTGAAAATGGAGAAATTCAAACGGCTCCTCTATATGAATTTGTGGAGGAAGGGGAGACAGAAGATGGGAAAATAATAGGAAGTCTGCAAAGAACAAAATATGCCTTCGCACAGATAGAAAAATTGCAAAGAGCCGGAATACAAATGGAAAAAGAGGGTGCATGATTTTGAATAAGAAGAAAAAAAGTAAATATGAATATGATACCTATATTTATACAAGGGAAGAGTGGATAAAATATTTCCTTGTGGGGATAGGATTATCTAGTATGGTAGGATTTTTATTTTACAAAAGTATTTGGGCGGTCATTCTTTTATTTCCCTTTGGATTTGTGTTTATAGAGTATCAAAGAAAAATATTGTGCCAAAAGAGAAAGTGGAATTTTAACCAACAGTTTCGTCAGGGAATTTTATGCCTATCCTCAGCTTTAAATGCTGGTTATTCTATGGAAAATGCATTCTTAGAGGCAAGTCATGATCTGGCACTTATGTATGCAGAAGATGCAGATATTATAAGAGAATTCCAATGGATGAACCGGCAGTTAGCATTAAATAGAAATGTAGAAGAGGTGCTGATGGAACTGGCAGAAAGAACTCAGGTAGAAGATGTAGAAAGCTTTGCAGAAATTGTACAGACAGCAAAGAGAACAGGTGGTGATTTGATAAAAGTAATCAAACAGACAGAGAAAAATATTGGAGAGAAAATAGAGGTACAAAGAGAGTTAGAAACCTTAATTTCAGCAAAAAAATTGGAAACCAATATCATGAGCATAGTTCCTCTTTGCATCATTGGATATATGTGGTTTAGCTCTCCTGGATTTTTAGATTGTCTTTACCACAATTTTCTAGGAGGTATGATTATGACTGTTATCTTAGTTATTTATATTGGAGCCTATCTGGCAGGACAAAAAATCACAGATATCAAGTTATAGGAGGGACTATGTGGTGTATTATTTTTTGCTCTGTTCTTGCAATTTTAATGATTGCAGGAATGGTATATACAAGAAACTATGAAAAAGAATTTGTCAAAGAGCTGGATAAAAAAGAGCATGGATTAAAAGGGTTTTATCCCCTGAGTTTGTTTCTGATTTTAGAAACACCTCTCCGAAAGTATATGCAAAAGCAGGGAAAACAACTGGAAATTCTATCTTTGCTTCATGTATCAGAAGATAAGGAACTGGTACAGATTCTATATTGGTGCAAAAAGCTGTCTATGTGTTTTTTAATGATTAGCCTGTTTACAGGAATTTCTTTTGCAACAGAAATTGGAAAAAGTGGAACAAATCTCCTAAAAGAGAATGGATATTTTCTTCGTCAGGAAAAGGGGCAAGGGGAAGAGTATGTGGATATAGAAGTATCTGCAAGCGAACAGGAAAAACAAATTATATCAGTTACCATACCTGAAAGGACATATACCCAGGAGGAGGCAAAAACAGCATTACAAGAAGCAAAAGAATATGTGAAAGAACATTATCTGGGAGAAAATGAAAGTAATGAGATGGTTATAAAGGACTTGAATCTTATAGAAAGGATTCCTAATAGTTTCATTGCAATATCTTGGCAGATATTAGACGGTAGTTGCTTATCTTATGATGGGAAAATTGACTTTATGGCTATACCAAAAGAAGGAGAGATTGTGAATCTTATGGCAACTTTATCTTATGAAGAACAGGAAGAAGAGTTAGGATTCCGGGTACATATTTACCCAAAAACAGAATTTACAGAAAAGGAATGGAGAGAAGCTGTTCAAACAGCAATTGAAGAGGCAGGGAAGGGAAATCCTAGTGAGAAAAAATATACATTGCCTGCTGTTGTTTTAGATAAGGAAGTATCCTATACCGAAAATGTAGAGAGTAATGCCATGGTTTTTCTAGGAATAGGGCTAGTGACTATTGTAGTAATCTGGATTTTTTATGATAAAGATTTGAAGAATAAAAGAAAAAAACATGATGAACAGATGTGGATGGATTATCCCGATTTAGTAAATAAATTTACTTTGCTTCTTGAAGCAGGCATGACTGTTGGCGGTGCATGGGAAAAAATTGCCTGCGAATACCTGCAAAAGAAGAAAAAGGGAAAAATAAACACAAGGTATGCATACGAGGAGTGGTGCATGACTTGGTATGAAATGCAAAATGGAGTAACAGAGGTAAGTGCATTGGAGCATTTTGGAAAAAGAATCCAGTTATTGCCATATTTAAAATTTGGTTCCCTGTTATCCCAGAATCTGAAAAAAGGTTCCAAGGGCTTATTAGAGCTTTTAGAATATGAGGCATTAGACGCATTTGAAGAAAGAAAGCAAATGACAAAACGCCTTGCAGAGGAGGCAAGTACAAAATTACTTGCACCTATGATGGTAATGCTAGGATTGGTTATGGTAATTATTATGATACCTGCTATGATGGCATTATAAGAAACCTTTGTAACAGGCTGGCAGCCGGGTTACAAAATTTTACAACAACACACATTATGAAAAGGAGAAAAGCAAGATGAGTAAGAAATTTACAAACAAAGGAGAAGAAACAATGAAAAACAAAATAGTAAAGGCATTTAAAAACTTCTGGAAGGAAGAAGATGGAATGGGGAGTGTAGAGGTAATTTTAATTGTGGTTATACTAATTGGTTTGGTAGTTCTTTTTAAAGATACCATTGAGCCAATTATCAAAAATGCCATAAAGAGTATTAAAACCCAAGGTGGAGATTTGAATGTAAAGGGTAAATAAGGACAAAAAAATTGAGGAAGTAAAAACTTCCAGACTTTATGGAATATAGACAATTGCAAAAAAATTTGCAATTGTCTATCTATGAAATAGCAGGAAAGGATATTGTAAACTTGGAAAAAATAAGAATGGAAAAATCAAAAGGCAGTATTACCATATACTTAACATTAATTATTGTAGTAATGTTAGCTTTGATTGCTTCCTTTCTGGAAAATGCCAGAGTAAAGGTAGCAGGATATGAAGTGAAAAGAGCGTTAAAGGGAGCTATGGACGCAGAACTTACAAACTATTACAGACCTTTGTATGAGGATTATGGTTTGTTTTTTATGGATAAAGGAATTGACTCTGACAGCTTGGAATTCCGGGTAATTGCAAAGGAGATTAAAGGATATATAGAAAATAGTTTATCCACCAAAACAACCGCTAATGTTTTTGGTATTACACTGGAAAGGCAGGGAACAGATCTCTACCAGACACAAATACAATCCTTACAGATGAATTCTGCCATCCGGGCAGTAGACTATGAGGGAGGTCTTGTAGAAGATGAGGTGGTACAGTTTATGAAATATCAAGTATCAGGAGAGTTGTTACAAAAAATGCTAAATTGCTGTAAATTACTTGATAAAAGTGAATCAGTATCATTAATAATGAATGAAGAAAGTAAGGCAGAAGAATCTTTGGAAGATGCCAGTAAGCAATTGTTAAAACTGATAGAACAAGTAGAAGGATTAAAATGCAAAGATAAAGGACTGATTTTTGAGAATGCAAATAAACTTGCTACTACTGGAAGTTTTGCAAAGCAACTGTGTGGAAAATCCATCACAAAAGGAAATGTGGGCATCGATCCACAAATAGTATATCAATCATTGCAAAGTAAATATATAAATGGAACTAAAAAATTAGAGGAAATACAAGAATTACTGAAGGAATTAAAGAGAGAGCATGTGAAACAGGAAACAAGAAAGGCAGAAGAAGCCAAAAAGGAGGAAGAACGAAAAGCAAAAGAAGAGGAAGAGGCTAAGAAGAATAAAAATACTGCTATGCCAACAGCAACCATAAAACCAACAGTGTCTATAAAACCAACAGATACCCCAAAGCCGACGAATACACCAAAACCAACTAAAACTCCTGAACCACCTTATGATTTTTCTAAAACGGTGAAATCGGTGAATGAGAAACAATCTGAGCTAAAAACAGTAGTTGCAAATTCTAAGAAAAAGATGAAAGAAGCAATTAGCACAATCGGGAAAATAGAGAAAAAATTGGAAACTATAGACAGTAAGATAAATAAGTTTGAAGAAACATTGACAGAACAGAAGAAAAATCTTTCCACAGAAGAATTTAAGAATATGAATGGACAAGAGAAAGAGTTAAGAAATGATGTAACCTGTTTAAAAAATGCAGTAAGAATGAAGGAGAAATTATCAACAAATCTAAAAATATTGGAATCTCTGGAAGGCGAATTGAAGAAAAAAGTAAAGCAGGAGGAAACCTCTTATACAGACAAATTAACAGGAATTCAAGAACAAATTAGTGTTTTAAAGTCTTATGACATATCTTCTCTTAAATTTTCCTATAAGAACATAAAAAATCAGAATGCCAGCGATCCCAGCTCTGCATTGAAAAATTTAGGAAGTTCTGTCTTATCTATTGTTGTGGAAGATAGTAGCAAGATATCGAAAAAAGAAATCTCTAATCCGGATTATTATTATAAGAATTATAAAGGAAAGAGTAAAGGCTTAAAAAATATAGATACAGGAGCAGTTATCAAAGGAGATAATGCAAAAAATATTTTTTCGGATGCATCAGATGTGTTCCGGCAAAATGGAGAAAAAAGCAAGCAGTCATCACTTACCAATACATTAATTTATCAGGCATATCTAAATCAATATTTCCAAAGTTATGTAAGTAAAGAATCAAAATTTCAAAAAACTCCCCTAAAATATGAACAAGAATATATCTTATGTGGTAAAGCTTCGGATAAAGAGAATTTGCAGAGTGTGATAGACCGGATTTTATTGATGAGGACGGTAACTAATTTTTCTTATCTGCTTACTAACACACAAGGGAAAGAAAAGGCGTATGCTACTGCGGCAGCTTTAGTTGGTTTTACTGGGATTGAACCTCTTATCCGGGCAACGCAAATGGGAATTTTATTAGTGTGGTCTTATGAGGAAGGTTTGGTGGATGTGGCAGCATTATTACATGGAAGTAAGATTCCATTAGTAAAATCAAAAAGTAATTTTATGCTAACTTATAGTGATATGTTGACGATTAGCAAGAAAAAAATACAAAGTAAGGCAAAGGAGTTGGGAAAAAACAAATTGGGAGTAGCAGGAATTTCTTATGAGCAATTTATTGATATTTTCCTATTTTTGGAAAATCAAACTCAAAAAAATTACCGGACTATGGATTTGATTGAAGAAAATATGAAGTTACGTCATAGCAAAAAATTTTCCATGGAAGATTGCATTTATGCTTTAAAGGTTAGTTGTAACTATATGTTGCCTGCAAAGTTTATGGCTTGGAATTTTATGGAACCATGGAAAAAGAAAGGAGACAGTTGGAGTTTTACAATTAATCAGAATTATTCTTATTAAAAAACATACAGGAAAACATTTAATGATATAAAATGAACCAGATAAAGATGCCCTTTCAAGTTACTATTATTGCAAATAACAGGCAGTGCATGAAAGTATATTATCCTCAAAAATCCGAGAGGGCATCTTTATCTGGTTCAGGGAAGGACAAGGATGAGAAAAAGAAATCAAGGTTCTATAACTTTAGAAACTACATTAGTATTACCTATTTTTTTGTTTTGTGTCATAACCCTTATGTATTTTTTTCAAATTATACTGATACAAGAGAAAATTAGCCAGGGATTATGGGAAACTGCGAAGGAAGCTTCCCGTTATGCCTGTATATATGAAAATGTAGGAGGAAAAAAGGAAGACAGTGACAGCAAACAAACAGCAAAAAAATGGATATCAGGTGCATTTACTGGGATTCGAATGTTAGAGTATCTACCAGAGGATATTTTAGAAAGTAGTTGTATTAAGGGTGGAAAGAATGGAATTATATATCACAGTTCTATATTGGAAAATGATGGAGATATTTCTCTAGCCGCATTGTATGAGGTAAAATTTCCTATAATGACCAACATATTGCCAAATTTAAATTTTATTCAACAGGTAAGAAGCAGAGGATTTATTGGAACCTATAAAATTGGGTTAAGCAAAAAAGAAATGGAAGAAGAGGATATCTATGTTTATATGACAAAAACGGGAACGGTTTACCATACATCTCTTTTTTGCACACATATTAATCTTGGAATTGAGTGTGTTAGTTATGAGAATGCTCTAACAAAGAGAAACCGTAGTGGAGGAAAATACAAAAGCTGTCAAAAATGTACAAAGGGGACAAAGGTGTCTGGTCAATCTAATGTATATATTTCAGATACAGGAGACAGGTATCATATTCAGTTAGATTGTAGTGGATTGACAAGGGATATAAAAAAAGTAAAACTTTCTGAATTAAGTGGAGTAGGAGCTTGTCAAAGATGTCAAGGTTAGGAGGTTAGAATGAAAAAAAAGAAAAACAGCCAGAGTGGAATGATAACGCTAGAGGCTATGTTTGTCTTTCCCCTTGTGTTTTTTCTGGTTATTACTCTTTGCTATATGACCTTTTATTTATGTGATTATACGAAACTGCAAGGTCTTGTGGAGATAATAGCAGAAGAACAGGTGCTTTGTATAAAAGATAAGGAGAAACTTTTGGAAGAGGTGGATTATCAAAAGAGAAAAGAACGGGGAATTACATTTTATCTGGATGGTTTATCAGCAGAAAAAAATATATTGGTTTCCACATTAAAGAGCATGGCGGATAAAGAAAAGTTATTTGGAAAAGTGGAGAGTGTGTCGGCAACCATTGGTCATACAAAAGTAAGTATCCAGATAAATATGGCTATTTCCACAGGAATATCCAAAGTACATGAATACTTGGGAGGAAGTCCATTCCAATATCAAATAAACACATCCATACCAGTACATAATCCAACAGAATTTACAAGGGCATATACGGCATTACAAGATACTATGGAGAGTGTTAAAGGTTCTAAAAAGATTAATGAGAAATTAAATGAAATAAAAAAGATAAAGGAGTGAAAATATGCTACAGGCAGAATACAAGCATGATATTCAAAAAAATTACTTAGTAATACAGGGAAGAGGAGAGGAAAACTACATGTTGCACATGCTGGCAGGCAAATATGTACAAGGTTTTCTTCTTTTAGAGATACGGGAAATAAATAATGAAAAAGAATACTATTATGATATTACAGGAAGAGAAAATTTACTGCAAAAGAGTAACCGGGAAAAATGGAAGGATTTTCAAGTGAAAAATTGTATTTGCCAGATACTTACTGAAATTGGTAAATGCAGGGAATATCTTTTAAATCCAGATAATTTAGTATTAGACCCAGCATATATTTATATAGATATACAAAGCAAAGAAGTGGCTCTTTGTTATGTCCATGATTATAAAAGAGAAATTAATGAACAACTTGTCCAGCTATTTTCTTATTTTATGAATGTGGTAGATTATCAGGATAAAAATGCAGTAGAAATTGTATATAAGCTTTATGAAAAAAGTAAGGAACCCCATTGTACTTTAAATGATTTACAAAAGATAGTAGCATGGGAAACGAAAAAACCAGTGATTAAAAAAATAGATCCAGAAATGATCGAGAAAGAAAACAGTCTCCAAGTGCAGAAGAATAAAAAATCGCTTATATCTGGAAGCAATAGAAAAATAAATAGAAATCTGGAAGGAAATTTGGAAAAGAAAAATAATAGGAAGAATAAAAAAGAAAAAAATAAGACAAATATTAAGGAAAATATAGTATTGACTGTTATTTTACAATTGGCTCTTTTATTGCTGTTAGCAGTAGCAGCAAAGTCTGGTATTTTTTGTGATGAACAAGGAATTTCTACGACAAAATCTGTAATAGGGTTACTTGTATTAGGAGCATTGGATATGTTTATTTTGGGTAGAGTGTTTGCCGCAGAGGAGGAAGATGCAAAAATTAAAGAAAAATATGAAAAAGATGAAAAGGTTATAGAACCAAAAAAGAAGATGCAGAAAGACAATGAAATAAAACAACAAAAAATAACAGAGGAGGAGACATTATCTTTCTTCGATAAGAAAAATATAGAGGAATTACATCAACAGAAGGTGTTGCAGTTAGAAAAAGAATCTCCTATTTCTTTTGTAAGAAAACAAGAGGAGATTAGCTTACCATTAGAAAATTGTAATGTGGGGGATGGGACAGTAAAAATAGATTATGATAAAACTGTAATTCAGACGGGTGAGACTTCATGCACAAAAAAACAATGTTATCTCGTTCCAGAGGAACAAGGACAGGAGATTATATCTCTTGGTGAGTTTCCATTTTTTATTGGCAGATTCCAAAAAGATACTTGTAGTTTAAAGAAGAAGAAAAATATAAGCCGTATGCATAGTAAAATAGACCAGACGGGGGAACAGTTTTTTATTACAGATTTGAATTCTACAAATGGAACTTTTGTAAATGAAAAACGAATAGAAGGAAATCAACCAATTGTGATTACAGAAGGAGATAAAATTTCTTTTGCAGACATTCCATATTATTTTACGAAGGAGTGGAAAGCTTCTTAGAATAAACACTAATGCACAAAATATCTAGTATTGTCACTTAATTGGATAGATATTTTGTGCATTTTGTGTATAGCTGAATCATGTAGAATCTTGTTATAATGAAAGTTACGGTAACAGTTCAGGTAGGTCTTGCACACTCCGCTGTGCAAGACCATAAAAAAGACTAAATCAGGATTGGAATTGGGCAATTTACATGCGAAGCTTGCCAAATTCCGTAACAGGTCAGCCCTTGGCTGAACTATTACAAGTTATGTAGTTTCCTATGAAAAGAGAGGTGGGAAAAATGAAAACGGAAAATTTAGTCAGACAGTTTCAAGAAGCAGGATATAAAAAAGCGATTGTGAATGGGGCTTATGTGGATGTTTTATTACAGATTCGTCCACAATGTACACATGTTGTGGTATTGATTGACTGCATACATTTGAGGGATTTGACAGTAGAAAAATACGAAGGTATTGTACGTGCCATTCGGAAATCCATTTATAATTATGATTTTCAACAAGTACAGATGCTGCAAGTGTTGTGTACAAATGAGCCAGAACAAGAAAAAGAATACCTATCTGTTTTTGGTGAACACTGGATAGTAGATTTAGAGGAGGAACGGCTTCTAATCTATGAGAACCAGATTGCAGAATTCTCCAATGCCAGAGAAATTATAGAACAGGCACTTTTTAGGGCAGAAATGATAGAACAAGAGAGAATAAAAGACAGAAGAAACTACATTAAAGAAAATATTTGTACCATTTTATTAGTTATATTGAATATTTTAGTATTTATATGGATAGAATTTACTGGTTCCTCTCTAGATGTGGAACATATTGCAAATTCTGGAGGATTATGTACAGAAAGTGTTGGTCATGGATTCTGGTACTATCAGTTAATAACCAGCATGTTTCTACATTTTGGAATGGAGCATTTGGCTGGAAATATGTTTATGTTACTGGCACTGGGACAATATGTGGAAAAAAGAGTTGGAAAGATATTTTATCTTACTATTTATTTTGGGGCAGGACTTATCGGTAATCTGGCTGAAATATTTGATATGTTGCAGAACCAAGGGCAGGTTGTAGTGGCAGCAGGTGCATCTGGAGCTGTTTATGGCATTGTTGGTGCTTTACTTTACTTAGTAATTCAAAATCATGGCAGATTGGAAGAGTTACCATTTCGAAATATAATTTTACTTACAATTTTTGGAATATGCAATGTCATGATAAGCCCTAGTGTGAATTATGCACATGTAGGTGGTCTGATTGGAGGATTTATATTAACTGGAATACTATGTCTTTTGATGGGTAAGGAGGAAAAAGGTTCATGAGAATAAATATTTATTATGGTGGACGTGGATTAATTGAAGATTCTACGATTTATGTATTAAACAAGTTGACAGAAGTATTAGAGGAATTAAGGGTAGAGGTAACCAGATATAATTTATATGAAGACTTAAAAGGAATTAATATGTTACCCAATACTCTAAAAGAGGCAGATGGCGTTATCCTAGCTACAACAGTAGAATGGTTTGGAATTGGTGGTCTGATGCAACAATTTTTGGATGCATGCTGGCTTTATGGAGACAAGGAGAAAATACAAAAACTTTCTATGCTTCCTATTGCTATCTCTACTACTTATGGAGAGCGGGATGCAATATTTACTTTGACAAAATTGTGGGAATTATTAGGTGGTGTTCCTTGTGAAGGAATTTGTGCTTATGTAGAAAATCATGTAGAATTTGAAACAGATCCAGAATATGCATTTTTGATTGAGAAGAAAGCAGAGATGATTTACCGGCAGGTCAGCCATCGATTAAAAAATTTTCCTACAAGTGCCCACATAGTAAATCAGACAATGCTAAAAGGAAATTCTATGGAACTTACGCCTCAGGAAAGTGAACAATTGTCGATTTATGTATCAGATGATACCTATGTGAAAAAACAAAAGGAAGATATACAAGAGCTTGCTCAATTGTTTAAGGGCATGTTGGGAGATGAAGAGAATCCAGAAACAGATACAGAAGAAGAATTTATTAGAGATTTAAAGGAACACTTTAAGGGGCAAGCTGGAGTTTTTGCAACCTATCATTTTAATTTTGCAGATGAAGATAAGAATCTTTTTATTAAAGTGAGTGGAAATAAGATAGAATGTTATTATGATGAAAAGGGCGAAGTGGATGTGTTTGTAAAGATGTCCAAGGACATTATGTTAGACATTATTGAAGGGAAAATGACCTTGCAAAAAGCCTTTATGTCTGGAGAAGTAACAGCAAAAGGAGATTTTGAAACTCTTAGAAATTTTGATACGTTATTTAAATTCTAAAAAAAATCCCCCAATGTAATAAGCATTTTCTTATTACATTGGGGGTTATTACATTATTTCTTAATTTTGAAAGTCTTGGTTTTTGAAACCGTAATTCCTTTACCATTTTTTACATATACATAAAGAGTATAAGTACCTTTTTTGGTAGGTTTCCATGTTACTTTTTTCTTTGAAGAGAATCCCTTAATTGTTTTAATTTTACCATTACCAAGTTTTACTGCAAATTTATAAGAAGCTTTTCCTTTCTTTGTAGTGGCATTTGCACTAATTACAATCTTGGTTTTCACTTTCTGGCTGGAAGATTTGTTCGTTTTCAAACTCTTAATAGTAATAACTGCACTCTTTACATTATATTTTTTAGTAACAGTTACAGATTTTTTCTTTGCATCTGTAATCTTTACAGAAACTGTATATGTACCAGCTTTGTCAGGTATCCAGTTTATAGATTTTGACTTTGTATTAGCTACAGAAAGAACTTTCTTATTTCCTTTTTTCACAGTATATGTATATTTATATGCTGGTTTACCATTTTTGGCAGAAACTTTGATTTTAATGGTTTCTCCAACTGTTTTAGTTGTTTTGTCAAAGCTGATGCTTCCTTTTAAAGTGGAAGATGCTGGCACTTTAATTGGATCATTTGGAATAGGATTATCAGGAATTACATCTGGTGTAACAGTAGGTACTGCTGTAGGCGTAACAGTAGGTACAATTGTAGGTATAACAGTGGGTACAACTGTAGGTGTAATAGTAGGTACAACTGTAGGTATAACAGTAGGTACAACTGTAGGTGTAATAGTAGGAACAACCGTAGGAATAGCTGTAGGCTCTACTGTAGGAACCGCACTAGGTGTAACTGTAGGAATAATAACAGGTTCTACACTAGGAATAATGGTAGGCTCTACTGTAGGAACAACCGTAGGAATAATGGTAGGCTCTACTGTAGGAGTAATAGTAGGAATTGCACTAGGTGTTACAGTAGCTGTAATAACAGGAGTAACCGTAGGAATTGTACTAGGAGTAACAGTAGGAAGCACACTGGTTGTAGGGGTAACAGTAGCTGTAATAACAGGAGTAACAGTAGGAGTTATTGTTGGTACAATGGTAGGTTTTACTGTAGAAATTGGACCAGGGGTTGGTATATTTTCTGATGTAAAAGAGTTGTCTCCTTCTTCTGCTTTATATCCGTTTTCTGTATAGTTATTTCCATCATCTTCTGGAATTTGTGCCTTTTTATCTACATCATAGTACCAGCCTCCAATGCCATTAGGTTTTAACTCTGCATCAGAGGGAGAACCGGCAACATTAGTAAAAATATATTTTGCTTCTCCAACAGGAGAAATAATACTTATGTCATATTTGCCATTTTCGCTTGGTTCTATCTTTGTACCAGGCCAGTAGCCGAGAGGCTCAACAAGGTCTTTATTATAATCTGTATAATATGCATAAGCATATACATTGTCCCATGATTCAGGAGCGGTAAAAGAAACATTTACAGGTTTGATAGTAACATTTTCACCACCAACAATGGTATATCCATCTTCTGTATCTATGTCATCATCTTCTGCAGGACATCTGTGAAGCTCTTTTGTGTCATACCAATATTTATCATTAATTTCATCATGTTTCTTTATGGTACCAACCTCAGCAGCATCTACATAGATAATCTTAGCTTTACCTATAGAAGATTCAAATTCTACTGGATAAGTACCATCTTTCTTTGTTAGTTTTGTACCAGGCCAGCAACCAAGAGGTTCTATAGTCTTGTCATTTTCTACATAGTAAGCATAAGCGTATACATCATGTGACCAGTTATTTGGTGCAGTAAAATTTGCTGACAAATGTGTCTGGATGCTGGAATCGCTTGCTTCGATAGTTGCAACTTCAGTTGCGTTTATAGTAGTTTCTGCCTTAGCGAAATTACTGCTTCCAAATACAGAAGTCATGGTTACAAAAGATGCAATAGCCAAGCTAAGGGCTTTTTTTGTGAATTTAATCACGGAAAATTCCTCCTTTTTTGTGTAAACATTTTGATGCCCAATTGTGAAACTCAATTTATGCGGAGTTCACACTTTTTTTACATAGAACTTTGATATGTGTTCGCCAAAATGTCTACAAAATATGTACTTAAGTTTTAAAATCCGTTTTATATTATATGAAATAAATAGGAAAAATGCAATAAAAATTTAATAAAAAAGAAGTAAAATTAACAAAATTGTAATATGATAATAAAAAATAACTTTTCTTTTTCTTAATTATAGTGTATAATGTCATTTGCTTAATACCAATTATAAGACAAATAGCTTATTTTATTGGTTTAAGCTGGAACCTCTATTTAATCATTTAAATCATTTACAGGATGATTTTCTATAGGTAACATAACAAATTATAATGGTGAGTTAGATAGTTTTTTAATTAAAAGATAATGAGTCATGGAATTTGTTACTGTTCTGTAATCTTAATGGATACCCAAGAAGGAGTGTATTTGAATTATGAAAGAAACCAAAAAGAACTATGATAAAATGACAGTTGTAGAATTAAGAGAAGAAGCAAAGAGTTATGGATTAAAAAATATATCTACAATGAAAAAAAATGNATTAGTGGAATTGCTAACGAAAGTAGAAGAGAAGATTGCAAGTACACAAAAAGAAAAACAAAAAGAAGTTGTGGGAGACAAAACGGTAAAAAATGAAAAAAGTTTCCAGACAGAAAAGACAGTAGAAAAAACAGTAAAAAAAGTAGAGAACACCCAAGAAAAAACAGAACGGACAAAAAATATAAAAGGAGATAATGAAGGACTTTATTCTCCAGAAATTGCACATTTAGATAGTGGAGAAACAAAGCGGGGAATTCTTGAGGTATTAGCAGATGGTTATGGATTTATCCGTTGTGATAATTTTTTACCTGGTGAGAATGATGTGTATGTATCTCCAGCACAGATTCGGCGTTTTAATCTGAAAACAGGAGATTATATTGTAGGAAATACCAAGATCCGTACAAGCCAGAATGAAAAGTTTAGTGCCTTGCTTTATATGAAAACGGTAAATGGATATCATCCATCTGCCTTATTAAAGAGAAAGAAATTTGAAGAATTGACTCCGATTTTTCCAGATGAACGCATTCACCTCGAAACTCCAAATGCCAGCATTGGGATGCGGATGATGGATTTGGTTGCACCAATCGGAAAGGGACAGCGTGGAATGATTGTTTCTCCTCCAAAGGCAGGTAAAACAACATTATTAAAACAGGTAGCAAAAGCTATTACCAAGAATCATCCAGATATGCACATGATTATTTTGCTTATTGATGAACGTCCAGAAGAAGTAACTGATATCAAAGAATCTATAGAAGGAAAGAATGTAGAGGTGATTTACTCTACTTTTGATGAATTACCAGAGAATCATAAGAGGGTTTCTGAAATGGTAATTGAACGGGGAAGACGTTTGGTAGAGCATAAACAGGATGTTATTATTTTGTTAGACAGTATTACCAGATTGGCAAGAGCTTATAACCTAACTGTCCAGGCAAGCGGCCGTACCTTATCTGGAGGTCTTGATCCAGCAGCACTTCATATGCCTAAGAAATTTTTTGGAGCAGCAAGAAATATGCGTGAGGGAGGAAGTCTTACCATTCTTGCAACTGCATTAGTAGAAACAGGTAGTCGTATGGATGATGTGGTATTTGAAGAATTTAAGGGAACTGGTAACATGGAATTAGTGCTTGACCGTACTTTATCTGAGAAACGTATTTTCCCAGCTATTGATTTGTTTAAATCCAGTACCCGTAGAGATGATTTGTTGTTATCCAAAGAAGAACTGGAGGCAAATCATTCTATGAGAAAAGCTCTAAGTGGTATGCGTTCTGAGGAAATGCTGGAAAAATATATTGACTTATTTTTAAAGACGAAAAATAATCAGGAATATATAGAGATGACAAAGAAATTACATTAAGATGGTAAATATCTTTTCCTTTGTGTGAGATGGAATTTAAAAGGGGATTCAATAAAATGCAGGAAGTTTGGATTGTAGAAGATGATGTAAATATTAATGCACTGTTATTGGAAGCACTTTTTAAGGCAGGATATATTTGTAGACAGGTATTTTCAGGGACAGAAGCAGTGTTATTATTAGAGAGTGAACAATTTAATAATTGTGGGGTAATTTTACTTGATTTAATGCTTCCTGGAAAAAGTGGAGAAGAGGTATTGTCCTTGATCCGTAAAAAAGGAAATACACCTGTGATTGTTCTTACCGCAAAGGGGGAATTGGAAGATAAGGTCGGTTTGTTAAGTAAAGGAGCAGATGACTATATTACAAAACCTTTTGAGATAAAGGAAGTAGTGGTAAGGGTACAAGTGCAGCTTCGCCGGATGAATAAAACAGAGGAAAGGGATATTTTATCTCATAAAGAGATGCAGTTAGATAGAAAGAATTTTCAGGTGAAAATTGGAGAAGTGGTACTTCCTACAATTACAAAGCAGGAATTTTCTATTTTAGAATTACTTCTAAAACATCCAAAACAGGTTTTTAGTAAAGAAGAAATCTTTGAATATGCATGGGAAGAAATTTATATGGGTGAAACAAAAACATTGGATGTACATATTAGTAATATCCGTAAAAAAATAAAAGCAATCACCCAGGAAGAATATATTGAGACTATATGGGGGATTGGATACCGATTGCATGATTAAAATGAAACTTTACTCTTTTTTTACTTTTTCTTAGCTTTTCTTTAGGAATTATGGTTTAGACTAGTAAATGTGAAAGGCAGCAAGTTATACTTGCAGGAAAGGAGAAGTTTATGACAAAATTGTTATTAAAAACAGAAGGGCTTACGAAGACTTTTAAGAAGTATCATGCAGTGAATCATGTAGATTTACATATTCGCAAAGGTGCGGTTTATGGTTTTATAGGCAGAAATGGAGCAGGAAAGACAACATTTCTTAAAATGATTGCAGGTTTATCTACCCAGACCAGTGGAGAAATTGAATTATTTGGATATAAAGGAAAAGATTTGTCAAAGGTAAGAGGACGGATTGGTTCTTTAATTGAAACACCAGGATTATATGGAAATATGTCTGCTTATGATAATCTAAAGATAAAGTGTAAGTTGTTTGGAATCAGGGAAGAGAAATACATCAAAGATATTTTAGAGACAGTTGGACTGGCAGATGTAGGAAAAAAGAAAACAAAACAATTTTCTCTTGGAATGAAGCAAAGATTGGGAATTGGACTTGCTTTGGTAGGTGATCCGGATTTACTTATACTAGATGAGCCGATTAATGGGCTTGACCCACAAGGAATTGTGGAAGTAAGAGAAACCATTCAAAGATTGAATAAAGAGCATGATATGACCATTTTAATTTCCAGTCATATTTTGGAAGAATTATCAAAGATTGCAACAGATTATGGTATGATTCATCAAGGAATTTTATTACAAGAAGTAACCAAAGAAGAACTAATGGAACGCTGCAGAGAGCGGATTCTCATCCGTGTTGATGAACCAAAGAGAATTTTGCCGGTCTTAGACGATCTGGGGTATAAAAATTACCAAGTGGTGGATAATTCACATGTTGCAGTTTATGAGCGGATTGAAGAAAGTGGAGAATTGAATTGTTCGTTGGTAAAAGCAGGTGTTTTTGTAAAAGAAATTCATGTAGCCAGCGAGGAGTTAGAAAATTATTTCATTCATCTGACAGGAGGTGCAAATCATGCTTAATATGATACAAATGGATGTTTTCCGGATGTTTAAGACAAAGAGCTTATATGTAATTTATATTGTTATGTTTGTAATAGTAGTGCTGACTACCATGCTTATGGCATCAGAATTAGAATTAGATGAGTCTGGTACACCGGCAGCTACAGCAACAGAAAACACTGAGCCACAGTCATTTATGGACAGAGTGGCAGATGGAATGGTAGAGAGTGGTACAGATGTGCCAGAAGAATCTGTAGAAACAGAGGAAGAACAGGAGACAGTCATAGGAATCGCAGTTAACCCACCTACAGAAGATGGAGCAAAAGCAACGGTTTATGATTTGGTATTTGCAAATTTACAAGCAAAATTTATTGCAATGTTTATGGTAATTTTTGCAGTACTATTTGCAACTGCAGATATAGGGAGTGGATATATAAAGAATTTTGCAGGGCAGGTAAAGAACAGATGGAAATTAGTATTATCGAAAGCTATTGCATTGTTTTTCTTTTCCGTATTAACTATATTGTTATATGTTTTGATGCAGGCAGTTAGCATGCCAATTGCCTATGGATATCTGGAGATTGGAAATCTATCAGAATTTCTTCCTTATCTGGGAATACAAACACTTCTGCATTATGGATTTGTATGTGTATGTATGGCGTTTGCCATTGTTTTTCGAAATAATCTTTGTAGTATGACTCTTTCGTTATGCATTTGTTTTGGTATAGCAAATGTGCTGTACGCTTTTATAGATAAGGCATTAGCAAAGATAGGTATTAAGGATTTTGAAACGATAAAATATACCATTTCCGGAAGAATAGCAAGACTGCCAATGAATCCTACAGGAAGTGATGCAGGAAAATGTATTCTTCTGGCAGCTATGTTTATTTTGGTATTTGTTGGAATTAGCAGTTATGTATTTCAAAAAAGAGATGTGTAGGACAAGATAAGAGGAGAAAGATATGTGTTATATTATAATAGGGATATTAAGTGTAGCTCTATTATTGCTATTTTTCATATTATGGATTTTCGTGCGGCAGATACAAGATATCTGCCGCCAATTGTCATTTTTGATGGAAAAGGATAGTAATATAAGGATAACAAGTCAGTTAGATTATGGAGGAATGGGAAAACTGGTAGATATTTTAAATAAGATAATGAAAGAAAGAAAAGAAAATAGAAAGAAATATATGAGCAAGGAAGCTTATCTCTCCGATGTATATACTAATCTTTCTCATGATATCCGTACACCTTTGACTTCTTTGGATGGTTATATACAACTGTTAGAGGAATGTGAAAGTAAAGAGGAACAAAAACGCTATTTGTGGATTGCCAGAGAGCGTATTCACAGTTTAAAAGAAATATTGGAGGAACTCTTTACTTTTAGCAAATTAAAAAATGAAACCTATCATTTGGAGCTTACAGATTGTTGTATTAACCGAATTTTGCGGCAAACTGTATTTTCTTATTATGAGGATTGGACAAAGCTTGGTATCCAGCCAGAATTGGATATTGAAGAAATCCCTATTTATATAGAGGGGAATGAGCAGGCACTTTTCCGGGTATTTCAAAATGTAATGAAAAATGCTATAGATCATGGAGAACACAGAATAGGGATATTTTTAAAATCTTTTGAAGATGAAGTTTGTGTGCGAATTTCTAATGATATATCTAATGCAGAAGAAATACAGATTGATCAGGTATTTGAACGGTTTTATAAAGCAGATTCTTCCCGAAGTAAAAATTCTACAGGACTTGGACTTTCTATTGCAAAAGAATTTGTTCTTCGAATGAATGGAACTATTGAAGCAAAATTGGAAGGACAGGAATTTAGTATTTTGTTGAAATATCCATCCATTTTTTTGAGAAAAAATAATAATTGACAATTTGAATGAATAATGTGATAATTAACTAATACGGATTAGTTTCAAGGAAGGAAGAAGATTATTTATGCACATTACAGATAAATTAGTAAAACCAATTACAGAAACTGCATATTTGACAGCGGAGAATGTGAAGCGCTATCGCATGATTCTCCGCTATTTTTATATGCAGCATGAGAGAATTAAATATTGGCTGGATCAGGATGAAATTTTTCAGGCGTTGCAGAAATATGAAGAATTTTCGGATTATACTATGGAGCAGTGCCGGCAGGATTTAAATGCATTGGTAAATTGGAAGAATTTAATTCCGGTTCAGGATACAAAAAAAGTAAATTCTGTGGAAGCATTTAAAAACAGACAATTTCGTTACCAATTGACAGAGTACACAGTGGAAATTGAACGAATGACCATCCGTTTGGAGAATTTATTCATAGAGGGTACATCCTTAGAACCAACTTTGCTGGAACGTATCAAAAATGAAATGCAAAAAATAAAAACCATTGGTGGGGATACCCTGATGCATGTACATACTTGGTGGGAAGATTTGAATAATGACTTTAAACGGCTTAACCAGAATTATCAGGATTATATGAGAAGCCTTAATAGTGCAAAAGCAGAAGAACTAATGAAAAGTGCCGAATTTTTAATATATAAGGATAATTTAATTGAGTATCTGCGTTCATTTATAAAGGGACTGCAGTTAAACGTGGGAACGATTGAGCGGTTGATCGTTGATACGGCAGATGAAACATTAGAAGCAATTTTTCAAAAGGTAACAGATTATGAGATGACGATTCCAAGGATGGATGTAGAAGTGAATGAAAAAAGTATATATGAAAATATTAAGGGAAGATGGAAGAGTATAAAAGACTGGTTTGCAGGAGACAGTACAAGAGAAAGCGAAGCAAACAGATTGTTTGATATGACCAATGAAAATATTCGCAAAATCACCAGATATGCTACAAGAATCAGCGAACAATTTACTATGGGAGCAAACCGGAAAGAAGAATATAAAAAAATAGCAGAAATATTTTTAAAATGCACAGACATAAAGGAAGCACATAAGCTGGCTTCTATGGTATTTGGTGTAGAAAAACCGCTACATTTAAAAGGGGAACTGGTAAGAGAGACAGATAGCATCAACAGTGGAGTATATGAGGAAAAAGGCATAGAACTTTCAATCAAGCCTAAAGTACGTGCCTATGGAGAAAAGGTTCCAAGAAGCCATATTAGGGATTATAGTGTTGAAAAGGAAAAAGCAGCAAAAGAAGCAATTGAGAAGTCTGAAAAAGAGAAAAAAATGATAGAGGGATATATGGTAGATGGAAAAATCTCTTTTGAGACACTTCCTGTTATTGAACCAGAAGTAAGAAATATTTTGCTCCGATGGTTATCGAAGGCATTAGAACATAAGGATGGAAAAGGAAAAACAGAAGAAGGACATGTATATCAAATTGTAAACCGGGAAGAAAAAAAATATTGTGTGTTAAACTGTCAGGATGGAGTATTTGAGATGCCAGCATTTGTATTGTGGTTTGAGTAGAAATTAGAAGGGATTTATAATATGAATGTGTTTGAGGAATTAATGAATCAAAGATGGATTGCAAAAGGAAAAGAAAGAGAAAAATATTACCGCATCAAAGATGGAATTGGTGAAATAAAAGAGTTTATACGGGAAAAGTTAGGATACCGGCTCATTGATAATGGTATGCTGGTTAAACTGGAAAAGCTTCCGGGGGAAGCATTGCCATGGATGGGAATCGATGAATTTTCCAGCAAAATGGAATATGCATTTTTTTGCCTGATTTTAATGTTTTTAGAAGATAAAGAAGTGGAAGAGCAGTTTGTTCTTTCTCAATTAACAGAATATATAGCAGCACAGTATCCGGAAGATACAATAGAGTGGACGGTATATGAAAACAGAAGAAAATTGATCCGGGTGATGAAATATGCCATGAAGCAGGGATTGTTTTTTAACAATGATGGAAGCGAGGATGGTTTCGCAGTGGAACTGGAAACAGAAGCATTATATGAAAATACCGGATTGTCAAAGTATTTTACAAGAAATTTTACAAAGGATATCAGTGAATATACAAAAGTAGAGGACTTCTTCCAGAGTGAATGGATGGATATGGATGAGGATAGAGGTGTTGTCCGTAAACAAAGAGTATACAGGAAATTACTGCTTACACCGGGAATTTATAAGGATAAAGAAAAAGATGAGGATTTAGCCTATATTAAAAATTACCGTAGCAGTATTGAACATGATTTTGAAAGAATGGTGGATTGCAGTTTACAAGTACATAAAACAAGTGCATATATCATATTAGGTGAAAATGGAACACTTGGAAAAGTATTTCCGGGAAATAACAGTATTTCGGATGCAATTTTATTGATATTTTTTTTAATACAAAAGAAGGTATCAAAGGGAGAGCTTGCTGTAGGAGTAGATGAAACAATTGTACTATCTGAGCAGGAGATGAAAGAACTGATTATGGAATGTAAACGGACATTTGGAGTTGGATTTGCGAAAAAATACCGAGAGGATATGTCAGAAACAGAGTTTGCAAATACAATATTAGAAGAAATGGAGCAATTTGATATGATACGGATAGATCTGGTTACAAAAGATGTTACAATCATGCCTGTTGCGGGGAAAATATCAGGAATGTACCCAGAGGCTTATTTAGAAAAGGAGAATATCAATGTTATTGAGTAAATGGGAAATTAACAGAATTGGGTTAATAGATTTTTGGTATTATGATGATGAAGAATTCAAATTTGAAGACGGAAGATTATTGCTAAGAGGTGCCAATGGTTCCGGGAAATCTGTGACAATGCAGAGTTTTATTCCATTGCTGTTAGATGGAAACAAAGCATCTGAAAGGCTGGATCCGTTTGGAACAAAGGCTAGAAAACTGGAGAATTATCTATTAGAGGAAAACGACGGCAGGGAAGAGAGAACAGGTTATCTGTATATGGAATTTAAACGAAAGGAAAGCGATACCTATATGACAATTGGTATTGGCTTGTGTGCAAGGAGAAATAAGAAATTGGATTCCTGGCATTTTACTATAACAGATGGACGCAGGATTGGTAAGGATTTCTGGTTATATAAAGATATGAAATATAAAATTACTCTAAGCAGGCAGGAGTTAATCAACCGTTTAGGAGAAGGCGGACAGGTAATAGATGGACAGAAGGAATATATGAGAATGGTCAATGAAAAACTATTTGGCTATGAAACTGTAGAGGAATATAAAGAACTGGTTGATTTACTAATCCAGCTTAGAACGCCAAAGCTTTCTAAGGATTTCAAGCCGACAGTGCTAAATGAAATTCTAAGCAGTTCCCTGCCGCCATTGTCAGATGATGATTTACGTCCTATGTCAGAAGCAATTGAAAATATGGATCATTTGAAAAGCCAGTTAGAGGGATTAGAAGAAAGTAAAAGGGCGGCAGAAAAAATTCTTGCTGCATACAGACAGTATAACGAGAGAGTGCTGTACGAAAAAGCGGAATGGGTAGTGAAAGACGAAGCAGCTTATGTGAAAACAGCCAATGACATCAAAGGACTGGTAGAAAAGGAGAAAATGTGTACCAGACAATTGGAAGAGGAAAAGAACAGACAGGAAGCATTAGAGCTGGAACAGGGTACTCTGGAGCAGGAGAAGGCAGATTTAGATAAAAATGATGCCAGTCTTCTTATGGGGAAAAAGGTAGATTTGGAAGGGAAATTAGGAGAACAGCAGACAAATTATAAGAATAAAAAGAAGAGTTTAGACCTGAAGGAGGAACAATTTACAGATTTAGAAGGCAAACAAAAAGAAAAAAGCGGAGAAAGAGATCTGTTACAGGAACAAGTGAAGGCACAGCTAGAAGAGATGCAGGGAATATTTGAAGTTTTGACCTTTGATGAACATGAATTTATGGCAAATGAGCTTGAAGGGCAGTTGGAAGAAAAATATGGATTTGAATCAATTTTAGGACAATTAGAAAAGATTAAAAATGTTCTAAAAGAAGGTATAGAAGTACTTCGCAAAGAGAATGAACATGCTGCAAAATATGAAGAATTACAAGTAAAACAGGCAAAGGCAGAGAGAGAAAAAGATATGTTACAAAAGGAATTGGAGGAGCTTTTGCGGCAATGTGAACAGGTAAAAAGTGAATGGATAGAAAAATTTTACCAATGGCATAAAAATAACACAGAATTGCAGCTTTCTGATGAGGTGGAGCGAAAGATTATAATGGGAGTGGAACAATATAATATACAGTCTGATTTTGCAGAATTAAAAGATATTGTTCGCAAAGTAAAGGATGATAAATTATTTGAAAAACAAAAAGATGTTCTGGCTTTGAATCATCAGATAACATTAGAACAGAAGAACTTGGAGGAAAAAGAATTAGAATTAGAGAATTGGAGGCAGAAAAAGGATCCGGAGCCGGAACGAAGCCATGAGGTACAGAAAAACCGTATCTGGCTGCAAGAGGAGGGAATTCCTTATGAACCGTTTTATAAGGTAATTGATTTTGTGGAAGAGGTATCGGTGGAACAGAGAAACCGCATAGAGGAAGCACTGTTTCACATGGGGCTGTTAGATGCTGTTGTGGTTCCAAGTAATTATAAAAACCAGGTTTTGGTTCACAGAGAGGGACAAAAAGATAAATATTTATTTGGCGAGATGGCAAATATCAAAGAAAGTGTACAAAAAGTGCTGGAAGTAACCATGGAAAGCGATGATATTGTTTTTTATCAGGAACTTTCCAATCTTTTGGGCTGTATTGGTATCAAAGAACAGGGGAATACAAGAATAACAGAAGCCGGATTTCAACTAGGAATTCTTCATGGGACTATAACAGGAGAGTATGAGGCAAAATACATCGGAACTAAAGCAAGGGAAGCCTTCCGTATAGAACAGATTAAATGTTTAGAAGAGGAAGCAGAAATAATTAGAAAACAGGTAAACCAGACACTTGAAGAGAAACGAAATCTGGAGGAATGTATTGACCGGCTGGAGAAAGAGTACCATGCATTCCCGCAAGGTGAGGATATTAAAATTGCTACAAAAGATGTACAACATTGTCAGGAAAAATTAGAAAAAAAACAGGAAGAAACAAATGAATTACGGGAAAATATGGAAAAGCAGGCAAAATTATTAAAAGAAATCCGTCTACAGGTTACGCAGATCTGCAGAAAAATTTATCTGAAAGGAAAACTGGAAATTTTTGAGACAGCAAAGGAGGAAGTAGATAGTTATGAGAAGGAAGTTTATCAGTTAGAAAATATCCATCAAAAATACATACATGTAGTAGAAATTTTAAGAAACTTGGAAGAACAGTTGGAAAATATACTGGCAGACATGGATGATTTACGATATGACTTAGGAAAAACCGACAGAGAAATAAGAGGGCTGCAGGCTGAAATAATAAAATGTGAAGAACAGCTTAAAATAAAAGATTATGAGGCTATAAAAGAAAGATTAGAACACTGTATCAAGAGATTAAAAGAAATTCCAAATGAATTGAAGAGTTGCTACCAGAAGCAGACTGCATTGGAAAAAGATATAGAAAATCTGATTTTGCGAAAAGGCTTATTGGAACAAGATAAGGAAAAATGGGAAAAAACATGCATTCTAAGCAGGAAAGGGTTCGAGGATGAACTTGCATTGGGATATTTAGAAATTTTGCAGGATACAGAATTTAAAAATGAGAGAGAAGCGGCAAAATATATTGTAAAAATCCTAAAACCTGATAATGAAAAAAACAGCAGGGAATGTGCAGATAAATTACAGGAGCAATTTCATATATACAAAGGTGAGATGGCAGAATTTGGTCTTGTGATGAAAAGTTTGTTTTTTAAAGAAGAGTATGAAACATACGAAGCTGGTTTTCGTGAACCTGAGTTTAGACGTATTGACATCCGTGGAAAATATAAAGGAAAAGATGTGGCATTTCCTGTTCTTTTGAAAGGGTTAACAGAGGATGTAGAGGTACAGAAAAACCTGGTCCGGGAAACAGATAGGGAATTATTTGAGGATATCCTGGCACATACGATCAGTAAAAAAATACGCTATAAAATTTACAAAAGCGAAGAATGGGTAGATAATATGAACCGCCTTATGAATAGCATGAATACTTCCAGTGGTTTAAAGCTGAGTCTGGTCTGGAAGAAGAAAAAGGCAGAAGAGGAGGGACAACTGGATACAAGGGAGTTGGTAGAATTATTGAAAAAAGATGCAGGCATTATGGAAGAAACAGAAATTCAAAAGCTGTCTAAGCATTTTCAATCTAAAGTAGACGAAGCAAGGAGAAGATTAGAAGATGAAGGAAACACAAAGAGTTTTCATGGCATTATGAAAGAGATTTTGGATTACCGCAAATGGTTTGAGTTCCAGCTTTACTATCAAAAAACGGGAGAGAAGAAGAGAGAATTGACAAATAATGCATTCTTTACATTTAGTGGAGGAGAAAAGGCGATGGCTATGTATGTACCTCTGTTCTCAGCAGTGGTGGCAAAATATCAGGGAGCTGGAGAGGATGCTCCAAGACTTGTATCTTTAGATGAAGCATTTGCAGGTGTGGATGAAAATAATATTCGCGATATGTTTCGTCTTATGGTGGAACTGGATTTTAATTTTATTATTAATTCCCAGATTTTATGGGGAGATTGTGATACAGTACCAAGTCTTGCAATCTATCAGCTTATCAGACCAGAAAATGCAAAGTATGTATCTGTATTGCCATATAAATGGAATGGAAAAGTTAAGACAATTTGTTTGAAGGAAGAGGCAGAATAGAATTATGATGCAAATGGAAGGATGAAAATAAAGTTACAATGGACAAAGATATAAAACTAGAAGAAGCAATGAGGTATTTTCGGCAGCCTGGCTTTGCAAGGCTGTTTGAAGGACTGCGGGAGAGGTATTGCTCTTTGGGACATGTAGGAGGAAAGGTTGTATTAAAACCATTGAAAAATTTTGAAAAGGACACATTAGAAGGTTTTCTTCAAATGGATTGTCATAGCAAAAAGTCACTTACAGTTTCAGTGGAACGGTTGGAAAAAGCACTTAAGAAAACAAAGTTTTCACAGTTTACAGTGTCAGAGTTATTAGAGGAATATTTTGAACACCAATTGATATCAAAAAGAGAGCAAATAGAGCGGGAAAAAGAGGAAAGGGAATTACGTTTTAGAAATATAGGTATGGCGTATGAAGGAAGCAAGGCAGGGGAATGGTTCCAACAGGTGCTTCAGACAAAGCAGGCACCTTATACATTGTTAAAGCAAGACGAAAGTAAGGATGCAAAATGGCTGGAGAAAAACATACCTTATCTCCTCTGTGCTTTAGAAGAACTTCCCGTTTGGAAGAAAGAGAAAGTACGCCAGGCAGTGTTTGCATCTAAAATAGCTGGAAGTCCACACTACTTTGATGATGGGACACGGATGTTCCGGTATTTACTCTATGGAATATGTGGTGTATGCCAGCTTCCTTTTCCGGAAAAACAGACTACAGAACAAAAAGCAGAGATATTATATAAGGCAGGTATTTTAAAAGATGATATCTCAAATTTTGTCACTTGTATTGGAATACGTGGATGTCTGAAAAATGGTGAATACCATTTGGGGATGGAAGGCTATTATGCCCGGAATGAAATGCAGCAGCTTAATTTATATCATTTAGGACTACTTGAAAGTGTGGAAACAAAGAAGGATAACGTATATGTGGTGGAGAATCCGGCAATTTTTCAAGCACTTTCTGATAAGGACTACTATAAAGAAGAGGCGGTGGTATGTGCAAACGGACAACTTCGTTTGGCGGTGATAGTGTTACTGGATTTGCTTGTTCAATCAGGTGCAATATTGTATTATGCTGGAGATTTTGATCCAGAAGGACTTATGATTGCACAGAAATTAAAAAACCGTTACCATAATAGATTAAAATTTTGGCATTATGAGAGAGAAGATTTTGAAGTGGCAAAATCTAATGGAGATATTATCAGTGAGAGAAGAAAAAAACAGTTGGAGAACCTAACTGATCCGGTATTGCTTCGTATGGGGCAATGGATATTAGAATATGGGGCAGTGGGGTACCAGGAGAATATGCTGGAACGATATTTGCTTTGACAGGCGGGATGATATGTGCAGAGACAGAATGATAAGTATCTGTTCAGGTACTGAACAGATACAATGATAATATAAAAACGAAGGGGGATTACAAGTGAATTTAGAACAAATTAAGAATTGTCTGCAAACAGAAGAGTATAATTTTTTAAGAGACAATAAGCACTTAGGAAAGAATATTATTCTCTTAACTTTGGGAGGAAGTCATGCTTATGGTACAGATACACCAGAGAGTGATTTAGATATCCGGGGTTGTGCTATAAATAGCAAAATGGAAATTTTAACAAGAGAAGATTTTGGACAAGTGACAGAAGTAAAAACAGATACAACCATTTATTCTTTTCAAAAGCTGGTAGGATTATTGACAAGTTGTAATCCTAATACCATAGAACTCCTTGGAAATAAGCCAGAGCATTATTTATATCTTTCATCTATTGGAAAGGAATTGTTAGAATATGCTTCTATGTTTTTGTCAAAAAGAGCAATCCACTCCTTTGGAGGATATGCAAACCAACAGCTTAGAAGATTAGAGAACAAATCAAGCCGTTTGGTTTCCCAGTCAGAGAAGGAGAAGCATATCTTGAAAACTATTGAGCATGCATCGTATGATTTCAGGGAGAAATTTTTTACTATGCCAGAGGATGCTATTTCCCTTTATGTGGATAAAGCAATTCAGGAAGATTATGATACAGAGATTTTCATGGATATAAATTTATCCCACTATCCTCTCAGGGATTATGCAGGAATGTTGTCACAAATGCAAGGAATTGTAAAGGCTTATGGAAAAGTTGGAAAACGGAACGAAAAAGCCATTGGACATAATAAGTTGGCAAAACATATGATGCACTTAATACGGCTTTATATGATGTGTCTGGATATTTTAGAGAAGGAGAAAATTATTACGTATCGTGAAGAAGAGCATGCATTATTAATGGATATCCGGAATGGTAAATATCTGGACAATAGACAGCAGCCCATACCAGAATTTTACGAAATGGTGGATGAATATGAGAAACGGCTGGAGTATGCAAAGGATCATACAAATTTGCCAGAACAGCCAGATGAAAAAGAGATTCGGGCATTTATAGCAAGTGTAAATGAAAGAATAGTGATAGAGAAGAATTGATGGGAAAAATAATTGTGTAATTGTTCAGGTAGAAACACGCAGTAAATGCGTGTTTCTACCTGAATAGTTACTTAATTGTTTAAAAACCTATAAATATCTACATAATACTGACTTTATTGGAAATGATATAAAATATCAAGCGAACATAGTGAATGAATTATGTAACAGTTCGTTGTTACTGTTCACTCACAAGCTTGACACTTGCTGTCAAGCTATGTGCCAAGAACATAGAACAGCCAAGAATCCAGCCTTTCGCCAAAGGCGAATTA
>JAAVHR010000072.1 GCA_014799595.1 Clostridiales bacterium | reverse complement strand
ATCCGTGATGTAAAAATCATTTTTCCTTGTTCTCTCCCGATAATATGTTATCTTGAGAGAGAGCCAGAGACCAAAAGGAGGTGCAAGCAACTATGAATAAGTATGAATTAGCTTTAGTTGTTAATGCAAAAATTGAAGACGATGCTAGAGTAGCAACCGTTGAAAAGGTAAAAGAATATGTTACTAAATTCGGCGGAACAATCACTAACGTTGATGATTGGGGTAAGAAGAGATTAGCTTACGACATTCAGAAAATGAGAGAAGGATTTTACTACTTCGTTCAATTTGATGCGGATGAAACTGTTCCAGCTCAAGTAGAGAAGAACGTTCGTATCATGGAAAATGTCATCAGATTTTTATGCATTAGACAAGACGCATAAGAAGGAGGCATCTTTATAGATGAACAAAGTGATTTTAATGGGACGTTTGACAAGAGATCCCGAAATTAGATATTCCCAAGGTGAGAATTCTCTTGCAGTGGGAAGATTTTCCTTAGCCGTTGACAGAAGATTCAAACGTCAAGGCGATGATCAGACAGCAGATTTTATTAACTGTGTTACCTTTGGTAAGACAGCAGAATTTGTGGAAAGATATTTAAAACAAGGAACAAAAATTGTTGGTTGTGGAAGAATCCAGACTGGCAGTTATACAAATAAAGACGGCAACAGAGTATATACAACAGATGTTGTATTAGAGGAAGTAGAATTTGCAGAAAGTAAGAATGCAGCTTCTAATAATCAGGGAGGCGGATTCTCTGGTGCTCAGAAGCCAGAGCCGAGTCAGGCTGCAGTAGATGGTTTTATGAATATTCCAGATGGTTTGGAAGAAGAGTTACCATTTAATTAAGCCGTAAGTGTCCCGTAGGACACAAATATAGTATGTAGCTTTAGCTACATGAATTTTAGATAAGGAGGTTCACGAATATGCCATATAATAAGAATGAAAAGACAGATTCTCCAATGAAGAGAAGAGGCGGACGCAGAAGAAAGAAAGTATGCGTTTTCTGTGCAGATAAAGAAAATAAGGGCATTGATTATAAAGATGTAAATAAATTAAAGAGATATGTATCAGAAAGAGGTAAGATTCTTCCTAGAAGAATTACTGGTAACTGTGCAAAACATCAGAGAGCTCTTACAGTAGCTATTAAGAGAGCAAGACATATCGCTTTGATGCCATATACAATGGATTAATCGTAGTATTTACTATGAAAGTCCTGCCAAATGGCTGCATTTCATGCAAGCTTGCTTGCAAAGAAATGTAGCCATTTGGCAGGCTGAACTATATGAGTATGTAGGGCGATAGCCCAGAATACGAATATAGTTAGTGATTGTGGGAGTGCGAAGCACGTAACAATCAACTTTCATTTGTGGTGTGCTGTCTCGTTTACAAGGGCATACTTGTCTATACATGGTTTATACATGGAATTAAGGAGCCATTACACGGGTGACTGTGTGGTGGCTTTTTTTAGTTTTTTAAATTATATGAAATATTTTTGCTTCTGTATACGTCTAATAAATGTAATAAAAAATTCCGGAATGAAAATTACCAGATTATTAAAGAAAGGAGGACTGGTATGGAACAGCTTGTGAAGAAGGCAATAAAGGGGGATGGGGAAGCGTTTGCTGCTTTAATACAAAACAATATGCAGAGTTTATATAAAACAGCGTGGATTTATTTGAAAAATGATGCAGATGTTGCAGATGCTGTACAGGATACAATTTTAGCTTGTTTTGAAAAAATACATACATTACAAAATCCTAAATATTTCAAGACATGGATGATTAGAATTTTAATTAACAAAAGCACAGATATTGTTAGAAAAAAGGTAAGTGTAGCAGATGTCGGAAATATTTTGGAATCCTACAGTTTTGAACCACAATATGAGCATTGTGAGTGGAAACTTTTAATGAACGCATTAGAGGAGAAATATAGTGTTGTTCTTAATCTGTATTACTATGATGAGTTATCAGTAAAAGAGATTTCAAAATTATTAGGGATAAAACAAAATACAGTGCTTACAAGGTTAAGAAGAGGAAGACAATTATTGAGGAAAGAGCTTGAAGGAGGCTGTGCGTTTAATAATGAAAAACTTGTATATAGGCACTGTGAGGAATAGGAGGTTTATATGAAACAATTGGAAGAAGGAATTACAAAAATATCGCAAGAAGTGGAAATACCAGAAATTGTTATGTGTAAAGCGACAGAAACATTAACTATGATTAAGGAGAATAATGATATGAAAGTAAAAAGTAAGGATATGAATAAAAAACATACTTATAGAACAATAAAAGCAGCTTCTATAGTAGCGGCGGCATTTTTAGTTGTGGGAACTACAGCATTTGCATCAACAAAATTATTTGGCTTAGATGATTATTTTGCTTCATGGGGGACAGAAATTCCCAAAGAGGCAAAGACTTTGGCACAAAATAATGTTCCTCAAGAAGAGAAAAAAGGGGAAAAGGTTGATTTTAGGGTGCGGGAATATTTGTGTGACAGCAATCAGATGTATTTTGTAATAGAAGCCAAGGCAATAGAGGCTGATAAATATTTATTAATCCCACAAGATTGTTCTCCAAAAGATTCTGTTGAAAACCTGAATATAGAAGGTGTGACAGAAGGTACTATTGGAGAATATGCTAAGAAACAGGGGAAAGAACTTTTAGTAGTATGTGCAGATGTAAACACTGGTGCTGGAAGTGCATCTATTGATTTTCATTTAGAGAAGGATGGAACGGGTGTATTTATCTATACTACGGAAAATGTACAGAAAAAGAAAAGAGCAACGCTTACATGTGACACAGTAGTACATCCGTATGGTATAAATGATGATAGCCAGATGTTAAGAGATTCTTTTACCTTTGAAGTGGAAAATAAGAGTAATGAAAACATATATGCATATAAAGTTACAGATGCTGCAGGGGCGGATGCTGCTGGTATTCAGATTAAGGATATACAGATTTTAGAAACAGAATTAAGTCAACGTGTTGAAATTATTTATAAAAACAACAAAAAACATGAGGGTCTTGTGCTTCAAGTTTTAGGAAAAAATGGAGAGGAATTATCTTCTGGTGCTGCTGAGGGAGGTTATACAGAAATGTTAGAAGATGGAACAGAACAGCAGATACGTAATTACGAAAAAACAAACTTATCAAAAACACTCAAAATACGTATTAAGGATGTATTTACAGGGGAAGTGTTTGGAACAATTACAGTAGAGCGTAAGAAATAAGAAAATAAATAATTGAGGAAACTTAAAAAGATGGTGGAATGTAAAAATTCCATCATCTTTTTAGGTAATTGAGTTAAAGGTATATATAAAATTTCTAATGGGTTCCTAATTGTTGCAGTAGATATACATAAATATGTGTACCATTTTCATCTCGATAGTTATATAGTCCTTTAGAGAGTTCAAAGTTGCCATAATTAGCAATTACGTCTGTAATTCCTTTTGCATAATCTTCATTAGAGAGGTATACTAAAACTTGATTCAAGGACTGGAATGTTTTGTTCTTTTTTAATGATTTTAATTGTTTGGTATCTAATACCATAGAATGATCATATTTTTCCAGCTCTAATAAATGGTCCTTTGCTGACATTGAGTCAGAAGTTAAAAAGAGACAATATTCTTTGTTATAAGTGGATGCAAAATCCAGATTGGCAGCATTATCTTTATAAATATAGTCAATAGTACCTGTTTTTAAAGAAAACAGGCAGATTAAGCACACAACAGAAACACCTAAAATTCCACTATTTTGTTCTGTGTGTAAAATAGCCATACCAAGATGATACAGAACATAAGCGAAAACCAAACAAAGGATGGGAAGTATTGTACTAAGCACAAAATAAGGGTTTGCCGGATTAATAAAGCAAATTGCCAAAAAATAGAAAAAACCTATTATAATCAAGAGCATATCAGCAATATCTTGTGTGATAAGGCGTTCATACCAATCTTCATAAACTTCGTTAAAAGTGCGTTTTTTGAAATAAGCAGCAAAAATAATAAGAACCAATATAAATACACCTATAAATAAAGCAGTTTTAGAAAAAGTTTGCTCACATAGTTCTTCGCAGTTATGGGTAAATACATGAATTAACTCCCCACTTGCAAATAAGACTCCTGCTTTTTCTTTTAAAGAAAGAAAGTGTGAACTAAGATGTAATAGGGCTGCTGGATAAATAAAAAACGTAATTAGGGAAGATGATATCCACACACAAATAAATTTTAACATATCTTTTAATCTATGGTAACATAACAAGGTGATACAAAGTGTCAATCCCAGAAGGAAGGTAAAAAGGGTGTAGCTGTAATCTGTCAAGTTACCCAATATATTAGCAACTATCATGACCTGTGTATATAACAAGCTTAATCTATTATCCCGAAGCAGAGAAAAATTAAGGTAAATACATACTAACATAAAAAAACTTGCTAATAAATATGGTGTGGTACATAAAAGATTTGTAAAACATCCCATGCACAATCCATAAAAAATTGCGGCTGCAAAGCCTGCCCATCCAGAATCCATATATTTTTCTCCAATTGTAAAAATAAGAAAGGCAGAAAAAAATAAAACAATTGCATGGATAAAAAAAGTAACTTGATACATTCCTACCCCATCAAATAAAGAGGAAAAGAAATGAAGCAACCAATAATAAAGAGGTGCTTTTTGTGTTGCAATACATTTGTCAGTAACCGATGAAAATTGATATGTCTGTTCCCTGTTTACATGAAGGAGACTGTTGTAGTAAGAGTTTTCTATCCAGTCTGAATTGGAAAATCCAGTAGCATTTGTTTGTGATTCTATGGCAGAATCTGAGGTATTCCAACAATTCTTTACTTGACTCCATATACTAGAAAATTCAGTTATATATGAAAGATCTTGAAACTTTTTTTCCAATGCAATCGTATGATAAGTCCATGTATAAGGGCTGTCACCTAGAGATTCACTTGAATTAGCAATTGTATAATTTTCTGCTTCATAGGCTGAAATTCCATGTTTTTCTGATAAAAAGCTACCTGCATATATCAATATCAAAATCATGGCAATAGTAAGTAGTATTTTTTGTAATATGTATTCTTGTTTGAACATAAAGATTCTCCTTTCGGGTAATTTAATCAAGATTATTCACAGCCTTAAGCATGACTAAGCATTATAAATAGAGACTTAATTATGCTTAATAGGTCAATTGACGATGATTACTGAAAGCTGATGCTGCCAAGTAGCTCCTGGCTGCGATAGCAGCAGTCTGCAATATAGATGTGAATAATTGAAGTTTAATAATTAAAAATTGGGTTGAAACATTGTTGTAATCTTTTTGAAAAAATAAATTCATAAAGATGTAACAAAATTAATCGTTTAATAATAATTATAACTGATTTTAGGAAAAACAGCTATATATAAATAAAGAAAAAAATAGGGATTTCTATAAAAAATCACCTATTTTTTTTGGTAAAAATGTACAGTTATACAATTTGTTTGTTTCGCCATTTCCCAAAACGCCATCGAAAGAACATAATAATACCCCTAAAAAGTTCATCTGCACCAAGAGCAATCCAGACCCCAATAATACCAAGATTAAAGCTGATGCCAAGTATATAACTTAGTAGTACGCCTATACCCCACATGGAGATAATGCCCATAATAACAGGGAAGTTTACATCACCAGCGGCACGCAGGCTGTTTATAATAACTACATTAGCACAACGACCAATTTCTAAAAATAAATCTATAAAGAGTGTGTTGCGGCATAAGGTGATTAAGTCTGGATTGTCCGTAAAGAGCCGTAAAATTGGATAGTGAAGAATAAGTACCAAAAGGGAAACAAGAACAGTTATAGCAAGACTAATAAAAAAAGAAGAAAGACAAAGATGGTATGCTTCATCTTTTTTTCGTTCACCTACTAACCTGCCAACTATAATAGCTGTGCCTTGTCCTACTGCAACAGCGAAAATATAGATAACTGAGGAAATGCTATTTAAGTAGGTATTGGCATTGACCGCAGCCGTTCCAATATGAGTAAGGACAATGGTAATGACAAGTTTTGCACCATTGTAAGCAATAGATTCTCCACCAGCCGGAGTACCAAGTTTTAATACATTTTTTAAATGGTAAAAAGGAAATGGTTTTAAATTAGAAATGGAGAAATTTTCCATAACTTTCTTAACACACATTACACCTAATATAACTGTACCTATTATTTTACTTGTGACAGTAGAAATGGCAGCACCCTGTACCCCTAATTTTGGTAATCCCAAATTACCATAAATAAGACAATAATTACCAACAATATTTAGACAGTTTACGATAACCGTTACATACATGCAGAGTTTTGTATGGCTGTATGCACGAAGGGCTGCAGTAAAAGTGTTCATAATTGCCTGAAGAAAAAGTGTACTGCCTACCAGAATAAGATATGTCTGGCTGTAATCCCAGAATTCTTCACCTGTATTCATAAAACTTAAGAGAGGTGTGTGAAAGAAAAAAATTAGGACACTAAATAAAATACCTATTAAGGTGTTAAAAACTAATGAAGCACCTATTAGTTTTTGGTTCTCTAATTTTTCCTTTCCTGCACCAATATATTGGACACAGATAATAGAAGTTCCTGCAGTAATTATGGAGAAAAAAATATTAAACATATTTATTAGGGTGTTTACAATGCCAATTGCACCAGATGCATTATTATTATAATGGCTTAACATAGCAACATCTATAATGCCTATTAACATAAACAATACGCTTTCTACAAAGATTGGCCAGGTTATTTGAAATAGTTCCTTCTTTAAAGCAGTCTGTTTCATGATTTAAGTCCTCCTCGTCTGTAATAAATATAGTTGCACTTTATCAGAAAGTATATACAAATGCAAGATAAAAAAGAAAAAAGGTTCTTATGGTATTACTATAGGTTATATTTGTAATAATGGAAAAAAAATGCTATAATAAAACGGATATAGGATATAGTTATAGGTAATAAGGAAAAAGATTATCAGGGAGGTATGAATGACTATGATGACACTAGAAGAAATGGTATATGAGGCGATGGATTGGATAGATATTGAAGGGATTGTGTATTCAGAAGAAGATAACCCCCATCGTATTTTAGGACCTCATGTAATAGAAGAGGGAATTTTAATACAGACATACTTGCCTCATGCAGAGCAGGTATGGGTAAAGAATGTGCGTACTGGAAAAAAAGAAGAGATGTTTTTGGAAGATGAGACCGGATTCTTTGCTACAATTATCAAAGGAAAACGTATTCCTAAGTATACTTATGTAATTAAAAATAAAAATGGCGAGGAATATGAGCAGTATGATCCTTATGCATTTGATTCTATTATTGATGCGGTAGATGAAACTAGATTTTTAAGTGGGATTCATTATGATATTTATGATAAACTGGGAGCACATATTACAGAAATAAATGGTGTGAAAGGAACATCTTTTGCCGTATGGGCACCAAATGCCATGCGTGTAAGTGTAGTAGGTTCTTTCAATGGATGGGACGGAAGAGTACACCAGATGAGAAGAATGCCAGAATCTGGTATTTTTGAGATTTTTATTCCAGGAGTAGAAGCTGGTGCTATGTATAAGTATGAAATCAAGCTTCGTGGAGATATTTCATTCTTAAAGGTTGACCCATATGCCAATGCAAGCCAGTTAAGACCAGATAATGCTTGTATCGTGGCAGATATGGATAGTTATCAGTGGAAAGATGATGCATGGATAAAAGCGAGAGCAAAAAAGAATGTAAAAGAAGAACCAATGTCTATTTATGAATTACATTTAGGATCTTGGAAAAAGAAAGAAATTACAGAAGAAGATCCAGATGGATTTTACAATTATCGTGAGTTGGCACCTATGGTGGCAAAGTATGTTAAAAAGATGAATTATACACATATTGAGCTAATGCCGGTTATGGAACATCCATTAGATGAATCCTGGGGGTATCAGGTAACAGGTTATTATGCGGCAACTGCCAGATATGGTTCGCCACAAGACTTAATGTATTTTATGGATTATATGCATAAAGAGGGAATTGGAGTAATTATCGACTGGGTACCTGCACATTTCCCAAAAGATACTTTTGGACTTGCAAATTTTGATGGAACCTGTTTGTTTGAGAATCCAGATCCAAGACGTGGACAGCATCCAGATTGGGGAACTTTGATTTTTGATTTTGGAAAGCCACAAGTGGATAACTTTTTGCTGGCAAATGCTTTATTCTGGGCAGATAAATACCATGCAGATGGTATCCGGATGGATGCAGTGGCATCTATGTTGTACTTGGATTATGGAAGAAAAGATGGAGAATGGCTTTCTAATATTTATGGTGGCAATGAGAACTTAGAGGTTGTGCAGTTACTACGTCATATCAATGAGGTTATGAATAAAAAGCATAAAGGGGTTATGATGATTGCAGAGGAATCCACTGCGTGGCCTCATGTGACTGGTGAAATTGGTGAGGAGAGTCTTGGATTTACCTACAAATGGAATATGGGTTGGATGAATGATTTCTTGGATTATATGCGCCTAGATCCATTATTTAGAAAAGGAAATCACAATGCATTGACTTTCAGTATGATTTATCAGTATACAGAAGATTTTATATTGGTGATGTCTCATGATGAGGTGACCCATGGCAAAGGCTCTATGATTCAGAAGATGTATGGGGATTATGACCAGAAGTTTGCTAATCTGCGTGTGGCTTATGGTTACATGATGACACATCCTGGTAAGAAATTATTGTTTATGGGACAGGACTTTGCTCAATTTGATGAGTGGAATGAGAAGGAAAGTCTCCAATGGGATTTACCAGAACAATATGAATCCCATAAGAAATTACAGGATTTTGTAAAAGCATTGAATAAGATGTATCTGGATAATCCAGCTTTATATCAGAAAGATTCTGATCCAATTGGGTTTGAGTGGATTAACTGCATGGATTCTGAGAGAAGTGTGGTATCCTTTATGCGTAAGAATGGCAAAGACGAAGATACTATTTTGGTGGTATGTAATTTTACACCAGTGGTTTATGAAGATTTCCAGATTGGTGTACCATTTAAGGGTAAATACAAAGAAATATTAAATAGTGACAAAGAAGCCTTTGGGGGAAGTGGTAATACCAATCCTCGTGTAAAACCATCTAAAGCAGAAGAATGGGACGAAAGAGAACAGTCTATTCGCATTACCGTGCCTCCGTTAGGAATTGCTGTATTCCAGTGTATTCCTGAGGAGAAAAAGAAACCAGAAAAGAAAGCTGCTGCAAAGCAGGGAGCTCGTAAAACAGAGGCAAAAAAAGTTAGTTTAAAGGTAGCAGAAGAAAAGAAAAATAATAAGGAGGCTGCTGTACAGAAAGAAAAAACGGCTGCAGATAAGGTTCTAAAAGCAGAGGAAACGAAGAAGATAACTAAGAAAAATGCAGAGAATACTGTAGAAACAGAGGCAAAAGCAGATAAAGAACCAGACAAAACAGAAGCAGTACTGAAAAATAAGGAAGAAGCAATTGCGGAACCGAAAAAGGAACCAGCAAAAGAAGAAGCGTCTGTAGAACCGGAAAAGGAACCAACAAAAGAAGAAGCCGTTGTAGAACGAAACAAAGAACCAGAAAAGGAACAAGCAATTGCAACGGAGAAGAAGGAGCCAAAAGCAGAAACAGATGTGAAACAAAAGAAAGCAGTAACTCAAAAAGAAAAGAAGGAGGAGACAAAAGCAGAGAAAGTTACGAAGACAGGGAAAGAAGACATAAAAATAAATATAACTGAGGAAAAGAAGAAAGAACCTGCAAAAGAAGAGACAGTTGAGAAAGTCAAAGAAAAAATGACAGAAACTGAACAGACTGAAAAGAAACAAGGAAGAAAAAGTAAGACAGATAGTAAGGCAGAAACCAAAAAGACTACTAGAAAAACTGCAAAAAAAGAAAAAAGTGAATAAATGTAATATATAATTACAGAAAAGAGGAACGGACAGATGTATAAGAGCATGTTCATATTAGATAAGATGCATGTTTTACCAGAAGGGATTACGGATATACTACCAGAAGAAACAGTACCACCAATTGGAGATGTAGAGTCTGTAGAAGATGTAGCAAATTGGGCTGAGAAATTTTTGGAATGGATGTGGAAATTTTGTCAAGAAACTATTCTGCCTATTGGAATTAAGCTGATTATAGCTTTGCTGATTTTTTTAATAGGAAAAAAAATTATAAAACATTTTGTAAAGGTAATAAAAAAATCCTTAGAAAAAGCAAATTTAGAAGAAGGAACAAATCATTTTTTGTGTTCTTTTATCCGTATAGTTGGAATGATTGTACTGATATTTATTGTGGCAGGGTACTTAAACTTTAGTACGGGGCCAATTGTTGCAGCCCTTGGTTCTGCCGGGCTTGCAGTTGGTCTCGCTTTGCAGGGAAGTTTGGCAAATTTTGCAGGTGGTGTTCTAATTCTTCTTATGAAACCATTTCGTGTGGGAGACTATATCTGTGCACTTGGTTCAGAAGGTGTAGTAACGAAGATTGACATTGTATATACAACTCTTTGTACTTCAGATAACAAAAGTATAGTAGTCCCTAATGGAAGCCTTTCTAACACAGAGATTGTTAATGTAACAAAAGAACCAAAACGCCGGGTGGATTTGGTCGTTGGAATTGATTATGATGAAGATATTCGTCGTGTAAAAGAGATTCTTTTGAAGACAGCAAGCAATCATGAATTGGTGTTAAAGGATGAAAATATTCAGGTGTTTGTCCATGATTTTGATTCCAGTGCTATTTCTATGGGGGTTCGTGTATGGACTGCCACAGAGAATTACTGGACAGTAAAGTGGGATTTACAGGAGCAGATTAAGATTATATTTGATGAGAATAATGTTTCTATTCCGTATGATCGTCTGGATGTACAGCTTCTGGATGACAAAAAAGATAAATAAAAAAAATACTTGCATATTGTTTTTGTTTGTGGTATGATAATCTCTGACAGAAGAGGTCATAAGAACAAAGGTGTTCTCAATTATTTGAGGACACCTTTTTGTGTTTTTGGGGAAAATTTATAAAAGAGAGAATCTTGGGTGCGCACAATAATTTTTCCACTTATGACAGATTCCTAATTGACACTATTGCTGAGATAACGTATACTATTTCAATAGTGGTAAAATTACCAATAGATGGTAATTTGGAAACAGATACCAAGAGAACANTCTCTTATACATAAAAGNAAGGATGTTGAAAGAGTAATGGGAAATAATGTAATTGAACAAGTATTTGCAAAAGATGTATTTAATGACAGTGTAATGAGAGAGCGTTTACCAAAGCCAATTTATAAGAAGTTAAAATACATTATGGCAAATGGTCAGGAACTTGATATGGAAGTAGCAAATGCAGTGGCACATGCTATGAAAGAATGGGCACTTGAGAGAGGTGCAACACATTATACACATTGGTTCCAGCCAATGACAGGTATTACAGCAGAGAAACATGATTCCTTTATTCAGCCGGGACCAGATGGCGGCGTAATCCTTGAATTTTCTGGTAAAGAATTAGTAAAAGGTGAACCGGATGCTTCTTCTTTCCCAAATGGTGGTATTCGTGCTACATTTGAGGCAAGAGGATATACTGCATGGGATTGTACTTCACCAGCATTCTTAAAAGAAGATGCAGCAGGTGTTATTCTTTGTATTCCAACTGCTTTCTGTTCATATACAGGAGAAGCTTTAGATAAGAAGACACCATTGCTTCGTTCTATGGAAGCAATCAGCGAACAGGCAGTTCGTGTGTTGAGATGTTTAGGTAATGATACAGTAAAAGATGTTAGCTGTTCTGTAGGACCTGAACAGGAATACTTTTTAGTAGATAGAGAAAAATATTTACAACGTGATGACTTGATTTTTACAGGTCGTACTTTATTTGGTGCAATGCCTCCAAAAGGACAGGAATTGGATGACCATTACTTTGGAACATTAAAAGAAAGAATCGCAGCATATATGAAAGAGCTAAACAATGAACTATGGTCTCTTGGCATTTTAGCTAAGACCCAGCATAATGAAGTTGCTCCTGCCCAGCATGAGATGGCTCCAATTTATGCCACTGCAAATATTGCAACAGACCATAACCAGTTAGTAATGGAAGTAATGAAAAAGGTAGCAAAACGTCATGGATTAGAGTGTTTATTACATGAGAAACCATTCGCAGGTGTAAATGGCTCTGGTAAACATAATAACTGGTCACTGGTTACAAATGAAGGAAAGAACTTACTAGACCCAGGTAAGACACCTCATGAAAACAGTCAGTTCTTATTATTTTTATCTGCAGTAGTCCGTGCAGTAGATGAAAACGCAGCATTACTTCGTTTGTCTGCATCAAATCCAGGTAACGACCACAGATTAGGAGCAAATGAGGCACCTCCTGCAATTATCTCTATTTTCTTGGGAGAACAGCTGACAGATATTGTAAACCAGTTGATCAAGACAGGAGAAGCAACAAGCAGTAAGACTGGTGGAAAATTATTGACAGGTGTTAGTACATTACCTGATTTAAATAGAGATGCAACAGATAGAAATAGAACATCACCATTTGCATTTACAGGAAATAAATTTGAGTTCCGTATGGTAGCATCTTCTTTATCCATTGCTGGACCAAATACTATTTTGAATACCATAGTGGCTGATGTATTGTCCGATTTTGCTGACCAGTTAGAGAAAGCAGAAGACACGAACGCTACCATGCACGATTTAATTGAAAAAACATTAAGAGAACATCAGAGAATTTTATTTGATGGAAATGGATATGCAGGTGGCTGGGTAGACGAAGCGGAAAAACGTGGACTTCCAAACACAAAAACTATGGTTGATGCTATCCCTGAGTTGACAACGGAAAAGACAGTTGAAATGTTTGAAAGATTAAAAGTTATGAACAGAACCGAGTTAGAGGCTCGTGTAGAGATTAACTATGAGACATACGCAAAGGCAATTAATATTGAAGCAAAGACAATGGTTAATATGGCAGGTAAGAGATATATTCCTGCAGTGATCAATTATGTAACAGACCTTGCAGGCTCTATCAATGAAGTAGTTTCTGCTTGTCCGGAAGCTGACATAAGTGTCCAGAAAGAATTGTTAACACAATCTTCAAGTCTTTTGGCACAGGCGAAAGTTGCCCTGAAAAAGTTAGATGAATCTGTAAAAGAAGCGGCAGAGAAAGAAGAAGGAGAAGAACAGGCAACCTTCTTTAAGGATGTAGTATTTGCGGATATGGCTGAACTAAGAGCACCTATTGATGAGTTGGAAATGATAGTTGGAAAGGAATATTGGCCGGTTCCTACTTATGGAGATTTGCTGTTTGAGGTATAAAAGATGGTTTTAGGGCATTGATGTGGGATTGTCCACTTGGTTCTGTATAATAATTCACATCTTATATTGATTTATTTAAGAATGACGAATTCTTTATTTATAAGTTCGAAGCTTATGTAAAGAATTCGTCATTTATAAGGTTATAAATTATTTCGTTTTATTCATTTAAGTATTTACGGTTTTCTTCAATTACCTGTTTCATAGCTTCCTGACCGGGAGCACCAATTGTGTTGCGTTTCTTTACACAGGTTTCCATACTGATCGCTTCATAAATATCGTCTTGGAATACAGGGCTGATTGCCTGATATTCCTCTAATGTCATATCATCCAGAGCAATGTTTTTTTCAATACAGAATAATACAAGCTGACCAACAATACCATGAGCATCACGGAAAGGCACACCATGGTTTACTAAATAATCTGCAGCATCTGTAGCATTGGTAAATCCATTTCTGGCACTTTTATTCATGTTATCTTTCTTGAACTCTATAGTAGCCATCATACCTGTAAATAATGCGATACAGCCTTTCACAGTATCAATAGCATCAAAAGTAAGTTCCTTATCTTCCTGCATATCTTTGTTATATGCCAAAGGCAGGCTTTTCATAGTTGTAAGAAGTGACATCAAGGCACCATATACACGGCCGGTTTTACCACGTACTAATTCTGCAATATCCGGATTCTTTTTTTGCGGCATAATACTGCTCCCGGTACTATATGCATCATCAATCTCTACAAATTGATATTCATTGGAATTCCATATGATAATTTCTTCACAAAAACGGCTTAAGTGCATCATAATAGTAGATAGAGCAGATAATAACTCAATCAAATAATCTCTGTCAGATACAGAATCCATACTATTTCTGGTAGCTCCATCAAATTCTAACAGACTTGCAGTATAATCCCGATCCAATGGATAAGTTGTACCAGCAAGGGCACCGGAACCAAGTGGAGAATAATTCATACGTTTGTAAATATCAGATAAACGGGAACGATCCCGTTTGAACATTTCAAAATATGCACCAATATGGTGTGCTAATGTAACCGGCTGTGCTTTTTGTAAGTGGGTAAATCCAGGCATGTAGGTATCTGGATTTGTTTCCATAATCTTATGAAGTTCTAAAAGTAAATCTTTTAATAAACCATCTAAAGCAACGACTTCGTCTCTGGTATACAATTTCATATCCAAAGCAACTTGGTCATTGCGGCTTCTTCCTGTGTGTAATTTCTTACCTACATCACCAATTCGTTCAATCAGATGAGCCTCCACAAAACTGTGTATGTCTTCATGAGTTCCATCAATAACTAAAGTACCATCAGTGATATCTGTATCAATGCCCTGTAATCCATCTATAATGGTATTTTTTTCATCATTTGTCAGGATACCTTGTTTAGCCAGCATACTGACATGGGCAATGCTGCCGGCAATGTCTTGTTTGTAAAATTTCTGGTCAAAACCAATGTATGCATTAAAATTATGTACCAATTGGTTTGTTTCCTTGGTAAAGCGGCCGCCCCAAAGTTTCATAAATATTACCTCATTTCTTAAGTCTTTAATCGTCACCATTCAGTGACATACTGCTAATCTTCTTGTGTAGGAGAACCCTCTTCAATTAGAGGTGGATTCTCAGATAAATCTTCTAAGGAACCATAAATGCTAGGATATTTTTGGTGCAGCATCAAGAGCTCCTTCTCGTAAGCCTGAATATGTGCATTAACAATGGCTGAAAAATGCTCATCCTGTGTTTCGATTTCAATTGGATCTGTCTCTGTACAGCGATAATATTTGACTAAATTACCACTTTCTAATGTCAGCGTGGAGGCATTACACACATCCTCATTCCGTTTGTATGGCAGTTTATCATACATAGACATATTTTCCTCTAGTGTTGCATCATAAGGCTGTTTTGTTACTGGAAACTTCGATACTGTCATAAGATCACTTCCCCTCAAATCCCATTTAAAAAATTTACATAAAACTATTATACTATTTTTTTAAAATTATGTCAAAAATTCTAGTGTACTGTCTTATTTATTTTGTGGCAGTTTTCTATACCAAACGGGTGACAAAGGTCAGAAAATATGCTATGCTTTCTACAATGATATTTGATATGAATAAAATAACATGGAAATATAAACTGTCCATGTAGTTAGTGATTTAGGTAATTGCGAAACTCAATTTACTCTTAGAATTTTTGTGCAAAAGTTCACATATTAACGCAAGGTACGTTTGCACTGCTCTCAACCGTAGCAGTACATAAGGTGCTAAAATACAGC
>JAAVHR010000071.1 GCA_014799595.1 Clostridiales bacterium | reverse complement strand
ACTACTGTATATTTTACTAAGATTCCATAATTGCCCTGAATTAACTAAATGACATTGAGGTGTGAACAGTAACAACTATAGCCAATGGTAAGAATTTTTTTTCAAAAAATTGTTGACATATACTTTTTCTTATGTTACACTAATATACGTGTTAAGGATAACACTTATGCGGATGTGGCGGAATGGCAGACGCATCAGACTCAAAATCTGACGGGGGTGACCTCGTGAGGGTTCAAGTCCCTCCATCCGCATGAAAGACTTTACTAATAACAGTAAAGTCTTTTTTTGTTATATTTCTATAGAATATCCCGTGGAATAATTGAGTTTCATTAATCTATCCTTAATTTATTCGCAATTTTATTGCAGACCCCTGCTATCATCGTCAATTGTTATATTAGGCATGAATAATCTCAGTTTATTACATTCTCTATTTGCATAAAATCACTTTCAAATATTTTATTTATCCAATCTGCAACCTCTTCTGCTCCTTCTTCTGTGAACGGAAATTCCTTTTTCCTCATTTCTTCTTTTGAGGTAACATCAAAATTATATGGTCCTTGCCAAATATGAACTAAAAAAAACTTATTTTCCTCTTCTTCTATTTTCTCAATTCTATAACGCATCGCCTTCATACTACCAGTAAAAATCCCTTTATAATTATAATATTCCAAGGATAAGATTTGCTCTCTTCTTAACTTTTTTGGTTCATTACCTATATTTTCGCTCATAATTTTCTTCCTCTCTATTACTTTTTGTGATGTATCATCCATACTTCATCAAGTAAATAGTCTAACATAGTTATATATTATATTCAAACAAAAAGACTTAACTGTTCATATTGTGGTTCTGGAAAGGCTTCTATATAAGAAAAAATCTTATCTGTATTATGCATAATTCCATGTTTCTCACATTCTTCATGAAAAAATGCCATTAGTTGTTCATGATTATCACTAACACATTCATAAGCATAACCATATTTCTTCTGATACCGTTTACTCATTTGAGGAAACGATTTCTCTAATTCTCTATAAAAATATTCCCTGCTTCCCTCCCTCATGGTTGTAGCAATTCCAAAGCAGATAATTCCTTTTACATGTGCATCAATACAGTAATCTAATAACCCCCTTAAATTTTCTTTTGTATCACAAAGAAAAGGTAGAAGCGGAGAAAACCATACAATTGTGGGAATTTTATATTCATCCAATATTTTTAGAACTTCATATCGTCTTTTAGTAGTACATACTCTTGGTTCTATAATTTTACACAATTCCTCATTATATGTAGTCATTGTAATTTCCACAATACATTTCGATTGATTATGTATCTCGTTTAACAAATCTATATCTCTAAGAATACGGTCTGACTTTGTCTGAATGGATAAACCATACCCATATCTTGCAATTACCTCCAGACAACGTCTGGTCATTTGTAATTTTTCTTCACAATGCATATATGGATCACACATAGCACCTGTTCGAATCATACATTTCTTTCTCTTATGTGATAGAGCATGTTCCAAAAGCATTACAGCATTCTTCTTCACCTCAATATCTTCAAAATCATGTTGCATTTGGTAACAATTACTCCGACTGTCACAATAGATACATCCATGGGTACATCCCCGGTAAATATTCATTCCATTTTTGTTTGATAAGATTCCCTTCGCTTCTACAAAATGCATACTTTTCTCCTAACTTTCATTTATGGTGGTGCCGCCGAAGGCAGTATGTAAGTTTTATTGGATAGAGTAACTGTTCAGAACCATGAACAGTTACGTTCTAAGCCCATGAAAATTCGCCTTCGGCGAAGGGCTTAGAACAATCAAAATTTACTTTTTCTTACGAAACACGCAGTAAATGCATGTTTCTACCTGAATAGTTACTGGACAGATATATAGATATGTATCTCTGCATCCTCCATATTTCCATTTTGATATTCTTCAAAATCACAGGTAAATGTTCTTGGCAAATCCATCTGCCATAATTTCTCCCAGAACTCTGCTACTGCTTTTTGCATGTGTCCTCTTACAATAAATTTCGCATATTTTCCAGATGGTAATACTCTTGTTATAGTTCCATTAGGGATTTCTTCTGCTTTTTCCACTTCATAAGCAACTATAACATGATAATCTGCTTTTTCATCACCTTCATAATCTGTATATATGCCAAGAGCCTTCTCATTTGCTTTATTAGAAATTTCTGCATAAATTCCATCATAAAACTTCTGCCATAACCCACCTATTACCTGTCCCATATCTGGTGCAAAATTATTTGTTTTTGCCATTACACCTACTACTATTTTTTCTTCTAATTCTACTACTTCATACTTCATATTGTCCCTTTCCTTTCTCTGCATTATACACAGTTGACAGTTTTCACATGTCTAATGTTGGTTTATCCTCAATTATTCACGACTTACTTATATTGCAGACCACTGGCTATCGCAGCTAGGAGCTGCTTGGCAGCGTCACCTGTCTGCAATCATCGTCAATTGACCTATTAAGCATGACTAAGTCATGCTTAAGACCGTGAATAACCTCGGTTTATTGTTACAAACGAAGTATAACAATTAAAACAAGACATCTGTATGTCATGATTCAGATGTCTTTTGTATATATTTTTTGTATCTTTTTTAAAAATGTAGCAAATTCTTCCCGCAATTCTTTTGGCTCTATTAATTCTACCTGATTTCCAAAACTTAGTAACCAATAAAAAAGATTCTCCTTGTCTGTAAATCCTGATTCCATATACAGCCGTCCATCCTCTTTTGTTGTAAAACTATCCATACCATAATTTTCAATTAATTGCCATTTTGCTTCTGGTAAAAATGCTGCTTTTGCCTCAATGGAGGTTGGAAATATTCTATCTGATGAAAAATCTAATGGAGGAACTGGGCGTGGTTGAAATTTTTCTTTTGTTATTTGTATTTGTTGCATTCGGTTTAATTTAAATAATCGATAGTCTCTTCTTTTTTTGCAATATCCATAAATATACCATGATGACCACTGAAAGATCAGAATATAAGGCTCAATTATCCTTTTACTTTCTCCATTTGGAGCATAATAATAAAATTCAATTTCCAGACTTTCCTCTATGGCTGCTTGAATCCTGTCAATCTTAGGAGCCAGAGACGATTTGTGCCATGAGGATAAATCTATTTGAATATTATAATTCGATGCCAGTATATGATTTCCTTTGATTGATAACTTATCCATAAGTTGTTGATATTGATTGGTTCCTGCTACACTATCTAAACCTTTTAAACCCACCAGTATAGATTGCATTTCCTTAGAAGTAAAAAGCGTACGTTCTATTGTATATCCTTCCATTATAGAAATCCCCCCTTGTTGACCTTGTGTGGTTACAAGGGGGATTCCTGCTTTGCAAAGATGCTCAATATCCCGCATAATTGTACGTCTTGATACTTCAAATTTTTCTGCAAGGTATGGTGCAGTCACTTTGTCTTGTTGTAGCAAAATAGATAAGATCCCAATTAATCTGTCTATTTTCATATCATTCCTCAACCCCATTCTTAATGGTTGTAAAAAAATTCCTGTGCACAAAAGGCTTCTTCTTTTTTCTTCACTTTTTGATAGTTGCCATCTGGTAACATCTGCCTTGCTTTCATATTATCTTTCCACAAAGAAGAGAATATTTCTTCCACTCTTTTTTGTAATGTTTGGTCTAAAATTGGCACTGCCACTTCTACTCTTCGCAATGTATTTCTTGTCATAAGATCGGCAGAGGATATATAGACTTTTCGATGTTTCCCACTTGCTCCAAATATGTAGATACGGGAATGCTCCAATAACCGTCCCACAATACTTTTTATCTGGATATTTTGTGTATACCCTGGAATTCCAGGCTTTAAACAACAAATTCCCCGAATAATCATCTGGATTTCCACACCCGCCTTGGAGGCACAAATTAATTTATCAATAACTGCTTTATCTGTTAAAGAGTTCACCTTAATGCCAATATATGCCTTTTCTCCTCTTTCTGCCTTTTCTATTTCCTCATCTATAATGGTGAGAATCCGGTTCTGCAAACAATTAGGTGCTACCAATAAATCTCTTGTTTCTTTTATAGTCTCTCCAAGGAAAATGCACCAAAATACCTCTGCAACTTGTTCTCCTATATCCTGTCTGGCTGTAAGAATAGATAAATCTGTATACAAACAGGCTGTTGTTTCATTATAGTTTCCTGTACCAATATGCGTAATATATCTTACACCATTTTCCGTTCTTTTTGTAATCAAACAAAGTTTTGAATGTACTTTTAGCCCATCTAATCCGTAGGTTACATTACATCCGGCTTCTTCCAGTTTCCTTGACCAATTAATATTATTTTCTTCATCAAATCTTGCCTTTAATTCTACTAGCACATTTACTTCTTTTCCATTTTCTGCTGCCTGAATTAAAGCTTCCACTACCTGGCTGTTCTTTGCCAAACGGTAAAGTGTCATCTGGATTGCTACTACTTCCTCGTCCTCTGAAGCTTCCCGCAACATACGGATAAATGGCTCCATAGTTTCATAAGGATAACTAAGTAACACATCCTTTTTCTCAATTTGTGGTATAACATATCCTTTTTCCAGCATGACTGGATATTTACCCCTGCGTTTTTCATAAATTGTTTCTTTTTTATCTCTTAAATAATCCTTAATACATCCCATAAAGCCATAATCAAGAGGAGAGCTGCTTTGAAATACACATTTTTTTTCAAGTTTTAAGTAATCACATAATTCTTTTATAATTGTTTCACTAAGATTCCTAGAAATATCCATTCGGACCGGAGATAATTTTCTACGCATTTTTACTACTTCTGCCATATGCTCCCGATAATCAAGATCTTCATCATATACACTTGATTCGTCAATATCTGCATTTCGTATAATACGGATTAAAGCCTTCTCTACAATTTTATAACCTGTAAAGATTTTTTCCAGAAAATGGAGAATCACTTCCTCTATTAACATAAATTTTCCACTTTCCAAGCCCACCTCTAACAATCGTTTGCATTGAGGTGTACTACACGGTACAATACCAATCTTACGCTTTCCTCCTTTTGTTTCTAACACAGCCATTCCATAAATTTCCTTATTCCGCAAAAATGGTATGGGTTGTTTTTTCCCCAGAATAATAGGAAATAGTAATGGCTTAATATCCTTTTTAAACATCGCATAAAGTGCTATTTGTTCTTTTTCTGCTAAATCCTTGTACTTTTTAATGTGTATGCCATATTGTCTTAATTCTCCCATAATATTCTGATATGCACAATCCTTACGGAGCATAATTTCTGTTGTCTCTTTTATAATTGCACGAAGCTGTTCCTTGCTGGTCATAGTGGTTTTATTATCCCTTACCTCGTTAGAAAGCAGCATCTGGTCATGAAGAGAACCTACCCGCACCATAAAAAATTCATCCAAATTACTCTGAAAGATGGAAATAAATCCCAATCTTTCTAAAATAGGCACTGTGGTATCTTCTGCTTCTTCTAATACCCTTTCATTAAACTTTAGCCAAGAAAGTTCCCGATTTACATAACAATCCTTTTTTTTATATTCTGCCATAGCACTCTTCCTTTCTATACCATAACATAGAATAATCTCCTATTATGCACAAAAGGGTGTTACACAAAAACAGCATAGATTATTCTATCCCATTCTTCGTGCAACAGCCCTCTATCATTTATCTATAAGTTGTCCACATATTTTATTCTGTACTCTTCAAAAAATTTCTGGAAAGTTCCGCCAACTTCATTCTTTAATTCAATCACATATTCATGTGCTTCTAAGCCTTCCACTCTTGTCTGTAACATTCCAACTGCAATGTTAGAGCAGTGGTCTGCCGTTCTTTCATAATTGGTAATTAAATCTTCTAAATCAAGTCCTAATTCAATGGTACATTTTCCACTCTGTAAACGCTTTATATGATGACGTTTTACTTTGGCATGAAGATAGTCAATGACTTCCTCTAATGGTTCTACACGAATTGCTGCCTCAATATCATTTTCTATAAAAGCCTGCAAAGCCAGATTCATAATTTCTCTCAAAGCATTGGAATAATTCTTCAACTCCTGTTTGGCATGTTCTGAGAAATTAAGTTGTCCATTATTCATATGTTGGGCTATTTCCATAATGTTAATGGCATGATCTGAAATACGTTCAAAATCACCTATACAATGAAGAAGATTCGTAACTTTCTGGTTATCTTCATAAGAAAGAGGCATACTGCTCAGTCTCACCAAATAATTTCCAAGTTCATCGTCATAACAATCCACTTCTTCTTCTATTTCTATTACCTTTGCTGCCATTTCCTCATCATAATTTTCATATAAATCCAATGCTATAAATAATGCCTTCTTGGACAATTCTGCCATTTGCCTTCCAACCTCTACACATTGTGCTACCGCAAATGCTGGTTTCTCAAGAAAACGTACATCTAAAAGCCGGAGACTTCCCACTGGCTGCTCTGTGACCTTGTCTTCCCTGACAGTAATTATTGCCAGTTTTTCCAAAAGACCAGATAATGGAAGCAAACATAAAGTTGCAATTACATTAAAACATGAATGTACAACTGCTATACCAGCCGCATCTGCTGCCCCATTCATAAAAGAAAAATGTAAAAATGCATTTAACAGATAAAATCCTGTCATAAATATTACTGTCCCCAATAAATTAAAGTACAAATGTACAACTGCTGCCCTTTTTGCGTTTTTCTTGGCACCTACAGCAGATAATAAAGCTGTGATACAAGTTCCAATATTCTGTCCCATAATAATTGGAATGACTGCACTATATGGCACTGCTCCAGTTATACAAAGTGCCTGCAAAATACCAACGGATGCCGAAGAACTCTGAATCACTGCGGTAAGAACTGCTCCTGCAACCATTCCTAACAATGGATTAGAAAACATAGTTAAAATATTGGTAAATTGCGGTACATCCCGAAGACCAGATACAGAATCACTCATCATGTCCATTCCAAACATTAAGACGGTAAAGCCAAGTAAAATCGTTCCAATATCTTTCTTTCTGTCACTTTTGGCAAACATAAGAAATGCAATTCCCAGCACAGCAAGTACCGGTGAAAAGGAAGAAGGTTTCAGAAGCTGAATCCAGACGGATTCCCCCTCAATTCCTGATAAACTTAAAATCCAGGAAGTTATGGTAGTACCTACATTGGCACCCATAATAATTCCTACTGCCTGAGATAACTTCATAATACCGGAGTTTACAAATCCTACTACCATAACCGTAGTAGCAGAGGATGACTGAATAACTGCAGTTACACAAGCACCCAAAATCACACCACGGATTGGCGTTGAGGTAAGTTTTTCTAAAATCTGCTCCAACTTACTTCCTGCTGTCTTTGCAAGTCCGTCTCCCATTACATTCATTCCGTAAAGAAACATCGCCAGACCGCCAAGCAAAGATAATACATTAAATATATCCATTTTTGCACCAACTTCCTATTTTTCTCTGATATGTTAAGAATCTAGCAGGTTACTGTTCACTCACAAGCTTGACACTTGCTGTCAAGCTATGTGCCAAGAACATAGAACAGCCAAGAATCCAGCCTTTCGCCGAGGGCGAACTTTTAATAGGCTGGATTATGTTACTGTTTGCACCGTAGGTGTGAACAGTAAATCTACCAATGTTGCACCAACCTTCCTTCTCTATATCTATTCATCACTTGAATAAATATCCATTTCTTACATTATAAGGTAATGCATACCTCTCCATTATAAAATAGGAATCACAAATAGTAAATATCTGTTTTTTATTTTCTTTAGAAAGTTTTATGTTACTGTTCACTCACAAGCTTGACACTTGCTGTCAAGCTATGTACCAAGAATGTAAAATAGCCAAGAATCCAGCCTTTCGCCGAAGGCGAATTACAATAGGCTGGATTCTGTTACTGTTTGCACCGCAGGTGTGAACAGTAACAGTTTTATTGTTATCCAAAACGTCCTGTAATATATTCTTCTGTTTTTTTATCCCTTGGCATAGAAAATATTCTCTCTGTTCTTCCAAATTCAACAACTTCTCCCATAAGAAAAAATGCTGTATTATCTGACACTCTGGCTGCTTGCTGCATATTATGTGTAACCATAATAATAGTATACTCTTTTTTTAACCCTAATATTAACTCCTCTATTTTTAATGTAGAAATTGGATCCAGTGCAGAGGTTGGCTCATCCATTAATATCACCTCAGGCTCCACTGCTAAAGCTCTTGCAATGCAGAGTCTTTGCTGCTGTCCTCCAGAAAGTCCAATGGCTGACTTTTTCAATCTATCCTTTACTTCATCCCATATAGCTGTTTGCCGCAAAGATTTTTCTACAATATTATTCAACCGGCTTTTTGACCTAATTCCATGGGTTCTTGGTCCATACGCAATATTATCATAAACACTCATTGGAAATGGATTGGGATTCTGGAATACCATTCCTACTCTTTTTCTTAGTTTGTTAATATCCATTTTCCCATAAATATCTTCACCATCCAGTCTTACATCTCCTGTAATTTTGCACCCTTCTACTAAATCATTCATACGGTTAAGACACTTCAAAAATGTTGACTTTCCACAACCACTAGGTCCAATAAAAGCAGTAATCTCCTTTTCCGGCAATCCCATACTGATATTTTTCAATGCATGAAACTGGTTATAATATAAATTTAACCTATTAATTTTAAATTTATGCATGGGTATCTTCTCCATTATTTTTCACCGCCACTTGCTTTTGACAATTTATTTGCCAGCAAATCCGAAAGGTAATTGATTAACAATACAAAAACAAGCAATACTACAGCCGTAGCATACGCTTGATTGGTATACAATCCTTCTTTGGATAAATGATACATGTGTACCGCCAATGTTCTTGCAGAATCAAAAAAACTATTGGGAACTTCCGAAATACTACCTGCGGTATAAATCAATGCTGCCGTTTCTCCAATAATTCGTCCGATGGCAAGAATGCCCCCAGATAAAATTCCTGGTATCGCACTAGGAAGAACTACACGAAGCACAGTCCGAAGCTTTCCAGCACCTAATCCAAAACTTCCAGTACGGTAATCATCTGGCACAGACAGAAGGGCTTCTTCTGTGGTTCGCATAACTACTGGCAAAACCATAATTGCAAGAGTACAAGCCCCTGACATCAAAGATAATTTCCATTTAAGTGTTATTACAAAAAACAATGCTCCAAAAAGTCCATATACGATAGAAGGGATACCTGTTAAAGTTTCTGCTGTAATCCGTACAATTCCTACCAGCTTATTTCCTTTTTGGGCATATTCTGCCAGGTAAATGGCAGCACCAATACCAACAGGCATAGAAATCAATAAAGATAATATGGTCATTAAAATAGTATTTATAATTGCAGGCATCATGGATGCATTTTCTAAGGTATACTTCCATGCAAATAAGGAGGGGGTCAGATTGGGAACACCTTTGACTAAAATGTATGTAACCAGTAAACCAAAGGTACTCATGGTGAAAATTGCTGCTAATAACACTAATATCCACAGGAAAAATGACAGTGGACTTTCTTTATAAGCCGCAATTTTTTCTTTTTGTGTTTGCTGGTTTATCCCAACAATTTTCTCCGTTTCTCTTTGTTTTTCAATTTTTTCCATTATTTGTCCTCCCTTCCTTTTATAGTAGAACAGATTAAATTGATCATTAAAATAAAAACAAATAATACAACACCTGTTGCAATTAATGCATCTCTATGAAGTCCTTGGGCATATCCCATTTCTTGTACAATATTAGCGGTAAGAGTCCGGACACCTGCAAGTATTCCTTTGGGCATTCTAGGTTGGTTTCCAGCTACCATAATAACAGCCATAGTCTCCCCAATCGCACGCCCCACTCCTAGTATTACCCCTGCTAAAATACCAGATTTTGCCGCTGGAAGCACTGTCAAAAATACACTTCTTTCATGGGTTGCACCTAATGCTAATGCTCCTTGATAATACTTTTCTGGTACTGCACGGATTGCAGTCTCTGATACTCCAATAATCGTAGGCAGAATCATAATTCCAAGAAGAAAAGATGCTGTTAATATACTATTTCCATCACCTCCAAAAAGTTCTCTGGTCATTGGAACCATTACACACAATCCAAAAAAACCATATACTACTGAGGGGATTCCAGCCATTAGATTAATACAAGGTTTTAATACCTTATATAATTGGGGTGGACAAAATTTTGCCATAAAGGTTGCTGTAAGAATGCCTACAGGAACACCCACAATCAATGCCCCTGCTGTTACATAAAAACTTCCCATAATCATTGGCAAGATTCCAAAGACTTCCATGGAAGGCTTCCATGTAGTTCCTAGTAGAAAATTTCGTAATCCTATTTTTTCTATTGCTGGAACACCATTGACAAATAAAAATATACAGATTAGTATTACTGATAGAATAGATACACAAGCAGTAAATGCAAATATTATCTCCATAACTTTTTCTTTTATTTTTGCCATTTTCCCTACCTCTATTTTACTTCACTCCACCTTGTTATAGCCCCTGTAAAAATATTTTTTATTTGATGCATTGATAAATTTGTTATTTCATTATCTTTATGCACAATAACTACAATACCATCTATAGCTATTACTGTTGCTGTTAGTCCCTGCCTGATTTCTTTTTCTTTTAGTTCTCTGGATATCATGCCAATATCACATGTCTCATCTGCTGTAGAATTTATACCAGTAGTAGAATCACTCTCCTGAATTTCTATCTTTACTTTCGGATTGATTTTCTGATATGTTTCCTGCAATTTCTGCATAACTGGAGTTACAGAAGAAGATCCTGCTATAATCACTTTTCCACCAACATCGCTAGGGATAAAGTTTCTGGTATTATCCACTTTCATATATCCTTTTCCAACTACTACCTCCTGACCAATATCACTTAGTATAAAATTCATAAACTCCTGTGCCGGTTTACTAAGGTCATGTTTTGTTACCACATAGAAAGGTCTTACTAAAGTATAACTGCCATTTTTTATATTTTCGGAGTTGGGGGCTACCCCATCAATTTGTACTGCCTTTACCATATCATTTAGGGAACCTAGGGAAATATATCCAATTGCTTTCTTATTTCCAGCTACAGTTGTCATCACAATCGCAGTACTATTTACAGAAATAGCATCTACTGTAGTATCATCCACTTTATTGCCGTTCGCATCTTTTGTCTCAACACCAGTAAGTTCCACAAAAGATCCTCTGGTTCCAGATCCCTCTTCTCTTGTTACTACAGAAATTATATCGCTGTTTTTTGCTGTGCCACAAGCGGTAAAGGTTTCTATTGCTAATACTCCACTGAGTGCCAATCCTAAAATTCTTTTTATTTTTATCATCACACATCTCCTGATGATTCGTAACAGTTCAAGTAGGTCTTTAAAGCGGAGTGTGCAAGACCTACCTGAACTGTTACAACGATCCTTTCTATAATACGCTATGTACATTTTCTTTTTTTATGCCTGTTCTTATCCTTCAAAAACTTGACTTTTTTNCTCTATAGTAGTACGATTGACAAGTAGAGGATTAGTAACAGTTAAGCCTGTGTGCTAACTGTTACAAGGATTATAAATAATAAAATATATGAATAAGGAGTTAATGCACAATGGATAAAAGTTTTTATACCCCTTTAGAGGTAGTCAATAATAGTATTGATGGACAAGTAACAAAAGCAACCCTGCCTCTTGGTAAAATGATGCTTCTTGGCATTATGGCTGGTGCATTTATTGCATTTGGCGGTACTGCCAGTAATGTTGCTGTACATAATATTGCAAATGTTGGTTTGGCAAGAACCTTGGCTGGTGCAATTTTCCCAGTAGGTCTTATGCTTGTGGTATTGGTTGGTGGTGAATTGTTTACTGGCAACTGCCTAATGATTATGGCATGTATAGACAAAAAAATTAAAACATCTCAACTAATCCGCAATCTGGTAGTTGTGTATATCTCCAACTTAATTGGAGCTTTAATTGTTGATATTCTGGTATTTTATTCTGGACAATTCCAATATACAAATGGCGGACTTGGTGCTTATACTATTAAAGTAGCCATTGCAAAAGCTGGAATTGCACCAGGAACAGCTATTGCAAGCGGAATTTTGTGTAATATTTTGGTTTGTCTTGCTATTTTAATGGCTGCTGCTGCCAATGATGTTACCGGAAAAATTCTGGCAATCTTCTTCCCGATCTGTGCTTTTGTGATTTCTGGTTTTGAACATTGTGTTGCAAACATGTATTACATTCCTGCTGGAATGCTTGCAGCTACAAATCCACAATATGTTGCAAAAGCGGAAGAACTTTATGGCATTACTGCCAGTCAATGTTCTGATTTGTTATCTATAGGCAGTGTCCCTAGCTTTCTTTATGTAACAATCGGGAATATCCTTGGTGGTATGGTTTTTGTAGGTGTAGTGTGCTATCTTTCCCAGAAAAAGAAGTGGAAATAAAAAATCAGGCAGCTAACAACAAAGTCGGCTGCCTGATTTTTTCATAATCCCTCTTACATAAACTTATCCAGCAATTCAGTAG
>JAAVHR010000070.1 GCA_014799595.1 Clostridiales bacterium | reverse complement strand
ATGAATTTTCAGTCTGCAAGGCGGCTGAACGAGGCGATGCGGTGGCATCGTTGAGTGAAGACAACGTGGCAGATGGAAATTCAGACAAGTTATTTGGCGAAATGTGAATGGTACAGTACGCTAGTATCATACTTATTTCTTAGATGCAGCTCTTCTTGCGTAACAGTTCAGCCGAGGCTGACCTGTTATGGAATGGGGCAAGCTTCGCATATAAATTGCCCCATTCCCCTCCGGTTTTATTCTTTTATACGGTCTGCACAGCGGAGTGTGCAGACCTACCTGAACTGTTACCTTCTTGCATCTATAATACTACGGCGTGTTTGCTTAAAAGCCTGTGTCAATCTGCGTTTTGCAGGACACACATAGGTACAGGAACCACACTCATAACATTCCATACCATGTATTTTTTCAAAGCCTTCCTCATCAAATCTCTCTGCATATTCTAACATTTTTTGAGGTATCAGCTTACTTGGACAAGCATCTACACATCTTCCACAACGAATACATGCTGTTGGCTCATGCTCTGCTACCTCATCCTTTGTCATACAAAGCAACGCAGAGGAAGTTTTCATAACCGGCACCTGAATATCAAAAAGTGCCATTCCCATCATAGGTCCACCAGACACAATTTTTACTGTGTCTTCACTACATCCCCCAGCCTGTTCTAAGACTTCCTGATAGCTCATGCCAGTCGGAACTTCAAAATTCTGTGGATGGTTTGCTCCTTCTCCAGTAACCGTCACAATACGCCGTATCAAAGGAATATTTTTGCATACAGCATTATACACAGAAATCACCGTATCAATATTATTCACAATACATCCTGCATCTGCCGGAAGCATAGTAGAATTAATCTTTCTTTTCGTTGCTGCATATATAAGCTGTCTCTCTGCTCCTTGGGGATATTTTGTCTTTAACACCTTAACCTCTATTCTGTCTTTGCCCTCTGCAGCCTCTTTCAGAGTACGAATTGCTTCTGGTTTATTATCTTCAATACAAATACAACCCTTTGCATTTGGAAATAAAGATAAAATTATCTGCAGCCCTCCCACAATGTCATGAGGACATTCTAACATCATCCGGTAATCTGAAGTCAGATATGGCTCACATTCTGCACCATTTACCAAAATATAATCAATAGCAGCATCATCTTTTGGTGTTAATTTCACATGAGTGGGAAAACCTGCTCCTCCCATTCCAACGATGCCTGCTTCTTTTATAATCTTTCGGATTTCTTCCTTAGAAAGAGATTGATACTCTCTTTTCTCTCCAAATCCTTCTACTGTTGCATATTGATTATCATTTTCCACAATAATGGAATTCACTTTTGCACCAGATACAGTCAGTCTTGGCTCAATATTCTTTACCATTCCGGACACAGAACTACAAATATCCGTTGATACAAAACTTCCTGCCTGTGCTATGGTCTGCCCCACCAAAATGGTATCCCCTTTTTGGACAATTGGAACTGCTGGTGCACCGATATGCTGAGATAATGGAAATACAATCTCATTACCAGGCAACAATTTTTTTATTGGTAAATCCTTAGACATATCCTTTCCTTCAAAAGGATGTGTACCGCCTTTAAATGTCGCACCTCTCATAATTGACTCCTTCCCTCTTCCTAATATTTTAGGCAATTGCGAAACTATCATATTTTTTTCTCACAGAACCATTTTACTCCTTTTCTTCGACAAAATAAATAATTTTTTTATTTAACCCAAAAATATCCTCTGTATTTTCTATCATTTTTTACCACTTTTGTAACTGTTTAGAACCATGAACAGTTACGTTTAATCCCATAATAATTCGCCTTCGGCGAAGGGGCTTAAACACTGTAAAATTTAAATCATCTTACAAAACACGCAGTAAATGCGTGTTTCTACCTGAATAGTTACCCACTTTTCACTCTATTTTTCCAAATATAGGAATACAATAGACTTATTCCCTCATTTTCTAGTAAAAATCCTCAAGAATTTTGTATTTTTCTCGTACATTTTTTTATTTTTTTCACCATTGATACCTAAAATCAAGGTTCAATGCCTACAGAATTTATATTCTCTTTTTGTGATTTTATAACAAATCTTTTGCTTTTTGTGGAAAATCCTTGCATTTTTGTAAGAAATTTGTTAGAATGTTAAAGGTTTGTTAAGAAATGTAATAGTTTTATACATTTTCAGGCAAACAAATAAAACGCCAAGTAGGAAAGTTTTACCAAAGCAAACGCCTATGTTTAAAGCAGGAAAGGATTTTTTATCATGAAGAAAACATGTAAAAGGCTGCTCTTTTTCCTTGTAGCAATGCTTATGATTACTACAGTGATGCAGCCCTACGCAGGACATGCCGAAGCAAAAAGTACTACGCAACGTCTAAAACAGCAAAGTATCCGTATTGTAAAAAGATCAAAACAAGCTGTGGATACTTTAAACGGAGTAAAAGCTTACTATCGTAAAGGACCAAATGATGGAAGCAATAAGTTTTACTCTTGTGCAGCATTTGTAAAACGCTATTACAAAACAGTCTATGGTGTGAATGTCAATAATTTATTGTACAACCGTACTCCTCATGCAGAGGGTGATTCTTTCAAAAAAATAAAGAATCCTCGTGTTGGAGATATTGTTGCTATGAATACGGGACATGGTACAACCCATTGGGCTATTGCAAAAAGCGTTTCTGAGGATGGTTCTACCATTACTTTAATTGAGCAGAATTGGAAGTGGACACAAGGTGGCTCTACAGTTAGTGTAAAAAACCGCAAAGTAAAAACTTCTAAAGTACGCTTATATCGTTTAAAAAGTGACAAGAAGATTGAGATTTCATTGATTGCCGATGAAAATTAAAGACATCATATAGGAACAAAGATGCCATGTATGTAGATTTTTAATCTGTATACATGGCATCTTTTCTTTTTCTTCTGATATTTATCCTAATAATCCCTCTTAGATTATGTATCTTATGCATGAATATGTTTTTCTTTTTTATACTTATCTTTCGTTGCCAAACCTCCTCGAATATGTCTTTCTTGCTTATTTACATCTAATACCTTTCTTGCTTCTGCTGCCAGTGCCGGATTAATTGTAGACAACCGTTCTGTACAATCTTTATGTGCAGTTGATTTACTAATCCCAAATTGTTTCGCAGCCTGTCTTACTGTAGCATTCTGATTTACAATGTAATTCGCAATGGCTACTGCCCTCTCTTCAATATAGCTTTTCATTGAGAAAATCCCCAAACTCACCGTTTTTACAAGTCTATGTACTAGTTCAAAAATATATGCAAAAAACAGTGGAGCTGTATGTGGATATTAATATTATACATACAGCTCCATTTTTTCTAATTTGTAACTGTTCAGAACCATGAACAGTTACGTTTAAGCCCATGAATATTCGCCTTCGGCGAAGAGGGCTTAAACATTGTAAAATTTACTTTTTCATACGAAACACGCAGTAAATGTGTGTTTCTACCTAAATAGTTACTCTAATTTTTACTTTCTACTATATCAAGTATTTCTTCCAATCCCCGTCTACCAAAATAAACTTGATCCTTATTTAGCACCATACATGGCACTGCCATAATCTTATATCGTTCACGAATTTCTGGAAACTTGGCTACATCATACATTTCTGCCTGTACATTAGGGGAAAGTGTTGCAATCTTTTGTGTCCCCATAACCACATCTGGACAATTGCTGCAAGACAGTGTTGTCATTACTTGTATTGTATAATCTCCTCGCAAATTCCGGATACGTTTTTCCAATTCGTTAGGAATCTCCTGCCCAGGTCCTGCTGCATTGTATAGAGCAACTACAAACGAAGAAAATTCATGACCACCTGGTATACTAAAATAACGTATTCCAATACTTTTTCCATTAACCCTGATATCCAAATAGGATGGTGTATCCTCTTGTTTTCTTTCCACAACTACTTTTACTTTATCTCCTAATCCTACCAATTCATTAGAAAATCCTTCTAACTCCTTCTCTCCAGTACCTGTTATCACTGCAGCAATTGTAATTTCCTTTTCAAATTTAGCAAAAAGTTCTCTTAACTGCGACTTCATATCCTCTGTTAGAAAAACACCCTCTTGATTTTCTTGATGAGATACATTTTTTCTTTCTCTCCGTTTTTCCCTGCTTTTCTCTGGTTTTTGCTGAATATTTGCTTTCGGAAGATTGTGTTTTTCTCTGATTTCCGAAACATATTTCTCCAATGATGTAGCCGCAATCGCTCCATCGGAAACAGCAGTCACGACCTGCCGGAGTTTCTTTACACATACATCCCCGGCAGCATAAACTCCAGCTACACTTGTTTTCTGATCTCTGTCTGTCACAATATAACCTTGTGGCTCACACTCAATTTGCCCCTGTATCCAGTCAGTTGCAGGTACATAACCAGCAAACACAAAAATTCCCATGCTGCCTTTATCCTCTGGCTGATATACCCACTCCTCGCCAGTTTGATTATTTCTTAACTTCGCATAGCTTATGATATCTTCTCCACCAGCTTCGATTACTTCTGTATGATAAAGAACTTCTATCTTATCATATTTCTTTAGCTTTTCTACCACACTTGCCGCACAACTAAAAGCTTCATCACGGACTAATATAGTTACTTTGCTGGCATATTTGGTAAGAAACATTGCTTCTTCTGCTGCGGCAAAACCGCCACCTATCACAAGAATTTCTCTGCCTGTAAAAAATTCGCCATCACAGGTGGCACAATAAGCCACACCTCTGCCCTGAAATTCTCTTTCTCCTTGAAATCCAACTTTTCTAGGACTAGCACCTAAAGCTAATACAATACCAATAGTCTGATATTCCTTTCCTTTAGCAGTTACTACTTTTTTGATATCTTCTTCTACATCAATACTAACTACTTCTGCCAATATAAATTCTGCACCAAAATCTTCTGCCTGATACCGCATTGCTTCTGTAAGTTCTTTTCCATCAGTGGATTCAATACCTGGATAGTTGACAATTTCAGAAGTAATTGTAATCTGTCCACCAAATTTTTCCTTTTCTATAACAAGCACCTTATATTTTGCTCTTGCCAGATAAATTGCTGCTGACAGACCAGATGGTCCGCCTCCAATAATAATCACATCATATAACTGTTCCATATCAGGGTTCTCCCTTTCTATATTATACTATGAAAGTCCTGACAAACGGCTATATTTCGTGCAAGCTTGCTTGCAAAAATATATAGACATTTGGCTCTGGCTAAACTGTATGAGTATGTAGGGCGACAGCCCAAAATACGAATACAGTTGGTGATTGCGAGAGTGCGTAGCACATAGCAATCAACTTTCATTCTTCTCAGGTCACACGCAAAGTGAATGCGTGTTTCTACCTGAATAGTTACAATATTCCAACTAAATCAAGACTCGGTTTTAATGTATCGCTTCCTGGCTGCCATTTTGCAGGACATACTTCATCACCATGTTCTGCTACAAATTGTAATGCCTGAACCTTACGAAGTAATTCTTCTGCATTTCGCCCTACATTGCCAGCATTGACTTCATAAGCTACAATTTTTCCTTCTGGATTAACCACAAAAGTTCCTCTCTCTGCCTGTCCGTCAGACTCAATCAATACATCAAAATCATAACTTAAAGTATGAGTTGGATCCGCAAGCATTGGATATTCTAACTTCTTAATACGCTCTGAAGCATCCTTCCATGCTTTATGGACAAAGTGGGAATCTGTTGATACTGCATAAATTTCACACCCTAAATCTTTAAATTTACTATACTGATTCTGCAAATCCTCCAATTCTGTAGGGCAAATAAAAGTAAAATCTGCTGGATAAAAGAAAAATACAGACCATTTTCCTATAATATCCTTTTTCTCTACTGTGGAAAATTCATCCTTATAAAAAGCATGTACCTTAAATTCACTAACTTCTTTTCCTATTAATGACATAAATCTTGTCCTCCTTTATTTAATTTGCTTCACTTGGAACTTTTTTGAAAATAAATCCTAACTTTAAGTTACAGTTCAGCCATGCAAAAGTATATGTGCAACTTGCATGAGGGAGCTTGCTCATAGAGGGCAATGTGCTCATATACTTTTATATGCTTAACGCCATACATGAATATTTTACTATGAAAGTCCTGACAAACGGCTGCATTTTGTGCAAGCTTGCTTGCAAAGAAATGTAGACATTTGGCTGGCTAAACTGTATGAGTATGTAGGGCGATAGCCTGAAATACAAATACAGTTAGTGATTGCGGGAGTGCGAAGCACATAGCAATCAACTTTCATTTATAATACTTTTAGTCATGTTGTATATACTGGCAAAATATGAAAGACATGGCTGAACTGTTACAACCATAACACAACTCCAAAAAGGGTTAGAACATATCTCTACATTCTAACCCTATTATTGAGCTTTTTAAAAAAATTATTCTATCTATTTTTTTATTTTTATCCTCTGTTATTCCAGTTTAAATTTATTCACCTCATTATCTAATTCCATGGCAATGTCTTTGTTAGAGTTCGCTTCTACACCAATTCCTCCTATACCAGTAGTAAGTGCCACAGCATTCTGTGTTACACTCTGAATTCCTTCTGCACTCTCTTCTACCGCTATATTCACTGATTTTGCCGCATCCTTAATAAAAGAAATATTTTCCTTTAATTTATTGCTGGCATCCGCAAAATCCTGCATCATTCGGTTGGTATCTCCCACATCACTTTGATAATGCTCACTGGTATCAAGAAGCTTTGCATACCCCTGGATTGCTGTTTCTTCCATAAAGGTTAGCATGTTCTCTGCCTCCTTTGCCAGTCCATTCACAGCTCCAATAACCTGTTTGCTTACTTCCTGAATCTGTGTAGCCATATCTGCAGAATTCGCTGCAAGATGTCCAATTTCTGTTGCTACAACTGCAAAACCTTTGCCGGTTTCTCCTGCCCGTGCGGCTTCAATACTGGCATTCAATGCCAATAAATTTGTCTCTTCTGAAATATTTAAAATATTTGTAGTCAGTTCGCTAATTTCTTCTACTGCTTTTGATTTTTCAATTTTGTCATTTACTGCCAAAGCCATATCTCTTGCCTGGTTTCGGGCTTTTTCCTGTTCCACAACTGCATTCTTATATATGTCTGATGCCTTTTTCTTAATCTTCTCAGAAGAACCTTTGCCCTTATCTGCTCTCTGTGCAATAGCTTCTATTGCATCAGAAATCTCCTGAATCGAATAATTAATCTGTCCTAAAGAAGAACTGGTTTCCTGCATGGCTGCACTCATTTGTTCCATAACAGCAGAGACATCTGTAATATTTAGTTCTGCCTGTGATAACTCCTCTGCAATAGAAACAGAAGAAAAATTTAGTTTTTGGGAATTCTTTGAGATATTTAACATAACACTTCTTATGTATTCCAAAAGTTTATTCACATTCGTAGCAATCAATTCCATCTCATCTCCAGATGTCACAAATATTTTCTGTGTTAAATCCCCTTCGTTATTCACTAATTCGTAAATTTTGTCATCTACTTTGTAAAGGCTCTTCATAATTCCATTAATAATTATAAACAAAACAATACAAACAATCAAAAAACATATTATAGAAATGGCAATAGTAATATTTCGAATAATAGCTAATTTTTCCACTACAGAAGATGCCTCATAATCACTTCCTAATATTCCGATCACTTCACCCTTATCATTAATAATTGGCTGATATGCCGAAATCAAATTACCAGATGCTGATTCATCAATATAATCCTGTACGTGTTCTTTTCCTTCAAAGACAGACTTCAATTCCTCGTATGAACTCTCAAAAACGTCCCCTACTTTTGACTGCAAATTAGAACTATCCGTATCTATGGCATAAAACACATCTTTTTCATCTGTATATAAGGTATATAAATAAGCAATTCCACAGATTTCCTGCGTTTTTCTTAACTGAGTAAGCATAGTTTGATAAGTCTCCCCTCCTTCACTTCCGGGAACAATATCTTTTAACAGATTACCATCCACTGCATTTGCAGCTATCTTAGAGGCCATCTGTGCCTCCTCTACCCCCATAGCAATCATGCCCTCTTTCGCACGATGATATAGCAGCATACCCATACTAATACAGACAATCGCAATTAATAAACTGGTAGGTAAAAGAATTTTCGTTCGTATACTTACTATTCTTGTTTTATTCCTGTTTATCTTAGATTTCATATTCGCTCCCCCTTTTCTTTCTATATGACATATCACACAAAAACCTATGATTTATTATACACCTTTTCAAAAAAACATGCAAATTTATCTTTTTATATTATGTTTATTTATTTACTATTTCCATTTTTTATATTTATTTTGTTTTATTATATAGCATATATAACAAATAAGCAACAACAACGTTACTGTTCACTCTCAAGCTTGACACTTGCTGTCAAGCTATGTGCCAAAACGTAGAACAGCCAAGAATCCAGCCCTTCGCCGAAGGTGAATTATAGATAGGCTGGATTCCGTTACTGTTAGCACCATAGGTGTGGACAATAACACAACAACCGTTCCATCCTGCAAAAAATAGGATGAACCATTGATTTTTCAGAGCTGGAGTAATATAATCAGCCTATAAACAAATACTTCACTAATAGGTAATTGCGAATGCATAGCAGGCGGTTACAAAAACACGCCGTGTGTAGTAACCGACACTTTTATTCAATTATGTACCACTACGGTTGAGAGCAGTGAAAACATGCCTTGCGGTGATATGTGAACTTTGCACAAAAACTCATAGAGTAAATTGAGTTTCTCAATTACTTAATTTCACTAACACAGAAAAGAGGAATAATACCATGCTTACTATAGAAAAAAAATGTTCTGGCATCCTTTCTTATCCTTTGCCCCAGAAGGAGAAAACCTTATTTTTCGATATTGAAACTACTGGTTTTTCCCCAAAAACCTCTGCTCTTTATTTAATTGGCGTACTTTATTACAAAAAAAACAGATGGCATCTAAAACAATGGTTTGCCAATGATTACATGAGCGAGAAAGAAATTCTCACAAGCTTTTTTTCTTTTCTGGCAAATTTCCACTGCTTGGTTCATTATAATGGACTGGGATTTGATATCCCTTTCCTAAAAGAGAAATGTTCCCAACATCAATTAATCAAAGAGATAGAATTATTAGATAAAATCTCACAGATTGATATTTACAAACATATATTCCCTCATAAGAAAAAATTAAAAGTTGAAAATATAAAACAAAAAACCCTTGAGGCCTTTTTGCATATTCAAAGAGAAGACATCTATCATGGAGGGCAACTTATTAAAATCTATCAAAAATATATTAAACAATGCCAAACTGGAAATAATGCAGAAACTAATTCCCTTATGCATACTCTTCTGTTACATAATGAAGAGGATTTAACCGGAATGCTGGAATTTTCCGGCGTTTTATATCTTATTGATTTATTAGAAGGTTCCATGGACTTTACTATGGTTTCTATCACTCCAAAGAAAAACCAGATGACCATAACAGCCACGCTTCCATCTTCTTTCCCTTGTCCACTCACCTACACAGGCAATGGGGATACTCTGATTATAAAAGAAAATTCTCTTTTTCTGCAGATTTGTTCCTATCAAGGGGAATTAAAGTTTTTCTATGAGAATTACAAAGATTACTACTATCTGCCTATGGAGGATACTGCTATACACAAAAGTGTTGCTGCTTTTGTCGATAAAGACTACCGCCAAAAGGCAAAACGTGAAAACTGTTATCAGAGAAAAGAGGGTATTTTTTATCCTATCTACCATACCAGCGTTTCCCCTCTATTCCGTTCAGATTATAAAGCGAATCAGTTTTATTTTCTATTTGATGAAAAATTCTCCCCAGACACAAAATGGATCACCGATTATCTTCACGGCTATTTTAAAAATAATCCTTCTATTCTTTTGGAATCTTAGGAGAACAATATGAAAAAGAGGGTGTCACACAAATATATGACACCCTCCCATCTACTCTTCTTTTCCCGATACAATTCTTTCAAATTCCGAAACAGATACTGGTTTAGAAAACAAATATCCCTGCCAGCTATCACAACCTACCGAACCTATGAACCGTTTCTGCTCATCTGTTTCTACACCTTCACAAAGCACTTTCTTTTCCAGTGCATTTGCCATACTAATAATATGTGTAATAATAATTCTGTCATTCTTGCCAAGACCATCCCGTTTCATAAATATCTTGTCCATCTTAATTACATCAATTGGCAAAGTACTAATGGCATTCAAAGACGAATATCCTGTTCCAAAATCATCCATAGAAATTGCAAATCCCCGTTCCCTAAAATAGGCTAAAACTCTGTCAAGTCCCGGTAAATCTTCCAAATAAAGACTCTCTGTAATCTCAAATTCTATAGAATCTGTTGGTATTTTATACTTTTCTAATAGGGATTCTATCTTATCAATTAAATCTGTATTTACCATGTGTGCCCTGGAAACATTTAAGGAAATAGGAATTAAAGGCTTTCCTTCATCCATCCGTTTTCTTACAAAACGGAACATTTCTTCATACACATAATAATCTAAATCCACTACACAACCATACTTCTCAAATACTCCAATAAAAGCATCTGGATAAATCAATTCTCCATTTTTCATCCAGCGGACTAATGCCTCTGCACCAACCACCTTATCGCTCTTACAACCTACTTTGGGCTGTAAGTATACCACAAACTCCCGATTGCGGATGGCATCTTCCAGACAAGTCACAAGTTCCATCTCACGGTTTGCTACCTTACGCATAGCATCTGTATAAAGCACACAACGAATTCCTCCATGCTTAGAAAGCTTTCTTGCCATATTTGCATAAGCCAGTGCTGCACTCACATCCGGTACATCCTCCCGAAGACAGAAAGCCCCTGTATTAATGGTAATATTGCTTCCTTGATATTCTTTTCTGAGTTTATGTTCCATGATACTTTTCGTTTCTTTTAAACATTTGAGAATATCATTTTCTGAAAGATTCTTATCAATCTCTCTTACACCAACAATATGGTCATAACATATTCTTCCGCCAAATACAATACTTGGAATATCCTCTAATAAAATATCTGCCCATCTGCGAAGAATACTGTCACCTACATCATATCCAAAAGTCTCATTTACATATTTAAAATTACTAATATCCGAATATACAAGTAAATAAGTCTTATCTTTATTTTCTGTAATCAGCTTTTGCAAATTTTCAAGGAAGGCATCCCCCTTGTACAAAAGAGTGAGAGAATCACAATTCTCTTGACTCCGGTATCCAAACTCAGGGCAATCCTCACGGTTTCCCATACAAAACATCTGGGCAAAAAACTTTCCAAACCATTCTAATTCTTGTATCTCCTCTTTTGTCCATATACGGGATACACCATCATCTACAAGAATCATTCTTCCAAAATAATGTTCTTTATGAATAAGTTCTACATACATTCCATTTGCCAAATATGGCATTTCACTTCTATCTTTCTTTGGCAGTCCAAAGAGTTCCTCCTCACGCTCAAATATCTGGGTCATTCCCTTTACTTTTGCTTTCCTAACCTTATTTGCTACATTTTCATCAGAAATTCCAAGAGTATGCATAATATTGGAATTATTTGCTTCTTTATGCCACTCATAAGTACAACAAATACGCTTATTTATCTTTAACAGCTCATAAATATGTACACTAGACACCTGATAACGTTCTCCAATTCTTTCTAACAGTATATCGATGGAACTTCCAATTTGTCCAACACTTTGAAATAAATCCTTGGTAAATTCAGGAACCGGACAAGTCTCCTTATATCGCTTAAAATCCTGCCAAAAACTTCTTTGTTCCGGATTCTCAATAATTCTTCTATCCCATTTTCTCCGAAGCATCCCCTCACGGTACACCTCTACTCCTTCAGAGTGCATCAACTTTTCATAAGTCCATGCTTCTTTGGCACGTTCCAACAAAATATCATAATTTTTCCCATGTTTTGGATATAAAGCTACCCCTGCATGAACAGAAACGTATGTATACATTGGATTATTATGATATGTTTGCCGGATCTGCTTTAAAATATTATGTACACTTTCCTTCCAATGTATATCCGTTGTTACATTATTCATATATATTAAAAAAGTATCCCCAGATAATCTTCCTACTAAATCCGATGTAACAATATTCCTTTGTATAACTTTCACAAAGTCCTTTAATAATGCATCACCAGTTTTATATCCAAACTTCTCATTAATAATTTGAAAATTATTAAAGTCCAACACACATAAAGCACCTTTTTGATTTGTATAACGTCTCATGTTTTCTTCTACACATTTTTTAAATTGCTGCTTTTTATATACCTTTGTAAGATAATCCATAGCATTAGAAACAAAAACTTCTTTATGGCTGCTTCCAAGCAAGAGATTCCTTCGATATCCTATAGCAATGGCTTCTCTGTCATCCTTCTGTCCTTCCACAGCCTTTAGGAAAGTAAAATACCATGCATAGGAATTTTCCTCATGAAAACGGCACACCATTTCAGCCTGCTTTGCTCCTCTTCTAAGCTCTGTCAAAAACTGTTCTACTATGGTCCCATCTGCCTCATGAATTAACTCCACCCAACGTTTGCTGCAATCTGTAAATACAAAAGACTGTACCCAGTTTTCATTTTCACAAGAATAAGCATATAAAATTTCCTTTTTTATATCATAATATAAAAATTCATCTGTTTGTTTGTTAAACTGCTCCTGTAAAAGGTTATCATTTTGAAACAATTTTATTAATATTTTTTCATTCATGGCAATCCTCCTCTTAAAATATAGTAATCTTTTTGATTACATACTTTTGCCATATTTTCACCTAATATAATACTACCAAAATTTAATGAAATCTTCTATGTTTTTTATAAAAATTAACCAAAATGTAACGTTTCACACCCTTTGTTAATAATTTTGTAATTATTTCCAGCAAATTTCTGGCTGCGATAGTAACCCATAATTAAACGAAAAAAGCAGGGTACCTTTTATATAATAGGTTTTCCTGCTTTCTCAACATCTCTTCTATTTTCCATTTTTCTACGATATCTTCTTCGAAATATCAATCTTTTAGACAATTCCCATAATGTACTTCCACTATGTAAAATCTGCTTTTTTGTTAAAGGAGCAAAATAGTTCTCATCTCGGGAAGATTGCTCCAGATGCTTTCCAATGTCTCCCTTATATATTTCTTTTTTATCCAAAATGCTCAATAAATCATCTGGTTTATATTTACATTTGGGACGTTCCAAAGAATACCCGATATGTTCTAATATAAGCATAACAAATTCAATACAGGTATAGGCTTTGTATGTTTCCATACCTTTCATCAAAGGATACAGCAACACAGAAAAAAGATTATATAAAACCTCCGAATCATTCTGCATCTTGACAATCGTTTGTGCTATCCAATGATATTCTTCCTCTGTAACAGATACTTCAAATATAACTCCCTCTGCTTTTGTCTTTCCAAGAGTATATCCTTCGTACGATTCATGTACCAGTTTAGCCAATAATACTCCCTTATATTGTGGTCTTGCAAAACTATATATTTCTTTTAACTCTGGATCCATACTGATTGCAGCATGGTTGTATTGCACCTTTCCAAACTTGCGGATTAAATATGCAAACTTTGTTGGTGTTTTTGAAATAATTATATATATCTTATCTTCCATCTTCTTGTAAACTCTGATAAGTTATCTATCAGCTTTTCTCCTTTTTTGTTACGAGCTTCTCTTTTCCATTATAGAAACTAACACATAATCTGTCAATGTTAAAAAAAGACAAGTAAAACTGCTAATTCTTAATATTTGTTACACAAGTATATCACTACACTAGCTTTCCCAACTCTTTTGCATATTCCATAAGCTTATAATTTTCCATATTTAATTCACCGAATTCCTGAATGGCACAATATACCTTTTCACATTGGTCGATTTGTTGTTTTGCTTTGAGATATGTTTCTTCACTTATTCTCGTAAATGACTTTTGAGAAATAACTTTTTGTGCTAATGCCTTGGAAACCGGATAATCTACATCATTTTCCTGTAAAATCCCTGTTGCAAAAGGTATGCCCTTTCGTTGGAGTGCCCGGTAAACCGATGCACCTTTCCCACCTCCAGCTAAGACAAATACCTTTGGATCTCCTGTTATTTTAGGCAGTTCCAGCCTGCCTTGTTCTTCATCAAAAGAACCTTTCTCGATGCCATACAGACTGCGGATATAATCTTTTTGAAAAATTTCTTCTGGTGTTCCAACCCTTTCTACATACTCTCCCCGTACACACATGATTTTGTCTGAAATCCTCTCTGCCAAATCCAATTCATGCAAGGATAAAATCACAGTAATATTTTCCTTTCTGGTCATTTGCTGCAATGCAGACATAAAGTCCAATTTATAACGAATGTCTAAATAAGAAGTTGGTTCATCCAAAATAAGAATTTCCGGTTTCTGGCAGATTGCTCTTGCCAACATCACTCTTTGCTTTTGTCCATCACTGATTTCCCTAAAATCCCTGTCTTTTAATTCTGACACATGGACACATTCCATAGCCTCCTCCACATATTGCAAATCTTTTTTTGTTAATATTCCAAATCTTCCAGTATAGGGATAACGCCCTGTTGCCACCATATCTTCGCAGGTGAATAATTCTGTTTTTACCTGATCTGTAAGAACTACTGCCATCTTCTTTGCCAATTCTTTTCCAGATAATTCCTCCATAGATTCCTTATTCAGATATATCGTCCCATCTAACAGCTTTAACTGTCCCACTATACTCTTTATCATTGTGGTTTTCCCTGCACCATTAGGGCCAATTAGAGTAAAAATCTCTCCTCGCTTTATAGCAATTTCAATATCTCGGATTATTGGGATATTCTGATATCCTATGGTCATTTTTTTTGTTTGAAAATAAATCTCTTCCACCTTTTCCTACCCCTTTCTTTTTAGCATTACAGCAATAACAACTGGTGCACCAAACACTGCCGTTACTGCACTAATGCTTAATTCTGTAGGTGCCAAAAGTGTCCGTGCTAACAAATCACAAGCTAAACAAAATACAGCCCCTCCTAGTATACTTGCTGGTATCATTAAAATTGGTTTAGAAGAATGTAAGACAACCTTTACCAATTGTGGTACAGCAATTCCCACAAAGGAAATAGGACCTGCAAATGCAGTAACACAAGCAGATAACACACTGGAAAACAACACAAGCAGCATTCGGAAAAGTACAATATTCACTCCCATGTTTTTCGCATACCCCTCTCCTAACTGATATGCATACATTGGTTTAGCCATAAAGAATACCAAAATACTAGTGATTCCTATGACTATTGTGATTATTTTAACATTATCCCAGGTAATTCCAGAAAAACTTCCCATAGACCAGCTATGAAGATTTACAATATCATCTTCTTCTGCAAAAGCTACTAGAAATTCTGTAATAGCAGAACAAATATACCCAATCATAATCCCACTAATAACTAAACGGGACATATTACGGATTCTTCCAGACATTAGCAAAACCAGTCCCATGGCTAACATTGCTCCAATAAAAGCTGCCACAATTAAAGTCCATGAATTAATTTCTACTGCCTGTTTCACCAATACAATCATAACCACTGCCACTACAAGCTTTGCTCCTGATGAAATTCCAAGCACAAAAGGTCCGGCTATGGGATTATGAAAAAAAGTCTGTAACAGATATCCAGATAAAGCTAATCCGCCTCCAAGAACCATTGCTGCAATGGCTCTTGGAAAACGGATTTTCCAAACAATATTATAAAACATTTCATTATTTTGTTGTCTTAATAAAACCGCACCTATATTTTTAATAGAAATAGATACTGTACCTATACATACATTCATACAAAAAAGAATAAACAACAAAATTCCCAAAAAAGCGAATCCTCCCACCCATCGTAACTGTTTATTCCACTTTATATAAGAATGTGAAATCTTCATCCTTTACTCCCTTCTTGGTCAACATCAAATGAATATCCTTTGCCAAACTTCCCATCTGCATAGACTCTTGATAAAGATTCTTATGAATACACCACACATTATGGTTCTTTACTGCACGGAAATCTGCCAGTAATTCACTTTGATTCTTAAGCTGTTCCATGGATTCCAGTTCTCCACCTATGGTACTGTTGTAAATAATATAATCTGCATCTTTCGCCTTTGCATAAAACTCTTCTAATTGCATATTCATGGTAGAAATTCCGTTTTTCTCTTCTTCACAGTCTTCCAGTATGTATCTTCCTCCTGCATACTGAATTAATTTTACAACATAATCACTTGGCTTTCGTACACTGGCAAGCCCATTTGAAGTTATATAGAAAAATGCTACCGTTTTCCCTGTATTTTCTCCTTCTATAACACTTTCAAATGCCTTTTTTTGTTCCTGAAATAACTGTTCTGCTAACTCTTCCTTCCCAGTCAATGTACCATATAATTTTACCCATTCTGCTCTGCCAAGAGGTTCCTCTTCTTTACTGGAGTAATCTACCAATACTGGAATTCCAAATTCTTCTAATTCTTCTTTTACCTCTGGTGTATGATAAATCATCTGGGATTCTATTGCCAATTGGCAATTATTATTTAATATACTTTCATAGTCAGGTGCATTATATTTTCCAGCATAAATAATATGACCTTCCTCCATTGCATCTTTTGCCTTTGGAATATACCATCCATCTTTTTTTGTCCCAGAAAGACGGATAGTATCCAGTGCATCTAATTCTACAAACATATTCATGGATGCCGTTGCACAAAGATAAATGTTGCTTAATGGCTGGTAAATTGGTACAACTTCTTTGTCTAATCCCTGTGGTATTTCCTTATTTTCTGGTATCATAAGAAATTTGTCCGTATCTCCAATTTCGATTAATGTGTATCCTTCCTCGTAATACTCTATGGAAAACTCTTTTGCATAATCAAGTTTCATCTTTCTAATGGGAATTTTCTCACTCCATGTCACACTGGAATCCGTCTTTGGGTTAGATATATTGGCATGTAGAAAAATAATTACAGCCAGAACAAAGAAAACCATAACACTTATGGTTATCACTATCTTTGTATATTTCTTAGTCTTTTTCCTCATCCTACCATACCTTTCCATTCATTCCTTCATCCTTAATTATCCATGTTTTATATTGCAAACGTAACTGTTCAGAACCATGAACAGTTACATTTATGCCCATAATAATTCGCCTTCAGCGAAGGGGCTTAAACACTATAAAATTTAAATTTTCTTACGAAACACGCAGTAAATGCGTGTTTCTACCTGAATAGTTACTTGCAAACTATTATTATCCTGACTTTACTTGTTATTGTTCACACCTTTGATGTTCACAGTAACCTTTATTTCTCTTTTAATGTAGTGGAGTCAAAAAATAAAGTATATTCTATTTCATGAGGTTCGCTCATCGCAACTGTATCTGCTATTACAGCAAATTTACGGTCAAACACATCTACAGGAATCTCAAACACAGAAAATTTCTCTCTGCTGGCTGGCTCAATTTTTTTTCCGTCTACTTTCATATAGTCGTAATTTGAACTGCTCCAAGTAATGGTTGCATAAGCCTTTCCCTCTTTAATGCAAAGCTTCGCAGGGGAATTTACATTGGATTTTCCAGAACCACCCTCCAGAGTAACCTCTATTTGATAATTTCCATCCTTTAATCCAAGACTTTCTACCGTACTTCCTGTTCCTTCTATGGCATCGGTCGGAAGGGATTTACTGGAAAATACCAATGTCCTGTCATACCATTTTTCTTTCCTGATACTAAATGCGGTACATGCTATTTCTTTATCCAAAGCTTCCACTGGTACGGTAAAAGTATGTTCCTTTTTTTCATTTTCCACATAAGGAATATACTCCTCTTCCTTTGCATTTACTGCTTCTTCTCCAGTTCCCATAAAAACTTTTGCATAACCCGTTCCGCTCATAGTCATTTCTGCTGTCATTTTTCCCTTTTTTACAGTCAAATCACAATGGGTGATCTTAAACATAGCGGAACTGGATTCTACCTGAATTTCATATTTACCATCTTTTATCTTATCTCCAGTAATTGCTACCAGATTCTTAGAACCCACTTCTACAGGCTTTGCCATCTCCTCTTTGGATGCAACCTGGCTGTCTTTCTCTGGCTGCTCTGTTTTATTTTCTTGTAATACCGTTTCCACATTTTTGTTTGCAGATAATTCTGTTTTATCACTTCCGCATCCCATAAGAAGTATTCCTGTCAAACAAATCATGCTTATATTTACAAATAATTTATTTTTCATCCCTACACCTTTATATGGGGCTACTTTATCATTTCTTATCAAAGTACCCATAACAGTTCAGCCCACAGGCTTAACTGTTACAAGTACCCCCACATTCTTTCTATTCTTATTCTATTTTTCTATTCAATGTTTGCTATTTTGTGCTATTTAGTTCTTTCTCTGCTTCTTTCACATGTTCTACGAAAAGATTCTGAATTGCTTCTAATTGTCCAAGTCCTTCTACTACACACTCTACATCATATCCAGCAGATTCAAAAGTCTTCTTCCAAGAATCCTCCTCATCCCCTGCCATATCATTATTTGCGTGATCTCCAGCTACAATCATAAGAGGACGAAGAACTACCTTTTTATATTTTCCCTCTTTTACTTTTGCTAAAACATCATCTAAGTTAGGTTCTGCTTCAACAGTTCCTACAAAATAATTTGTTTTTCCAGCTTCTGTAAGTGTATTCTGCATCTTTTCATATACACTGTTAGAATCAGCTTCTGTACCATGTCCCATAAAACAAATTGCTGTTTCTCCATCATCATACTGTTTTGTAACATCTACAATTGCACCCATAACTGCCTTAAAATCTTCATCGGAAGTTAAAAGTGGTTTTCCAATTACAACTTTCTCAAAAGAATCTGCATAACCTGCCACTTCTTCTTCCAAATCTTTATATTCCAAACCATTCATTAAATGTGTTGGCTGGATAAGCAGTTTCTTTACTCCATTATCCACCGCCCTGTCTAATGCTTCTTTGACATTATCAATCTCTGCATTATCTCTTTTCTTTACATGGTCAATAATAATCTGACTGGTAAATCCTCTTCGGACAGAGTACTTTGGAAATGCTTTTTCCATTGCATCCTCGATAGATCCGATGGTTAATCTTCTGTTATCATTATAACTAGTACCAAAACTTACTACTAAAAGTTCATTTTCACCAATTTCGTTTTGATTTCTTGTATTATCCAAAGCTGCATCTCCTGTCTCATAATTCTCTTCTTCTTCTTCGTCTGCTTCCTTTTGATTACTTTCGCCATTCCCATCTGCTGTTGTCTCTGGCACCTTTGTCTGCACATTATCGCTGCTTGTTGTTTTACCATTAGAACATCCTGTTCCTACCATTGCTGCTAATAGCATTACAAATAATACTCTGGTTACCTTCTTTGCTTTCATTCTTTTTTCCTCCTGGTTTTTATAATTTCTGAATATAATACAGAATTTTTTCCAGATTTTTACAAGTTAATTAACCAGCTCACCACTCACTATGCCAAATACATCTGCACACAAAAAGAAAACCGTCAAAAAAACAATTTTCGACGGAGCAAAAGAACCAGCAGCACTAGAAAGAAATCTACTACTCTTTCTGTTACATGCTACTATTCGGTACGACCAATTACTCGTGATCTGGAATCTGCTTCCTGTACCAACAACTGGCAGGTTTCCTGACTTACCTATCTCCATACAAAACAGCCTTCCCAATATTCTCAGTGGCTATGCTATGCACCTGTTTTATACTCCTGGCTTACAGTGACGAGATCGTACAGGACTTACACCTGTTTCCCTTTTAACCATTATCAACAAAATGATATCAAAACTGCTCTCTATTAGCAGTATCTTCCATATATTTCTGCTGTAATGGCACCAATTGTTATTATTCAGTTATTTTTCATTATAACAGGTTATTTCCATAATGCAAGAACTTTTTGTCTGCAATCCAGAATAAACACATCAACGTAAGCATATCTGCCTGTTCTGTGTAGCATTCTATAAACAGCATATCCAGTCCCTCTATTCCTGATTGCCATATATCTTCTACTGATTTCATTGCACTAAAAATCCAGCTTATCTTCTTCAATAATTGTTTTAATTTCTTCTATACTCTTATTCGTGGCAAGAACTATCTGCTCCATTGAAAACCCATTATTGTACATATTAATAATAATTTGGGCTTTTCCTATAGCCTCTCCTTCTGCTCTTCCCTTTTCTCTAATTCCCTGGCTCAGATTACACATCTCACTCACGTCCTCTCTTATTCTATCCTCTACTGGAATATCATATTCTGTTTCAATAATGCCAAGTTTGTCATTTACAGATAATTCCACCGAGAGCAACGTACTTAGCAAACGGTGCAACTCATACTTGTTATCATGCTTTGGAACTTCGTCTGAAATGCCTATCATGATAATGTTCAGCAAATCCATCCTGCCTTTCCAATGGTAAGAACCCAGCAGCTTATCATTTGCCAGATGCACATAATCCATACAGTTCTCATCTATTCCCATACAAACCCAAATGGAGAATACACGCCTTATGTCATTATATTTCATCTTGACAAAGTCCCTTTCCTTCTGCGAGGAAATAAGACGGCTGGCATAAAAAACTGCCCTGTTCAGGATATGATAACCTGTTGGCTCATTTTTCTGTGCTTCCAGATTTACAATAACCTGTGAAATTCCGTCTTTCACACGCACATAAAAGATAATATCGAACCTTACCAGTCCCTCATTTATTTCTGCATTTTCTGTACTCATTCCGACAATTCTCTGCCCATCTTTTTCTTTTGCTATGTTTGTCAACCCTGGCTCTACTGGAACCTCACTGACAAAAGGCTCGCCTTCGATATAAGATTGCACATCTTTCGGATTCATTCCTTGGAATTCATCAACCGTTTTTACTAAAATATGTGCCAATATAATTTTGTTACTTAACAACCGCTTTGCCTTTTCATCATAGCAGGCATCTATATCTGTTGCCTCTACTGCATTTTTTATCTCTGTACCCAAATCTTTCTCCTTCTGTATTTTTTATGTAAATCGTATAGCCATTCACAAAGGATATATAACCTCAAAACTATTATAGCTTGGAATTTCTACTGAATCAAGCAGAAACTGTCCAGAAACACGATTTATATTATGTAAAACCAAGCCTCATCTTCTTCTCTATCAATCGACTGCACAATATTTTGTTTATTATCATACTCCAATTCCTGATTCTTTACACTAACTCTGGTTCCTTCCTTTACAGAAGAAGTAATAAATGCATTACCTCCTATCACTACATTTTTCCCAATAACTGTCTCTCCTCCCAAAATAGAAGCCCCAGAATAAATTGTAACATAATCCTCAATGGTAGGATGTCTTTTCTTATTCCGAAGACTTTGCCCACCTCTGGTTGAAAGTGCTCCAAGAGTTACACCCTGATAAATCTTTACATGTTCCCCTATTATGGTACTCTCTCCAATTACAATTCCTGTTCCATGATCAATAAAGAAATATTTTCCTATTGTCGCTCCCGGATGAATATCAATTCCTGTTTCCCCATGAGCATACTCTGTCATGATTCTAGGCAGAACTGGTACAGATAACAAATACAATTCATGAGCAAAGCGGTTCACGGTAATGGCAAATAATCCCGGATAAGAGTAAATAATCTCATCTGTATTTTCTGCTGCCGGATCTCCTTCAAAGGTTGCCTGCAAATCTGTGTCTATATATTCCCGGATTTTTGGAATACGGGATGCAAACTTTAATGCAATTTGTTGTGCCACTATTGTTAATTCACTTTGATTTTTATCCTGATATTCTGGATTATATTTTAAAACAATGGCAATTTGTTTACTTAAATTATAGATAACATCTTCTATAAGCATAGCAAGATTGTTTTCTACATGATACATTCTATAATTTTTATCTTTGAAATATCCCGGATAAGCAATGCGAAACAGCTTTTGTATCATATCAATTACCACATCTTTATCTGGTTGATGAAATACATCTAATTTATCAATAATTTTTTCTCCTTGATAATCCTTTAGAATTCCTTGTACAATTGGGGTAATTTCTCCTGCTATTTCAAGATTCTCTTTTCCTTCCATATTTTCTAAACTCCTTTACTATATTTCTCGTAACTGTTCAAAACCATGAACAGTTACGTTTAAGCCCATTATAATTCGCCTTCGGCGAAGGGGCTTAAACACTGTATAATTTAAACCTTCTTACGAAACACGCAGTAAATGCGTGTTTCTACCTGAATAGTTACATTTTCTCTGCTTATTTCTTGCAAAATTTTGATAAAAATCCCTTTTTCTCATAAGGTGACTTTTCTATTTTCACTACAGTATAACCTGTATCATTTATTGCTGCTTTTAATTTTTCTTCTTCTATGTCCTCTTCTGTAATAACAATTGTTTCTCCCTTTGCGTGGGATGATGTTACCTTCTTTACAGAAAACTTACTTCTTATGGCATCATTAATATGACTTTCGCACATGCCACACATCATACCATCTACTTTCAATTTTATTTTCAACATCATTCAATCATTCCTTTCTTACACAGAAATTTTCATGTTACTGTTCACTCGCAAGCTTGACACTTGCTGTCAAGCTATGTACCAAGAATGAAATTATGCAAGATTTTGTGCAATAACTCTATTATAACGAATTCTCTTTTATTTTTCTACTATAATACAAGCTCTATCTAATTTGTCCTTTTTAATTCACATTTTTTTATCACCCTCTACGGCTTGTATCATAGTATAAAGTATAGAAAACAATAAAGGAATGATTATTATGTGTAACAACAATTGCGACAAACAAAAACATGTTCATGAACTTCAAGGAAGCACTGGTTTTGAGGGCAACTGCAGTGGATGCCACAACCATCGTTTTACTACTGTAACTGGTGAAGCTATTAAAACCTGTAATAGTCACGTTCATGAAGTAACATTCCGTACAGATTTTGCAAATGAACATTATCATGAATTCTGTGGTAAAACAGGAGAAGCCATTGATGTAGGTGGTGGAAAACATGTTCACTATTTAAAAGAATGCACAGACCAAGAAAATGGACACAAACATGAATTCCAAGCTGCTACCTTAATTGAAAGCCCTACTGAATTTAATTATTGTGACAAATAACTTTTAAATTCATTCTACGGAATTCCTAAATACAAAAGATAACAAAGATAAGGAGCTGTACACAGTAAACATTTGTGTTTCAGCTCCTTATTATTTTTCTAAATTACAACAACTTCTTCCTCTGTTACTTTCTTTTCTTCTATAAGAAATGCTTTTAATACCGGATTCTCCATATTAACTAAAGAAATAATTAAATAATTTACTTTTATATCATAAGCCAAACGTATATCTTCCTTGGATGGTCTTGCAACAGATACAGGATGGGAATGAAAATTACCTAATAACTGGTATCCATGTTTTCGCAAGTCTTTTATTGCTTCTATCTGCTCTTTGGGGTTCATANAAAAATGCTCCCTGCTGGCATCCATATTGGTAAGCAGATAGACTTTTTTTATATATTTCTTTTTTCCTTCCCTAATTCCACCAATCAAACCACAGGCTTCATTAGGAATTTCTTTCTTACAATAGGCTATTATTTTCTCATAATCCTTTTGGTCTATATATAACACAAATTTCTCCTTTTCTGCTTAGTAACAGTTCAGACAGGGTCTGACCTTTTACTAAGAATTGGACTTTCATTCATGATAGTTTTACTACAAGCCCCACAGTTTTCATCTTTTTTCGGGAATTTAACGGTACGGAATTCCATTTTTAATGCATCATAAGTCAATAATTTTCCTACCAGCAAATCCCCTGCACCTGTAAAATACTTCATTGCCTCCATTGCCTGAATACTTCCTATCACACCACACATCGCACCAAGAATACCAACCTGTTTAGAAGATGGTATTGCTTCTTTGGGTGGTGGATTTTTAAATATACACCGGTAACAAGGTCCTTTCTCTGGAACATAAGTCATAACCTGTCCTTTAAACCGAAGAATTCCTGCATGGGAAAAAGGCTTTTTTGTCATAACACAAGCATCATTGATTAAAAATTTTGATGAGAAATTATCTGTAGCATCAATAATAAAATCATACTCTTTTATTATATCCATAATATTGTCCATATTTATCATAAATGGATAAGTATGCACCCTAACATCAGGATTCATTTTGACTATAGATTCTTTAGCAGATATTACTTTTGCTTTGCCTATGTCTTTTGTAGAATGTATAATCTGTCTTTGCAGATTGGATAAATCCACTTCATCTCCATCCACAATACCAATCGTTCCTACTCCTGCTGCTGCTAAATACAAGGTAACAGAAGACCCTAATCCTCCGGCACCTATAATTAACACTTTCCCATTATACAGTTTTTCCTGCCCCTCTAAACCTACTTCCTGTAACAGAATATGTCTGGAATAGCGTTCCATCTGTTTTTCTGTAAATGTCATATAGCCTGCCTCCTATCCACTTTAGTGCTATGCAAAGTCTTCTATAATCCGGCATGTTTTCTCAATATTTTCATCACTATGGGCATCAGATAGAAACATCGCTTCAAACTGGGAAGGTGCCACATAGATTCCATTATCCAATAAGTAAGAGAAGAACTCTGCATATTTCTTTGTATCCGAAGTTAGTGCATCCTCATAATTTTTCACTTCCTGCTTCGTACAATATCCACATAAAAGAGAACCTTTCTGATTCACTTGCAATCCTATTTTTCGAAGGGAATTTGCAATTCTAGTGGTCTTTTCCTCCAGCTTTTTATACAAGCCTTCCTTCTCCTCTTTTTCCATAAGAAGACGCAAAGTTGTAATTCCCGCAACAGTTGCAATTGGATTACCCGACAAAGTTCCTGCCTGATATACTTTTCCAATTGGAGAAACATGCTCCATAATCTCTTTCTTCCCTCCGTATACTGCCATAGGCATACCACCACCTACAATTTTACCAAGGGTAGTCATATCAGGAGTAACTTTGTAGTATTCCTGTGCTCCTCCAAGTCCAATACGAAAACCGGTAATTACCTCATCAAAAATTAAAACCGTACCATATTTATTAGTAATTTCCCTCAAAAATTCTAAAAAACCTTCTTCTGGTAAAACTACACCCATATTTGCTGCAATCGGCTCTACAATAACACAAGCTATCTCATCTTTGTTCTTTTCAAACAATTCCTNAACTGACTTCTTATCATTATAAAATGCAACCAAGGTATTTTCCGTATAGGATGCAGGTACTCCTGCACTATCTGGCACTGAAGAAGTTAATGCGGCAGAGCCTGCTTTTACCAATAATCCGTCAGAATGTCCATGGTAACATCCCTTAAATTTTATAATTTTATCTCTGCCAGTATAACCTCTTGCTGTTCTTATAGCAGACATGGTGGCCTCTGTTCCTGAATTGACCATCCTCANTACTTCCATGGAAGGCATTAGACCTTGAATCATCTCTGCCAAAACAATTTCATTCCTAGTAGGTGCACCAAAAGTCAAACCTCTCTCACAAGCCTCTTTTACTGCCTCTATTACTTTGGGGTGGCTATGTCCAAGGATTCCCGGTCCCCAAGAACAGACATAATCTATATATTCATTTCCATCCACATCATAGATTTTGTCCCCTTTTGCCCGTTCCATAAATACTGGTGACCGGTTTACAGACAAAAAAGCCCGGACAGGACTATTTACCCCTCCTGGCATTAGTTTCACTGCCTTCTGATACAAACTTTCTGACATATCCTGTCTCATAAATTCTCCTTTCCTTCTTTTATCCATCTTGCCACATCCAGTGCATGGTATGTTATAATAATTTTTGCTCCTGCCCGTTTTATGGCAACCATATTTTCCATTACAATTTTCTTTTCGTCTATCCAGCCCATTTGTGCGGCTGCCTTTACCATAGAATATTCTCCACTTACATTATATGCAGCAATGGTATAATCAAATCTTTGTGATGCTTCTTTTATCACATCTAAATAGGCAAGAGCTGGTTTTACCATAAGAATATCAGCTCCTTCTTCAATATCATCTGCTAATTCCCGCATTGCCATTTTTCCATTGGCAATGTCCATCTGATAAGACTTCCTGTCTCCAAAATGTGGTGCAGAATCTGCTGCTTCCCGAAATGGGCCATAATAGGCAGAGGCATATTTTGCACTATATGCCATAATTGGTATATTCTTGAAACCACACGCATCCAACTCTTTACGAATGGCTGCCACCCTTCCATCCATCATATCTGAAGGTGCAATCACGTCTGCTCCTGATTTTGCAAGGCTCAAAGACATCGCACAAAGCAGTTCCAACGTTTCATCATTTAAAATTTCTTCGTCATGTACCAACCCACAATGCCCATGAGAAGTATACTCACAAAGACAAACATCAGCAATAACAATCAATTCTGGCATTACTTTCTTAATATGCCGAATAGCTCTTTGGGTAATTCCCTCTTCCTTATATGCTTCACTTGCCACCTCATCTTTATGATCTGGTATTCCAAAAATAAGAACCGATAATATTCCACTTTCTCGTATTCTTTCTAATTCCTCATCTAAATGGTCTATAGAATATTGATAAATTCCTGGCATAGAGTTGATAGGATTTTTGATATTTTCTCCCTCAATCACAAAGATTGGATATACCAAATCATTTACATCCACTTTTGTTTCTCTCACCAATGCCCGCATAGCTGGAGTGGTTCTAAGCCGTCTCATTCTTTGCATCCTTACATTCCTCCCTTTTCATATTAATAGCCTCTCGGATTGTTCAGCCCCTATTTTATGCTGTTTTCAAATCCTATTTTTATAAAATTCCCCCACTTTTTTTGCCAAAACACTTGACAAATCCCTCAAAAAATGCGGTGCT
>JAAVHR010000069.1 GCA_014799595.1 Clostridiales bacterium | reverse complement strand
TTAAACAGTCTATACAGGATTGTGAAGAAATTGTGTATCCGCCAAAAGGAACTATTTATGATACGCAAAAAACAGAAGACATGCAGGAATATATGGCAAGCATGGATCCGACAGAGTTATCAAAATTACAGGAGAGAGTAAACACAATTGCAGCAGTTGTTGGATCGGTATCAGGTAATTCCCAAATAGGAGATATTTTACCAGATATATTATCATCTGAAGAAAATAAAAAAGAAGATGAGAACACAGAAGAGGAAAACACGAGCCAGACAAACAATAATAAAGGGATTTATATTATAAAAGAGGCACCAAAAACGAAGGACGATTTACCAGAAAACGTTGAGGTAGACGAATATGATTTTTATACTTATGAAGTATCAGATGAAATGGTAAAAGAAAATGGAGAAGCATCCAATGCAGAACCTATTTTTCATGGAGTCACTATGGACAAAAATGAAAGCAAGATTGAAGAAGTGGTAAAATCTGTGTTTAAGAAAAACTATTATAAAAATACAGAAAGCAGAAATGCCATATATGGCAGTATAGGTGAGTATGCCAGTTTGAATACATCCTTTCTTACAACAGATAGCTGGCATGTAGAGGATGATGCTGACTATATTTTGGATGTTTCGTATGACACATATAGTAATGAAATTAGCCAGGTTATAATAAGGACAAAAAATGGTAATGAGATGGACAAAATGGTAAAAGACTTTTTGACTCTTTGGGAAGAGGATGCAGACAAATCTTACAAAGAATACGAAAAGCAGGCCAAGAAAGTGAAAAATGGAGATAGTGAATCATTTGATGCAGGAGGAACCAGAATTTATTATTCACCAGATAAAAATGAGGTATATTGTGCTCTTTCTGCTAAGGAAGATTAAGAGTTTGCATAAAAATAAATAGCTCATAAGAAAACCAGAGAAATCATAGAATAACAAAAAGGCTGAAAGCCCATAAATGGTGGTGACAGGTATGAAAGTACTTTACTTTTTGTCAGATTTTATGATTCCTCTGGTTATTTTGTATGTAATTGGATATGGCTTGTTAATGCGAATCAATATATTTGATGCATTTTTGCGTGGAGCAAAAGATGGTATGAAAGTTGTAGTGGGAATTTTGCCTACTTTAATCGGGCTAATGATAGCGATTGCTGTCCTTAGAAGTTCAGGAGCATTAGAATACATAGGCATGCAGATTGGAAGAGTAACAAAGTATGTGTCATTTCCACAAGAATTAGTGCCTCTTGTATTAGTAAAAATGTTTTCCTCCTCAGCAGCAACAGGGCTGCTTTTGGATATATATAAAACATTTGGTACAGATTCTAGGATTGGTGTAATGGCATCAGTGCTTATGAGCTGTTCAGAAACCATATTCTATACTATGGCAGTATACTTTAGTGCAGCAAAAATAAAAAAGACAGGATATACCCTTCAAGGAGCATTAATTGCTACATTGGCAGGAATATTGGCAACAATATGGCTGGTATAAAAAGAATATAGACTGGTGAATATAGGAAAAGAATGTTATATAAAGGGAGAACAAAGGGCTATAACTTATAGAAAATTTTAGCCCAAAAATGTCAATAGAAATTAAAACATTATTAAAAATTTGTCTTTTCTATACAAACCATGAAAATTTATGTTATACTTGACTAAAATATATGCATAGGAGAAAGTGAGGGCATTTTATGGGAAAAAAGAAAATGAAACCAGGTGATGTAATTATTGACAGTGATGACGTAGGAAGAAAGTTTGCAAGAGTTTTTGGAAAATTAGGAAGAATAATTGTTATTATTATTTTCTTGTTTATTGTGGTATTGGATTCTTTCTATACAGTAAAAGAGACAGAGACAGCAGTTATTACTACTTTTGGTAAAGCAACTACAAGTCAGGGGAAAGGTCTCCAACTTAAGATACCTTTTATTCAGAAGGTGACCAAAGTAGATACTACAGTAAGAGGTTTTTCTATTGGTTATGAGGAGAATAAAGATGGTTCAATGAAAGATCTGGATGATGAATCTGTAATGATAACCTCGGATTATAATTTTATAAATGCAGATTTCTATATCTCTTATGAAGTAAAAGATCCGATTAAATATTTATATGCTTCTGATGAACCGGAACAGATTTTAAAAAATATTGCAATGAGCAGCATCCGATCTACTTTATCTGCTTATAATGTGGATTCTGCATTAACCACTGGTAAGACAGAAATTCAAAGTAACATTAAGCAAATGATTATTAACAAACTGGAAAAAGAAGATATTGGAATCAATTTGGCAGATGCATCCATGCAGGATGTAGAGCCGCCAACCAAAGAAATACAAAATGCATTTAAGGCAGTAGAAACAGCAAAGCAAAATAAGGAATCAGCTATTAATGAAGCAAACCAGTACCGTAATGAACAGATTCCGGCAGCAGAAGCAGAAGCGGATAAGATTTTACAGGAAGCAGAAGCTAAGAAAACTGCCCGTATTAATGAAGCGAAGGGACAAGCAGAACGTTTTAACCAGGAATATGAAGAATATCAAAAATATCCACTTATTACAAAACAGCGTATGTTTTATGAAACAATGGAGAAGCTGCTGCCAAACATGAAAGTGATTATTGACAATGGAGATGGCAGTGTGCAAAAGTATTATCCAATTGAAAGTTTTGCAAACTTTAATACAGCAGAGTCTAAATCAGAAAAAGAATAGGAGGGTATCAAACATGAAAAATAAACAAAAGAAAACAGTAATTGTGTTGTGTGTGTTGGTTGTGGCTGTTATTTTATTTCAGATGGTTACTTATACCACACAGGAAAATGAATATACAGTGGTAAAACAATTTGGAAAAATCAGTTCCATTAATGCAAGTGCAGGACTTCGGGTGAAAATTCCATTTATTCAGACAGTAAATTCTATTCCCAAAAGTATGCAGTTTTATGATTTACCAAAGTCAGATGTTATTACCTCAGATAAAAAATCTATGATTGCAGATGCTTATGTGTTATGGAAAATAACTGACCCTAAATTATTTACCTCTTCTTTGAATGCCAATACTTCTACTGCAGAAGGACGTATTGATGTAATTGTATATAATGCAATAAAAACAACAATTTCTAACATGACACAGGAAGAAGTCATTGTTAGCAGAGATGATAAAATTGAAATATCCGAACCAGATGACACTTTAGAAGGTGTAAACATTAAGGATATTACCACTGAAAATGGTGAAGTAGTGGAGACTGATAAGAAAGAGGAAAAAGAACCAAAAGTGATTGCTATTTCCAGTAGGTTGCTGAAATGTGTAGGCAGCCAGTGTGAACAATATGGAATAGAAATTACCAATATTGAAATTAAGGTTTTGGATTTACCTAATGAGAATAAAGATGCAGTTTATGAACGTATGATTACAGAGCGTAATAATATTGCGGCTGCATATAAGGCACAAGGAAAATCAGAAGCACAGATTATCAAAAATACAACAGATAAAGAAGTTGCGGTGATGAAATCGGAAGCACAAGCCACTGCGGATAAAATAGAAGCAGAAGGTGAAGCTGAGTATATGAAGATTTTGTCAAAAGCATATAACAATAAGAATAAAGCAGATTTTTATCTGTTTTCAAAGTCCTTGGATACTGCAAAAGAATCCTTAAAGGATGGAAAAACTACTCTATTCCTAGATAAGAATTCACCAATTGCACAGATTTTTCAGGGAACTGAGTAGGAATATTTTATGATAAAACTTTTGGGCATAAAGAAATAATTCAGATGAAGGAGTCACATGGTAAAAGTGTGACTCTTTTTTTTATAGGGAAGATCGTCCTATAAAGGAAAAAAGTTCTGCATGAGATTTGCTAATGAGTATTAAAAAATACATTTTTTTTAAATAAAGATATAAAAAGTTATAATTTATCAATAAATTATAATAATTATATTGACATTTTTTTGTGACAATGTCATAATTAACAAAACTTTAAACTTATATTTAGTATGTATAAATACTGATTTTTTGAAAAATTATGGAAAACATATGTAGAAGAATGGAGGTACTTTATGAAAAAAACAAGAAGGATTATATTTAGTAGTATTTTGGTGATGACCCTTTTACTTGCATCCATTAAGGGTGAAAACTTACCTTCCACACAAGATGCAAAAGCAGATATAGCCACAGAAACAATTAACAAAGCAACCATCTTGGAGGAACTCACAAGCAAGCGTAGTCGTTTTGTCAAACAGTTTTCCATGTCAGATGGTAGTTTTACTGCAGTGACCTATTCCATGCCAGTGCATTATAAGAAAAACGGAAAGTGGGAGGAAATCAATACCTCTCTAACATCAAAAGACAAAAAGAAATATAAAACAACATCAATTGCTTTATCCATTAATGTATCAAAAAAAATAACTCCTAAATCAGTCATTTCTTTAAAACGTGGGAGTTCCAAATTATCTTGGGCATTAACTGATAAAAAATTAAAAACAGTAGAAGCAAAGATTCGCAATCCGAAAAAGATAGAAAAGACAGATGTGTTAAATCATAGTCAAGTGACTTACAAAAATATATTGAAAAATACAGATATTACATACGATATCTTTCCGGAAAAAATACAGGAAATTATAACTATTAAGAAGAAACAAAAAAATGATAATATAGCTTTTCAGATAGACTGTGGCAATTTAAAAGTTAAAATAAAAAATAAAGAGGTCTACTTCCAGACGGCAAAGGGTATAACAAAGTATACCCGCTTAAAAACAACTATTACGGATGACAACGGAGTATCCACCACTAATGTAAAGGTTTCCTACAATAAGAAAAAGAAGGTGCTTACGCTAACCCCATCTAAAAAATGGTGGAACAGTGCAGAACGAAAATTCCCATTGGAGGTGCGGACTTCCTATACTACTTCGAATCATAGCAGGGATATCAAGGTCGGAGCTGCTTATGCTGGTGCACCAAACGGCAGCTTTGGATATGACAAGTCACTGCTTTTNCAGTCAGGAAAATGTGTGGCATTTGTGAAATCATCCACTCTGCCAGAAATAAAGACAGCAAACGTAAAAATTCTCGCTGCTACATTAAATATCACAAACGAAACCAAATTGACACTTGGTGCANGCAAGACTTTTGATGTGGGTATCCACAAGGTTAAGGAAAGCTGGTCGNNGNAAAAGGTCACATATAATAACCGNCCAGTATANGAAACTGTGGCNTCCTCAACAACNNGTATGCAAAAGAAAGGCANTTANCAGTGTGATGTGACAGACATTGTGAAAGACTGGTATGCAGGNGAGAAAAATTANGGTGTGGCATTNGTGGCNGANAATACAAACCGTACATGGAAAGCCANATTNGACAGGANNCCATCNATTAGTATACGCTATGAGATTGTTGGATTTGANGGNGCAGCAGANCTAAAAGANGGNGAGNTNCTTACACGGGATGTCTTNANATCTGGACAGGAAAATTACTATTATTTTGACCCAGAGCCAGGAGTTGCATACGAACTATATTCTGAGGGGGAGATAGACACACAGGCTGTCATTTACGATAATGAGAAAAAACGTCTTGGCTACAATGACAACAATGGATTATTAAAAAATTTTCGATTCGTATCAGGTTATAACGGCAGGAGATACCTGAAAGTCAGCACAAAGGGGACAGAAACAGGGACATATCGTCTTATTTTAAAGAAACATTTTGCCATTGCAGATCCCCTTGGAGAAAAAATGCAGGATGGTTATCATATCTGTTGGGATGCTATTGAAAATGCAACCTCATATCTTGTCACAATCTATGATGCAAATGGTGTAATAGATACAATAGAGACTACATCCACATCCTATGAATACATATACAAAAACAATATAAGAGGAAAAACTCTTGCATTCACAGTTACACCAATGGAAAGTAAAGATTTAATTGGGGAGCCATCTGGGAAAATCTATAATACAGCAAGTAACTCAAAGTGGCAATATGCAAAACCTATGACACAGGCAAGAGAACGTTTTGCAAGTGCAGTTTGNAATGAAAAATTATATGTCCTTGGTGGTATAGATACTGCAAGTGGTGGTTCTGTCAGGACAATGGAAAGCTATGATCCAGACAAACAGGTGTGGAAAAGTATATCTGATTATCCGGAAGAAGGAATCTATGATGCCACCATGCTTGCACTTGGAGAAAAATTGTATATCTTTGGAGGACANATTGGAACAGAAACAGATGGNAAGCTAATAAAAGCAACATACTGNTATAATACAGAAAGTGGATTATGGACAAAATTAGCAGATATGCCAGAGGGAAGNAGCAAGATACCAGCNGCAGCTTGTAATGGGAAAATCTATCTGTTTGCAAAGGCAGGCAGTACAGAACGCNTTGACATATATGATCCGGCAGAAAACACATGGAAGACAAATGTAACAGCAGATACCAGTATAAACATTCAAGCACAGGAAGTAAATGGCAGAATATTCGTACTNCGTGAAGGAAATGGATCAGATATTAATTCAGACATCATTTCNGACAATACATTGACAAGTCNGATGTATGTTGCAGAATATTTGCCAGAAANAGGTGAATATGNTAATGCAGGANCAGCCAGCACGATAGCAGATGCAGACAGTTATTTATCTGGCACAGTGGCAAANGGTAAAATTTATATGGTAAACGATAAGAAAACAGATCAGATCATCTATTATGATGTATATCTGGACAAATGGGACAAGCTCTCTGTGTTGAACTTAAAAAAAGAACACTCCAACCTTGCAGTCTTAGGCGGTAACCTCTACAGTCTAGGTGGAACCATGCAGGGCTTTGGAACGATAGATGTAACAGAAACTTATAATATGGGTAATACATCAATTACCAAACAATTAAAAGTGACAGAANGCGAAAGCTATGAACTTCAGATCAATGNGGGTAACTGTGAGGAGGATACAGATTATATTGTAACAGTGCATGTTGACCCAGAGGTGATTGCTTTTTCTCAAGTATCTTCCTTCTTACAAAAAGAAGAAATGAAAAAAGGACAAGATGGNATACAACTTATACAATATGCACCTAAAGAAGGTGTCATTGTATTAAGACTTAGAGGGAAGATGGAGAATGATGGAACCATTGAGAGCTGCCAATCTATACCTGTGATAGGAGTAAAAAATGGGAATACCGTAATAAAAATGTTTGTTGAGAAGGATAATTAGTTGCAATATTAAACGAGGTATTTCGTAGAGTGTACTCATACGAAAAGAGAAATAGAAAGTAGGGATGTTAGATGAAGGTGAATAAAAAAAACATTAGAAGAAAAAGAAAAGTAAATAGTTACATAAAAAAATTTCAAAAAGGCAGACTGGTGAAATGTATTCTTATTTTGTCTGTACTCTCATTTGGCACCCTATTAAACCCACACATAAGTCGTGCTGTGGACAATGAATATGATAATGCAGAGGATGCCGTATATGCAACCACTTACAAAGACATTTCTTACGAAAAGACAACAGGTTCTCCTTTAGAATATGAGGAAGAAGATGGAGTTGATACTGCCACAGGGCATTTGAAGCTGTCACGAACTGACCTTATTCTTGATGGAACTGGTGGTATGGACTTTTCTCTTACACGTTATTACAATAGTAACAATGCAAATATCGGATATCCATCTGTGGAACATGTAGATAAGTTAGAGGTTAGTAATGCCTGGATTACTTTCCAAGGTGAGGACGGCAAGGAACACCAATTTATAGTATCCAATGATATTTTAAAAAACCACACAAATGCATTGAATGACATGTTTATCCAATATAAAAAAGGAGAGGCCTATGGTGAGGATAGTATCACTCCAAATACACAAAGGACAAAGGTCACAGACAATACGCCCTTTCATGTATATGGTATTGGTTGTGGCTGGGCATTTGATTTTCCTTGGATTGAAACCATAAGCATAGAAGAATCGGAAAAGTGGGCAGCAAAGCCAATCTATCTGCATCTTGGCAGCAAAGGTTCCATGGCGATAAAAACCAGTGCAGACAGCAGCACCAAAGCCTATGATATCATTGGCTTGGATGGCTATGATTATAATGATATGAAACTTGAAGATATCAATAAAACTGTAGATGGAATTAAGTGTCGTTACCTTCTTCGTGACAAGACAGGGTTACGTACCTACTTTAACAGTGATGGTGTTATTGTGCTGCAAAAAGATGCACATGATAATACAATTATATTCTCTTACCGGAATAAGATTTATTTTGATAAGATTATTGACTCTGTTGGCCGGGAAATTTGTTTTCATTATGGAGCAGAGAACAATGGGTTATGCTTTTTAGAAAATGTAACTGTAAAGGGTGAAAAAACCAAAGGTGGTGTAGCACAGAAGACTATCACATACAATGTGACAGGGACTTCCTATACACCAAAAAATGGTAAAAAAATCTATGGAAGTAAGCTGCTAAGTGCAACAGTGGATGGAACAGAAGAAAAGTATACCTATCGTACAGCGGAAACTATTGTCAATACTTCAGGATTCCATGTAGCCGCACAGCGGGCTGACACAAATCAAGCATACCTGATAACGGGTATTACCAGTGATGGAAATACAACAAAATACGAATACCGTGCCTCCACTATCCGTGGCAGTAAGAATACAGAAGGAGGACAAAAAAGGGATGTTGTCACACAGTTTTACTATGTGACACGTGAATATGAGCAGGATAGTGAAACGGGAGCAAAGGCAAATGGTATCAAATATGACTACTACCAGAAACAGGACGGCAAAAACGAACTGGTGTCCTTTGCAGATGGATTTGATGAGATAGAAATTAAGCGGTATGGGGAGGAGGGGATACAAAATGTTACCATTGTCAGTACCTATAATCCAGAAACATACAAGAATAACAGCAAATATTCCGACTATGCATACAAAAAATCTGACATTGACTTTTCTACCTTGCACTTAAAAAATAAACCCAAAAATAATGTAAGTTTGTATATCCACAATAGTAACAAACTTCTTTCTGCTGAGGTTTTGGATGGAAACGAAAAAAGCGAAACTCTTTATGAGTATGATAACAACGGAAAGGGTTCTCTTGTGGTGTTGGAAACACAGAAGGAGTATGGGGAGAACCAAAGCAGTAAACCAGTTACACGCAAACAGGGATATACTTATGATGCATATCGGAATATTCTGACAGAGATATCACCTAACGCATATCTTGCTAAAAATCAAGGAAAAGAGAAGTTATTTACGGCTAATTATACATATTTTAATATAAATAATGGTTATCCGAATGATATCACGAAATCGTATGTCCTGAACATGGAGCAAAGTCGGGAATATTATCTGGATGAAACCACAAAATCCAGAACAGAAACCATTTTAGGGGAAAATCAAGTGGATTCTGTAAAAACTACTGAAAGTTTGCAAAAAAACAATGCGGAATATAAAGTTATATCCGTATCGGAAACATCTTATAATGCCAACGGAAATGTGGTATCCGAAAAATATTATCCTAACTATGCAGAAAATGGAACAAGCGAAGTTATGGAATATAATTATACATACAACGCATACGGACAGCAGACAAAAGAAGAAAAAAAGATCCAGTCAGAAAAAGCACCAGAACAAAACTGCTCTCTTGTAACGGAAGAAATTATTTATGATTCTTTTGGAAACGAACTTACCATAATAGATGCAAATGGCATGAAAAACACATATACCTACAATGAGGAAACTGGTGAAGAAGAAAGCAGCATAGAGGCCGTGGGGACACAGCATGAAACAAAGGAAGATACCTATACCTCTGAAGATGCATTAAAAACCATGACAATAGACAAATATGGACGTTGTTCCGTAGAAATTATGGATGCATTCGGAAATACTATAACGGCAAAAGAAGAGAAAGATGGAACATGGACAGAAAGTGACTATGATTATGGGGAAAATAATGGTAAGAATGATAATTCCAATGCAGAAGGACTACTTGTGGAAGAAAGAGTCTATGAATTTCATCCACAAGAAGATAAAGTTCTGACAAAAAAGAATGGAGAAACCGAATATAATTATGATATCGGTGGAAAAGGTGAAAAGATACTAGCTGGAAACCGCTATATCTATGATGAATATGGAGAGGAAATTGTAACAGCATCCTTCTTGGGAGGAGAGATGGACGCAGCACATTGTGAGGAATGGACACTGACAAAAGAAGAAAACAAAGTAGAGGATGAAATAAGCATCCAGACCTCCTACACCAAACAGCTTGACCCATCTGCATACCAACAGGAAGTGGATAAAGACAATTATTATAACCAGTTTGATTCTGTAATGTTACAGGAAGATATCACAAAAACTGTGACAGACGAAGAGGGGAATATAAAAAGCCAGAGGAGCATCTCTCAGAGTGGTAATGACAGACAGGAGACAGAAACTTCCTACCAGTATGACTTATTCAACCGTAAAATAAAAGAAAATATTTTTGTTAAAAAATATAAGAATGGCAAGTGGCTGGAAGAAAAAGAAAGCCAGAATGAGTACCAGTACGATTGCTTTGGCAACGTGATCCAGATAACCAGAAAAGAACGAAAAGATAAACACAGTCAGTGGGAGGTGCAAGTTACAAAGGAAGTTTACAATGAAATTGGGCAGAAGATAGCAAGTTATGATTCCAAAGGTGTTATAGAAGGGTATGCTACTATGTATGAGTACGATCTGTCAGGAAGGTTAGTTAAAACTACCATACCTGTCAATATAAAAGATGGAGAGATAATTTACCAAATTGTAGAAAATATATATGACAACAATGGGAAACTTATCGAAACCAAAGAACAACAGACTGATGCAGTTTACATCCAGACCCAATATCAGTATGATATTGTGGGCAACCTTATACTGGTAGTGAACAGTACCAATAATACAGATGGCACAGCATCATCCCAATATACCCAGTACCTCTATGACAACGAGGGCAACAAAATCCGCCAATTTACAGGATTGACAAAAACCCTAACTCTTTCATTAGAAGAGGGAGATGGCAAAGATTCCTATACCTATATGGGGCAGAAATATCATGTAGAGATAAGTGGAAAGGCAAAGAAAGATACCTATAGCGAAACAAAATATGAATACAATGAAAAGAACCAGCTTATATCCGAAACCGATCCTGAAGGAAACACCCAAACTTATTCTTATGATATATACGATAACCTGATAAAGACTATAGACAGAAAAGGCAATATTATTAAGCAGGTGTATGATTATCAAAACCGCCTTGTGAAAAGAGAGGCAGTTGACAAAGAAACAAAAAATACAGTTACCCATACTTATGCATACAACAAATATGGAAATATTAGCAGGATAGACAATACTGTCTTTGAATATGATACACTATCAGGACAGGTAACAAAAGAAACAACCCATTTCACTGACACCAAAACGATAGAAAAGACCTATGCCTATGATACATTAGACAACATATCTGCTTTTGCGGTATCTGTGGATGGGAAAACAGAATTATCCTATGAATATGATTATGACCCATTTTCAAGGCTTGCTAAAGTCATTCAGACAGACAATGGAAAAAACACTATAGCAGAGTATACTTATGATGCAAATGGCAACATGACCACAAAAGATATAGGAGTAGGAACTGTTACATATACCTATAATGTTGCAAACCTTCCAGTCAGTTTAGAGAATAAAACTGGCAGCAAAACAGTATCAAGCTATCAGGCAGCCTACAACCGGAATGGGCAGAAAATGAAAGAAACCAGTAAGGTACTGGGAACAGACAGTAGTTATAACAGCGAGATAACTTACACTTATGACACATTGGGAAGGCTGATAAAAGAAGAACACTCTGGAGAGGATACAATAGAGTATATTTATGATTCACATAATAACCGCAAAGAAATGATTGTGGGAAAACAAAAGACAGCATACAAGTACAATAAAAACGAAGAACTTCTGCGTACGGATATCTTAGATATGGACACAAACCAGGATTCTGTCACCATATATAAAAATGACAAAAACGGAAATCAGTTAGCCGTTGTACATCGTATAAAAACAAACAGTAGTGAACCAACCTTTGATCTTGACATTACTTTAGGAGAAAACCGCCTAAATAACAATGTTGTTAACCATTACGATGCCTTGAACCAGCTAACTGAAACCTTGACAAAGAATTACAAAATAAAATACGAATACGACAGCAACGGATTGCGTACCAAAAAGACAGTCAATGGCAAAGAAACCATTTATGTATGGGACAATGACCAGATTGTCATGGAATTAGATGGACAAGGCAACGTGAAAAAACGATACATTCGTGGCAATGAACTTATTTATACTGACAAAGGAGAAGGAACAGAAAAACAGTATTATGTGATGGATCTACATGGTAATGTGACACAGATGCTAGACAAGAACGGAAATATTACAAAGACTTATAACTATGATGCTTTTGGGAATGAGGTGAATCCGGACAAAAAGGATGATAATCCATTCCGTTACTGTGGAGAATACTATGATAAGGAAACAGAAAGCGTTTACCTCAGGGCAAGGTATTATAGACCGGCATTGGGAAGGTTTACCACAAGGGATACTTATACAGGGGAAGAGAATGAGCCGATGAGTCTGCATTTATACACCTATTGTGGAAATGATAGTGTGAGCAATATAGATCCAAGCGGACATAAATATAAGAACTTTCAAAAATACTTTCAGAAAAAATATAAAAAAGTAAAACCTTACAAATATGATGCAGTAAGAGTAAAACTAAAAGGTAATAAAGTAAAAGTATATTCAAGACTTCAGATTGTTGGTGGCAGCAAAAAGAAACGTAAAATACTTAAAAAAGGAATTGAACAAAAATGGTCTGGTACTGTTAAGATTAAAGGCTATAAGGTAAAAGTAAAAACCTCAGTTAAGACCAAATATGACCCTAATTTAGGAGATTATGACTATCTTGAGTATGTAGAAGGTGCAGGAACTAGTTATGTAAACATTGGTAGAGCTTGGGAGCTTGGTGGACATTCGGGCAAGATTTATTCAAAATTTTCATGGGGTGATAAAAGAACAACAAAAGATTTAAAAAATACAGTGGCACATGAATTTGGGCATTTTCTGGGGATTGGTGATGCATACGAAGGTAAAAATCCTTCACCTGGCACAGATATAATGAGATGGTTTAATAATAAGGATACCAAGATGAGTAATTATGATGTCCTTATGTTTCTAAAGGCAGCAGCATACAGCGAATATCAACTATGGGACAACGTGAAAAAAAGTGATGTGACAAGTAAGAATAGGAGGAAAAAGTAATGATAAAAAGGGTTTTATGCATTTTTATAATTTCCTGTCTGTTTCTTTGTGGGTGCAGTACAAGAAGAGATGGGAAAGATACAGTAGTTTTGCCAAAGAGAACAGAAAAGGCAATAGTACCAACTGTAAGTCCCAAAGAAGATTTGGGAAATGGCGAAATCAAAGAGATTGAACCATATGAATACTTTGATGAAGATAAGGATAATTGTGGTGCAAATGACTATTGGTGTGAGGTGATGAAGAGTCAGAAAGAGGAAATTGATGAGCTGGTTCAATGGTTTAAAGATGCTGAATATTGCACGGGATTAACATTTCGGGAAGGGTATTTTAGTACCGATCCAGATAATAAAAAAACAAGAAAGAGACTTCGAGGTGAAAAAGGATTTGAAGAAATAAAACGGTTTATAACGGAGAATGAATATTATGTAGTAAATAATTGGCTTGAAGAGAAAAGAATAATTATTCTTCGTCGATTTGATGATATAGAAGAGTTTGATCCAAAAGAACCGCATGGAAATTTTTGTTTAGTGTATGTAGGAAGTAAACTGAAAAAACGAGAATCCCATTATAAAAAAGTAGATGAAAATTATTACAGTAAGGTTATATTCTATGAATAACAGCACTTTGCAAATAAGGATAAGAGGAGGTAAAGGTAATGAAAAGAAGAGTTTTATGCATTTTTATGATTTCCTGTCTACTTCTTTGTGGGTGCAGCACCCAAAAGAATGGGAAAGATACCATGACTTCGACAAAGAGAACGGAAAAGGCAATGGTACCAACCATAAGTCCCAAAGAAGATTTGACAAATAGTAGAATAGAAGAAATCGAACCAGGTGAATATTTTGATGAAGATAAGGATGATTTTGGCGCAAATGATTATTGGTGTGAGGTGATGAAAAGACAGAAAAAGGAGATAGATGAAATGGTTCAGTGGTTTAAAGGAATTGACTATTGTACAGCATTATCTTTTTTTCTTGATGGAGATATTTTTCCAGAACCGGATAATAAAAAAACAATAAAAAAGCTTCAAAGTGAAAAAGGATATAAAGAAATGAAACGTTTTATATGGGAAAATAGATATGATATAAGGAATGATTGGTTTGAAGAGAAAAGAATTGTTATTCTTCGTCGATTTGACGATAGGGAAGAGAAAGGAGGGGAATTTATTTCGCAAGAATTGTGTGGGAATTTTTGTTTAGTGTATGCAGGAAATAAACTCAAAAAACGGGAATCTCATTATAAAAAAGTAGATGAGAATTATTACAGTGAGGTTATATTTTATGAATAACAGCACTTTACAAATAAGGATAAGAGGAGGTAAAGGTAATGAAAAGAAGGGTTTTATGCATTTTTATGCTTTCTTGTCCGTTTCTTTGTGGGTGCAGTACAAAAAAGGATGGGAAGGATACCATGACTTCACCAAAGAGAACGGAAAAGGCAATAGTACCAACCGTAAGTCCCAAAGAAGATTTGACTAATAGTAGAATAGAAGAAATCGAACCAGGTGAATATTTTGATGAAGATAAGGATGATTGGGGTGCAAATGATTATTGGTGTGAGGTGATGAAGAACCAGAAAGAGGAAATAGATAAAATGATTCAGTGGTTTAAAGAAATTGATTATTGCAAAGGATTATCTTTTTTTCCTAACGGAGGTATTTTTCCAGAACCGGATAATAAAAAAACAATAAAGAAGCTTCAAAGTGAAAAAGGGTATAAAGAAATGAAACAGTTTATATGGGAAAATCAATATGATATATGTAATGATTGGCTTGAAGAAAAAAGAATTACTATTCTTCATCGGTTTGATGATTTTGACGATATGGAAAAGAAAGAAGAAGAGTTTGCTCCAAAAGAACTGCATGGAAATTTTTGTTTAGTGTATGCAGGAAGTAAACTCAAAAAACGGGAATCTCATTATAAAAAAGTAGATGAGAATTATTACAGTGAGGTTATATTTTATGAATAATGCCACTTTATAAATTTACTGCTTCCAAAAACCCCTCCTTTGTCCATACAGTACTAAGGTTTGGAAAGTTGTTGCTTCCTGCAATTCCTCATCCATAATCTTGCATAAATCCGAAACCAGAAACGGGTATCCGGCTATGTAATCGTAAAGCAATCCTGCTATATGTTTTATGCCCATTCTTGTATGGTAATTCTCTTCATATAGTGTTAGAATAAAAATGGTACAAGTTAAAAAAAGATACTAAAAGATATATACGAGGGTATGATATCCTGTGCTCTGACAGTGAATGTGCAAGAATGTACTATCATTATGTCTGTGATGAAGACAGAGTAAAGGAACTAATCAATCTGGGCATAAAAAAAGCTATCAAGAAAGGCAAGAAATTTTTAGGAGAGTGAATAAATGGCCGTTAATAAGAAAATGCAAAAACTTTTTGATAAATTGGAAGAGAAAACAAGAGGCGAAAAGATTGAAATAGAGTTAAATTCTTTGGACAAATTGTTTTTTCCGGAATTCAAAAAAGTTTATGATTGTATTATTATTTCGACAGAGAAAGTAGAAGAATTAGAGGCTGGATTTGAACAAGAACTAAAATTTTTAGGAGGAAAAAACTTTTATGAGATTAGCAGAACAGAAATTCTAATCAATTCTTATTTGCAAACACAAAATTATACACTATATACTGTATTAAAGCTTACAATGCTGACCATAGAAATGTGGAAGAATCAGTTAAAACTACTGGAACCCAAAGGACAGTTTTGCTTTATTATATCTTGTGATGCAAACAGAGTGACTTTAAGATTTCATAAGGTTAGAGAAGGTCAACCTGAGTGGCTTAATAATGATTTAGAAATTTATAATCAGCCAATTGGATATCTAGTTTATTAGTATGATTATGACATTACAAGATGAAGCATGTCTGGTAATACCTGTTAAACTGGGAAACCGTAGTAACATACCCGGATGGAGGGCAGGAAAGAAAGCTCTATGACAGAAACGGAAGACTGAAAAAGCTAATTTCCCCAAATGCATATCGGAGAAAGGGAGAGCAGAGGGGAAGGAAATGTCTATGAATACCACCGGATGGGAAGGATAGATGATAAATGCAATATTTTAGAATAACAAAATATAATCCCCAATTCAGGAATAAGCAGGGGGAGTATAAGAAAGAAGAATGGACATCTGTATATGAAATTGGGAAAAGGTTTGAGGGAGTAGAGTTTAGATTTGATGAATATAAGCATTTTGAAGATGCCTATATTCAGGCAATATTTACAATTATGGATATAAATAATATTGAGAATTTTATAATAAAAGAATTGGAAAAATATGATTTTAATTCTTTTCCAGATTTTGCTACTAGTATTGAAAAATACTATAAAAATTTGAGCAATAATCAGATAATATTAAAAAATGAATTACCTATATTTTTAAGACTTATTTTAAGAGAAATTATCTGGTGTAAATTATCAAATAAACTAATGTTTGTACACTTTGGATATGACTATTATATGTATATTGGAAGTGCTAAAAGTATTAATGATAAATTGAAAGAGATTATGGGATTAGGATTGTATGTTGAACAGATAAAATCTCCTTATATTTAATTAGAATATTTATGATGCATGAACTTTATTGAAGTACAGCAAGAAAATAACCAGATTAAAAACCTTGTTTGTAATGCATATGGTTATGTTCGGAAACAGGACGTTTAAGGAGACCATGGGTGGAAGGACAGAGTATGAGTATGACAGCAGGAACCGTCTGGAAATGGGCAAAACCCCATGTTCACTTTAAAGATGCAACTTCTTTAAATTATGATGGTATGGTTCATGATAAACATAAAGGAATTCCGAAAATCAGTAATAAGGTTAGAAAAGAATGGTTGGAAAGGAAATGATTAGTTATGAAAGCATATGGATATAAAAAAGATGATGAAGAATTGGCAGAGTTGCAAGAGGTTTCTATACAAGGTAGCCTTGAAGAATTGGATAAAATAATTGATTTTTTAATCAATGTGAAAAAACTTCATAGTAATATTTCGGATGAAACGGAATTATGTCATTCGCATTTACGGGATTGGGATAAGGATTGGAAAAATGGAGAGATGGACTTTATTGTTGTAACAAATTTTAGAAAGCTATAAAAGGTGTAGAATGGCACTTTAATTGAGTGTTCATATACGAGGACACAACAAGGCTGACCGCTTTGTGGCAGAAACCCACAGGGAAAAGAAAGGGGAAATCTGCTGAAAGATAACCATGCTGAATACAGTTATGATGGTTTTAACTGTATGGAAAAGGCAGAAACCTTTCGTGGAAAGATTTAGGTGAACCACTATGATGCAAAAGGACTCCGCCATGAGATAGAGGAAAATGGAAGGTTAGTCAGTTTTATATTTAGAGACACGGTACGTAGATTTATGTCAAAACAAGAATATAAGCAATTTAAAAAGAATGGATTTAAATTCAATCCGAACGATACAAGAGGAGGGATATAGTTTGAATATAGGAGAGCTAAGGCTGAAAGATATTTTGACAGATTATAAAATTGAAGAAACAGAGTTTGAATATGCAGATGTTAAAGGGATAGCAGAACTTTTTGGATGGCGGATTATCTTTTTCAGAAAACAAGCTGATTTATCAAATACAATAGTTTTATCATTTGATGAAATTGAAGATGATAATTTAATATCACTTGCAAATTCTATTTTAGAACATGTAGACATTGATGTTAGGTTTGGTGATAATTTATCAAAGATAAAAAAAATCTATGGTGAAGCCAATTCGTTTGATAATATATTTGAAAATATGACCAGATATAACTATTTGATAGATCCGAGTTTATTTATTGTTTTTGGTATCAAAGAAGATAAAATGGTATATTTAGAGATTTTTACAGATAAAGTAATGATTGATGATGTATTTAATTTAAGAAAAATGTTGTAGGAAAAAAGGAAATAACCCAAAGTGGCTTGTTTAGGTCACCTTTAGTTATAATAATCTGGAATTATTAACTGGAGCGCTTAATGTCAAGGGGGTAAATATTCTGGTGCAGATAATGTTGCTAATGGTGCTAGGTTAAGAGAATAATATAGGCAGGCTGAAAGATATGGAACAGGTTCAATTAAGGAATTAGAAAATGGTCGGTATAGATTTTACGAAGAATTGAAACCTGCAAATAAGCCAGGTGAGATGGCAGGTGCAAGACATGTAAGAGAGTGAGATCCTTATACGAGGGGAAATCTGCTGAAAGACAACCATGATGAATACAGTCACGATGGACTTACCATATATGGAAGTCATATAAAAGGGAGAATAAAAATGGATGTAAATAATTTTAAAACAATATCATTATTTGGCAGAATTGCATATGGTGTTTGCTGCTTTGAAAATACAATAACATTTTTGCAATATAACGTGGAGGACTGGAAGGTGGTTCTAAAATATTTATGGGAATTTTCTTACATACAATATTTAGATGACTGGACTGGCCTATTATCAGAAATAATTCCAGAAAATTTATTGGAATTTAAGAAATATGAAGAACATGACTACTCCTATTTAGATAAGAAAAGTTATGAGTATCTCTACAATTTATATCAGAATATTGATGAAAAAATAGATTTTGTAATGACTGCAATTTTCGATATTGGTACCAGTCATGCATATAGTGAAATAGTTGGATATGGAAAACAGAGCTTAGATGAATTAAAGATACTTATTGATTACATGTATGAAAAAGGGATACCTTTACCAGACATTTCTCTTTTTGAGAAATTTTCTTTTAATGAAAATGATGGTTGGGGAAATAAGTTTAATGCAAAAATTATTTCTAAAATTATAGTATGAAGTTAGTAGTTAAGTTTTAAATTTACTAGGTCTAATCCAAATTCCTAGATCAAGGAAAGAGCAGTGGGAAAGATACTGATACTTTACAAGGAATATGACAAAAGCAGCCGTCTGGTGCGGGTATCGGACAGTCTGGGAGGGGAAATCTCCTATAGCTATGATGAACTGGGACAGAAAATCTGGGAAAAGTGGAAAGTTGAACGCTCATCTCTTTGGATATAGTAACCCCTAAGGTGTGCGAGAAAATCCACAAACACTTGACTATTTGTGGCACTGTCCACTTCATCAATTAGAAGAATGACTCTTTTTTTAGAAGTTCCCCATAGATTACTTAAACACTGGAACAGCTCTGATAATCCCCCATTTGTATTATTCTTATCAGTGAATGTCCAAAATTTATCTAAAGCAGATTCTTTTAATCCTTTTACACTTGAAACTGCTAATAGCAATTCTCTGGAAAAGCTTCGGGTAAAAGTTTTCTCATCTGCAAAATCATCATGGGACAACATTTAAAAGTCCAAAGAAATTACAACATACTCATCTTTTAAATATCTTTTCAATGTCTATAAAGTTGTTGTTTTTCCATACTGCCTTGCACTGTTCATAACAAAATATTCGCCTCTATCCACTTTTTGCTTGATTTCACCAAGCTGTCTGTAATTATCATCAATTGACCTATTAAGCATGACTAAGACCGTGAATAACCTTGGTAAAATACGCTTATGACAAAAAAAATGCTATTTATGACAAATTTGAGAAAAGTATAAAAATGTATGGTAGAATAATTAAACTATGTAATTATTCAGATAAGTATAATTATATGATGGAAATCAAAGTAGATGATAGTGAAACACAAAGAAATTAATTTGAGCATTTTTTAGGAGAATTATATGAAATTAAAAGTTGCAGTCTGTGATAAGGAAAACTCTTTTTGTAAAGAGATACAAAGAAGAATATGGAAGGTCAGACCAGAGTATAATGTTATTCATTTTCAATCAGGAAATGAATTGTTAGTGACAGAAAAAGATTATGATATGGTTTTTCTTGATATAGTTACATCAGATAAGAATGGAATGGAAGTTGCAAGAGAACTAAGGAGAAGTAACTATAAAGGATATATTATTTTTCTTACAAATCACACAGAATTTATGTCGGATGCTTTCGAAGTAAAAGCATTTCGTTTTTTTGATAAAACTATTACAACAAGACAGCTTCTTGAAACAATTTTAGAAATAGAAACAGAAATGTTTCAAAATAGAAAAATAATAATATCGGATTATGGTGTGGAAAAGGTGGTAAATCTGGAAGATATTCTGTTTGTGGAAGCAATGAATAATAAAACAATTTTGCATACTGTTTCTGAAAAAATAGAGACTGGAAAGCCACTTAAATATTGGAAGGAAGAGCTTGAAACAGAACGTTTTTATCAAACCCATAAGTCCTTTATTGTGGGACTAAAACATGTGAGAAATATGGGAGAAGGGCTGGCAACACTTGATTACTCAAATAAACAAATTCCTATATCCAGAAGGAATTATGCAAGTTGCAAAAAGGCAATATATACATATATAAGAAGATATGGAAGGAATATGTAGATTAGGAAGAGATTTGTGGAAATTGTTTTAAGGTTCTGGTGAATGGCAGTAAATTACTGGTGAACGGTATTGAAGTCCTTTTTTCGACAATGTTATAATAAGCAATGTTAGTTGCCAGATAGTTTTTTGATTGTGTCAAGTTGTTTATACAAATTTCGTTTGATTCACTCAAGTTTGTTTAGTGCAATATTTCAAATTGAAGGAAGTAACAATTGTTATCAAAAATATACTTATTACTACAATTTTGAATATTGTTGTTTAAGTTTGGTAATTGACTAAACCAGATAAAAAGAAGGGAGGAGATAAAGAAAATGTCTAAGAAATTAATTGTTGCAGCATTAGTTATTGTAATGGGGGTAACATCAGGTTCTGCTTTTTTTGTAAATCAATGTTTAGCTGCTGATTGGACTGGTTATGTAGCTCAATGGCGTCATTATCAGTCTGGAGGAAAACAGCATTCGGATCTCTATGATAATATGCTTGTACATTCAACAGCAGTCGGATACAGAGAGAAGGGAAAAGATTATGTTACAAACCGTTCTGGGCTTGTTCTTCCGGGGAAGACCTCTTATGCAAGTTATCAATGTAAAGCAAGCGGAAATAGAGCATGGTATAACAGGTATTATTAGATTATTAGTGAAAGGACAATTATATAATGAGAAAAATAGTAAAAAAAGTAACAGTTTTTGCAATGGGAGCTTTGATGTTAGGAGGAATTGTAGGAATTGTAAATGCTAGTGCGGCATCATCAGGTCCTGTTTGGTATCACTATGTACAAAATTCTACAGTTTATTCGCAATATTATCATCCAGAATGTGTGCATTCAAGTGCAACAGGATACAGAAGCCTTTGGGATGGTTCAGATCATGTAAAGCATCGTTCGGGTTTAGTAGTTGCAAAAAAAATATCATACTCAAGTTACGCAAATTATAATGGAATTGCAAGAGCGTGGTATAATAGTTACAAATAGTACATAAAAGAAATATGGGGATAGCTATCTTTTGAGATAGCTATTCTTTTAAGCGTATAAGGGGCAAGTATTGATGTGTGAACCCTGCACAAAAATTCAAAGAGCAAATTGTGTTTTGTAATTATATATTAAATTGATAAGTTGAAAGGAAAAAAATGAAAAAAATATTATTTACTTTAACAGTAATTATTTATATGTGTATTTCTGTACTTATATTATTTCAAATAAGGACAAAAGATTTTAGTAAGTTGGTCTTTGATGCTTATGAATGTATAGAAGTATACAATTGGAATTCAGAATGTAGTATACAAGAAAAAAATATTGAAATTGAAGAATATGCAATTAAAAATAATACAAATATTTTGAAACTTAGTTATGATACAAAAAGTGATAAATATACAGCATATTCTGTAGATATGGAATGTGCAATAGGAGATAAGAAAGAATTTTGTAAAAAGCTTCATGTGCAGGAAGAATGGCTTGATAAAGAAAATTGGTGTATATCAAACAGGAATGGTGATGGTGTCACACAGGTATTGGATACATATTATAATGATGGGAAAGTGTCCTATTGGCAGAATACTGTAAAGAATGAAAATATTTTGGGAAGTTATTTAGTTTCAAAAAATGCAGCACAATTTGCTGAAGATATGGGTTTTAAATATACGATAAATGACGGAGATGTAATAAATTACTATACAATCTTGATAGTTGGGCTTGTGGTTCTTCTAATAAGTATATATTTCATGTCTTATATTTTTTATGTGATAAAAAAGAGTGATGCTGTTGCAGTGCGTAGAATGTGCGGGTGGAGTGAATTAGATATAGATTTCAGTTTGTATGTAAAGAAACAAATACCAATACAATTAGAGGGGATAATGGTTGCTTTGCTACTTTCGATCATGTATGTGTTTTTTTATAATGGCGGGAAGCAATTAGGTGTAGTTATCTGGAGATTATGTAAAAGTTATTTGTGGGTTTTATTGCCTATTATTTTGATACTCTTTATTCTGTTTTATGCCTCAAAAAAAATAGACACTAGAAAGGTACTACAAAAAGGAAGACCAGAAAAAGTAATACACATATTAAATTATAGTTTAAAGTGTATGGTAACTTTTGTAATAGTTGGATTATGTACTTATATTATTTGCAATATAAATCTTGGACGTAGTTATTATGCTGAAAAGCAGAATATAGAAAAAACAAAAAAATATGCTGTCTTAGAGTTAGATACAGTATATGCGTATACTGATGATTTGCAGAGATTATCAGAAGTTTCAATGAAGTGTAAAGATTTATTTATGTTGGAAGAAAAGAAAGGTGGCATTTTGTCCTATTATACAAATGGTGATTTAGATGGAAAAAATACACTATTTGTTAATGGAAATTATCTGAAAGAAAACGAAATATATGACACAAATAGCAATAAGGTTACCATGGACGACAATAATTGTGAAGTCAAAGTTCTTATACCTCAGAAATATATTTCACAAGAACAGGAAATAAGGTTGTATACAGAGAATTGGATGCTTCAACAGAAAGAAGCAGAAACAATATATGAAACCTATACAAAAAATTATAAAAAGACAAATTTGGAAAATGTATCTTTAAAATTTATTTATGTAAAAAATGATCAGAAATATTTTACTTATGGTGTTACTGAAATGTATGCAGATAATCCAATTGTATTTGTTGTGAATGGTAATAGTGTATCAAAGGATACTTTTCTTACTTATTTTGTGACACAGAGTTATTTTGCCAATATGAATGAAAAGGAAGATATGATTGCAGAAGCAAAAAAAGATATAGAACAATGTAATTTGGAGCAAGAGATGCAGTCGGTGGAAAAATTGGTTTCACTATTTTCTTATAAAAGAAATAGTCTGAATAATGCATTAAGATATTTGGTAATTGCATTTGCTATTTTTGTGTGGATGGTAATACTGTTAAATTATATGATGTGCCAAACTTATTTGCATAGATATAGATTGATTCATTCAGTACAAAAACTTCATGGTTATACTTTTTATGCCAGACATTTCAATTTTCTACTGCAAAACTGTGTTTCTTATATTCCGGCATTGGTTATTTATTTTGCAGGAAGCCAGTTGATAAAGATGTTCCTAAATACTACAAACTTGAACTACTATGGAATTGTCAGTTTAGCATTATTCATAATAGCTGGATTAGATGTACTGTTGAGTGTGATTGTTGTAAAGTGGAAAGAAAATAGTGTGATAAAAGATGCTTTGAAAGGATAATGGATGGATATGAGTGTTAGAGTAGAAAACTTAGATAAAAAATATGGTGATAAGATCCTCTTTTCAGATTTTAACATGAAGATAGAAGAGGGAGAAATGGTAGCAATTACAGGAGATAGCGGAAAGGGTAAAACAACTCTGTTAAATATAATAAGCGGGTTGGAAAGGGCAGATAAAGGAAATATATATATAAATGAAAAATTGAATCCTTTTCATAATAAGAAAGATAGTATTCAGTTATATAGAGAAGAAATTAGTTTCCTTTTTCAAAATTATGCATTAATTAGTGATATAACAGTGGAAGAAAATATAGATATTGCACTTAAGTATATTAGTCGGTTTGAGCGACGGGAAAAAAAGGAAGCAGCATTAAAAAGAGTAGGACTTGAAAGTAAAAAGAAAGAAAAGGTGTATAAATTAAGTGGTGGTGAACAGCAGAGAGTTGCATTAGCAAGAATTATGGTGAAAAAAAGCAGTATTATTCTTGCCGATGAACCAACAGGAGCATTGGATCCGACGAATCGTGATGGGGTGATATCAATACTAAAAGATTTTCAGAAAGAGGGGAAAAGTGTGCTTATTGTAACACATGACCCTGTTGTTGCAAAAGAATGCCAAAGAATTATACAATTATAGACATACATAAAGGAGTTATGGAACAAAAGGAAAATTGACAGTAAAGACAAATATTACACTTAGTGTGCCTATGAATCCCTTTGCTGAAGATTCTGCTAAGTCTAATGTGGCATCAAATACGTCATACAGTTAGTTACAAATTAAAGAAAAAAGGAAAGGCTGCAGTGACTGTTACCATGAATGCGGTTGTAAAAGCATAAATGAATATAGGTATAACGACATCTGGAAGACATAATGTTTTCCAGATGTCGTAATATAATGGGAGAATTTACATGAAAAATAAATTAAAAACAGTAATTCGTGCAATAATAAGCATATTGCTTATTGTTTGTATAGGAAATATCGGAGTTAGAATATATTTCGACTATGAATCAAGAAAAGATGATGAGGCAGATGAAATGATTGCCCAAGCCCAGTATTTGGCAAATGCAATGAGGGTGACTAAAGATTTGGAAGAACGAGGAATTGAAATTAAGCAAAGTTATAAGGATATGATAAATAAAAATGGAAAAAGACTAATCAATCTGCGTAGTCAGCGAGTACTACAGGTAACTACAATTGGTGAGATGCTATATATATCTAATGAATTGGATCAAAGTAAGAATAATAAGCTTTTAGCAAAATTAGAGGAATATTATGACAAAGATAGAAAATTATTTGCAGTATATCCATGTAAAGGATATCAAAAGGAAGAAGATAAAAATGAAGGTGTATGGATTACATTTAGTATTACATTGTATAATGAATTAAAGGGGACAAACTTTTTAGATAAATATCAGTTGGAGGAAGGATTTGCTCAATGGTATAACGCCCATATAAAGGAAGAAAAATGTGAAGATGATTTGATAGATATTTTTTGGCTTTTGTATGATAATAATAGATTAGATTTAATAGATGCAAATACCATTTGTCCACTATTAAAAGATAGGGTATTAGAAGATGAAAAATATTTGAAAGACACAAAAGAAAATAGTATGTCTGCTATATTTTGTGTGGATGAAATAGATTCGTATTATTCTTATTTTGATAAAAGTGATGCTTATACAGGATGTGCTGAAAAAATATTTGCTAAAATTAATTCTGCAAAGCAATTGGAATATGATAAAGAGGATAGTTCGTTTGTGCAGTTTCTTTGTATTATGCTGGAAAGTATAGATAACGTGGAACAAAATTCTTTCTTTGTAAATAATATTGGCACATATTTGGAAGAAAATTATAGAAATACTTATTTGAATTAGGTGGTGTCGTATGTTAGAACTTAAAAATATACATAAAAAATATAAGGATAGAGTAGTAATTGATGATATCAGTATGGTTTTTCCAGATAATGGGCTATTTTTTATTATTGGTGATTCTGGAGCAGGAAAAACAACTCTGCTAAATATAATTGGTATGCTGGATTGTAGTTATTCTGGAAAGGTAATATTGAATGAAAGAGTGTTAAATTCAACTGATAGGAAAAAGATACAAGAGTATCATAGAAAACAGTTAGGGTTTATTTTTCAGGATTATAATCTGTTAGATTATTTAACAGTGGAAGAGAATATAAAATTGTCTTCTACACTAGCAAAAGAAAAAATAGATAATCAAAACTATAAAGAAATTATAAAACATTTAAAATTGCAAAAGGTGGAGAAGAATCTGGCTCGTGANTTGTCTGGAGGGGAAAAACAACGAGTATCCATCGCAAGAATACTTTGTAGGGATAATAACATTATTTTAGCGGATGAACCNACNGGAAATCTGGATANAAAAAATTCTAAAATAATATTTGAAACATTAAGACAGCTTTCAAAAGAGAAACTTATTATTGTAGTAACCCATAATGAGGATGCTGCCAATGAGTANGGGGATTGTGTTATTAGAATATCAGATGGAGAAATCGTTGAACAGAATCAACATCAAAACATAGAAAAAAGTGCATCTACAATTCCATGTAAGATGGATGATACATTAAANAAGAATATAAGTGGATTATTACAATTAACTGNAAAGTATTTAAAGTTTAANCGAAAGAAAGTGATTTCTGCTACAATTGTTATGATATTTTGTGTTACNGCGATTGCTTTGTTTTTAAGTGTTTATATGTCAATCAATGATATCNCTGGCACAATAAATAAATCAATTTTGGACAATGATAAATTGACNATAATAGATAATGAAAATANTANTACTACTAGATATAATCANATTTCAGAGCAGTTTATAAAAGATATAGAAGGACAAGAAAATGTTGCCTATTCTTTACCATATTATAAAGAAACTGTTATTTTGACCAGTACAGATAATGGAGAGAGAATTTTTGGAGAATANAATGTGGTGGAGGATGCTTCCATATTTGAAAATCGATATGATGATTTGGAAGGAAGAATGCCAAAGAAAAAAGATGAGATATTGATTACGAAAACAANTGCCCAAACAATATTTCCAGATGGAGAAGGGNTTGGCAGGCGAATAACATTGACTACAATGGGAGACCAGGAGTATACATGTACAATAGTCGGATATCGAAAGAGTAGTAATCAATATGATAAGGGGATTTATATAACAAAAAAATTGGCAGATGAAATATCAAGTAATTTACTACAGATGGAATATCAGGCATTCTCCTATGTAGAGGAGAAACGTTATAATGGGGTTAATACTGTAAAGATAAAGAATAATGATGTAGATGGGACAAAAGAATATAAGATTATCTACGGAAGAGATATAAAAAATAAAAATGANGTAATTTTGGAAATTACTGGTGTGAACGAATATTTGAGTTATATGAGAGTGAAGAAAGAATANACACTAAAAGAGTTATTAAATGGGAATATAGAACAAGAACATNTGAAGTTGATTTTTGATAATGAAATATGTTTAGCAGGGACAATAGAAAATACAAGACTTGCAGATGTACATGTTGTAGGAATTTATGCAGGGAAAGACGAAGAAACGGATATAACGTTTTGGATAAATGATGAATTGATACATGATTTAAGTAAGCCAATTTATAATGCCCTAGATATTTATGTGCATTCGCTAAATAAGGAAAAAATGAAATCAGTGTATGAATTAATAGAAAAGTATGGTTATTTTTATTCTTCTATAACAGGGGATATGGGGGCAAACATTTCTATAAAATTATCTATGATGTTTAGTCTCTTAACTGTAGTTATGATTTTTATTATTATAGTGACAATCATTATGATACACTATGCCACAAAAGTGATNTTAAATGATCGTGTTTATGAAATTGGTGTTTTAAAGTCTTTGGGTATGAGTAACGGTTCTGTTTTGATGTTGTTCTTGTTGCAAAATTCATTTATTGGAATTATTTCAGGAATTCTTTCTTGTGTTCTGGTTGCAGGCTGTGTGAAATTAAATATATTTAGGTATGAAAATATTCTAATTGTAGAGTTTAATGGTGNGGTTTGTTTTCTAGCTATTTTAGTTGGTCTGCTAATTTGTAATTTATCAGGAATTTCTGAGATGTTGAAACTTTCCAAAAAGTCAGTAATGGAATGTATAAGAAATTGAAGATAAACCTCAATTATTCACGACTTATATTGCAGACCACTGCTATCGCAGCTAGGAGCCGCTTATCAGCGTCACCTGTCTGCAATCATCGTCAATTNACCTATTAAGCATNACTAAGTCTTTGTTTCTAAGCCTTCGGCTTACATAAGACTTAGTCATGCTTAAGGTCGTGAATAATCTCGGATAAATATTTCATCTATTATAAAGACTTAAACTTTNCAAAGAATCATGGTATAATGAACGCATAGAGACTGATTCTATATGAGTGCCAACGAACACCGAAAAAGCGAAGGCTTTGAGGTGGCACTCTTGTTATCGTAATAAATATAAGGAAAGGATTATATCATGAAGTCGATTGGAATAGTAATTTGTAGTTATAACAAGTCAGAGTATGTGTGCCGNTGTATTGAGTCGGTATTGCAGTCAGATACAGAAGATTTTGATATTTATATGGTAGATAATGCATCTACAGATGATTCGGTGGAGGCAGTAACCCAAAAATTTGGAGATAAGGTAACCATATTGCAAAATGAGGAGAATTTGGGAGGTTCTGGAGGATTTAACCGGGGAATACGGAAGGTATTGGAAGAAGGATATAAGTATCTTATGTGTCTGGATGATGATGTGAAAGTGACAAAAGGAGCAGTAAGAGCTCTTTACGAATTTTTAAAAAAGAATCCGAAAGTTGGAATGGTGGGTTCTAAAGTGTATCACATGCATGCACCAGAATATGTGCAGCAAATGGGATTAAAGATACATTTTGAAAGTTGTTCAGCAGAAACTTTGTATGCAGATAGGATGGATACCCCGGATATTCCAGAGGTAGTATATTGTGATACAGTAGCAGCCTGTTCTTTGATGATGCCAACTAGGGTAGTAAAGAATGTAGGAATGATGCCAGAAGACAATTTCATATACTGGGATGATATGGAATGGGGATATCTGGTAGGACAAGCTGGGTATCAAGTGGCTGCTTATGGAGGATCTAAAGTATATCATGAGATGAGTGCCAATGTAAGAAAGGAAAATACCTTTTCTACTTATTATATGTGGAGAAATCATCTGAACTTTTTTATGAAGTACACAAAGAGAGAACAATGGGAGAAGATGAGTTTTTATCAGCTCCGCTCCGTATTTGATGCCTTTTATGAAAGCATGTACCGGGAAGAACATAATGTAGCAAAGACAATTATGTCAGCTTTTTTAGATGCCATGATGCTTGTCAGGGGAAAAGCTTCACCAGATAAGATTCTTGTTAATGACGGAAACCAGAAAAAAGTAAATCAGCTTTTGGATGGATTACATAAAGTGTATGTTGAAGATAAAGAACAGTTTGGATTAAAGGATGTTCTAAAAAAGATGGGACAAAATATATCTTTCGTGGAAAAAGAAGAGGCAGAAAAAAAACTTCGCACATGCCGGTATATTATGGAGGTCACAGATTTTTCCATGGAATATGTATATATTGACCAATATTGGAATATACTATTAGACGAAGGAGATGTAGAAGCTGTAAGAAATTATGGATATAGTTTACAGTTGTTTATCTATATGCATCAAAATACATTTTTGTCTCAAATGGAGAAACTTCGGGCAGAAGAAAGACCATAAAGCATACAATCATGACAGTAGTAACAGTTCAGCCATAGGCTGACCTGTTACTGACAGTACACTAATGTGGCAGACGAACATTTGTATAAGATGTTTGTGAAAATAATAAAAAAATAGTACATTTTTTGTTGATTTTTTGTGGGAAATGTTTGCAAAAAAGGAAAAATGTGTTATACTTGAATTTATAAGAATAAGGGGATACAAGATAAGTGAACCCAGTATAAGGAGGAGTATAGAATATGGTTGAAAAGACATTAGCACTGGTAAAGCCAGATGGAGTAGAGGGGAATCATGTAGGTGAGATTTTAAATGATTATGAGCAGGCAGGGCTTAAGATTTTAGCATTAAAGATGATTCATGTGAATAAGGAGTTTGCCCGCCAGCATTATATTGATTTGAAAGACAAACCATTTTATCAGGAATTAGTTGATTTTATCTCAAGAAGTCCATTAGTTGCTATGATTTTAGAGGGTGAGAATGCTGTAGATACAGTAAGACGTGTCAATGGTGCTACAGACCCCTCCGAAGCGGTAGAAGGCACAATTCGTTTCAAATATGGTGGTGGTAAGACAGACAATACAGTACATGGTTCAGATTCTGTGGAACATGCAAAGCGGGAGATATCCATGTGGTTTCCAGAGTTTTTGGATTCTTATTTAAACGATTAAAAACTTTAGAAATGAAGATGGAGGAGGCTGTTGTCTATGCACAGTCTCCTTTTCCCATTCTATAAGAACTGTTATGTTTTTGTTTATAATATCAAGAAAGTACAGGTGGTTTATTGTAACAGGTCAGCTCCCGGCGGAACTGTTACGGTTTGTTCCACATGTATAAGTCTAATGAAAGGAAATGAGGTGACAATTATGATAAATTCCAACGATGACAATATTAGACATGTGTTAGAGGAATTATCCTGTGAGATTCCTTTTGAATATGATATGACTACAGATACTATGTACTTTTCAGATAAATACAAGCAAGTATATGATAGAAAACCAAAAATTCCACATTTTGTAAAAAGTGCTTGTAAGAATTATCTGAACTATGCTAAGAATGTAGCACGATTAGAAGAATTCCGGCGGATATTGGATTATGGAGATATGAATCGGTATATTCAGTTACAATGGCCCGATAAAAATGGTAAGTATGAGTGGTGTGAGATTGTATACCGTCATGTGATTGATAGCTTTGGAAATGTGAAAGCGGTAGGAATTTGGAGAAATATTGACAGGCAGAAAAGAGAACAGGTTCTAATAAAGCATCAGATTGCAACAGAAAGTGTAGAAGGGGTACATAACAAAATCGCCATAGAAGAGGTGTTGACAAAAGAATTTAGGCATATTGGTCTTGGAAACAGGGGAGCCTTATATCTTATAGATCTTGATAATACAAAGATAATTCAAAGTGCTTATGGACTAGTGGCAGCAGAAGATTTGTTGCAGCTATTTTCAAAAGAGTTGTTAGTTCACTTTCATGAAGATGGCATGGTAGGGTATTTGGGAAGCGATAAATATTTGTTGTATGTGCGGCAGGTAGAAGATAGGGATATGGCAAAAGTCTTGGCAAAGCGTGTGCAAAATATTCTTTGGAATTTATCAGAACAATTAAATTTGAATAAAGTAATTACAGCCAGTATAGGCGTTACAGAAATTGAAAAGACTATACCATACAAAGATGCTTTAAAAGAAGCAGATACAGCTCTTCGCCATGCAAAGCACACCGGGAAGAATAAGTTTGTTTTCTATAATAAAAGCCTGGAAAGTGAGAGGTATAGAATACGTCATACCAATGAACAAAGGGATAAAAATAAGAAAAAGTATGATACTGGGCGAATTTGGACGGATTTTTTGGAAAAAATGTATAAGTCTGAAAGTGAAAGAAAAGGGATTAACCAGGCAATAGAATTTTTAGGACATGTATTTCAATTAGATAAAATTATGGTTTGGGAATACAGCATAGACCAGAATCATATCTCTAATACCTGTCAATGGGTAAGAGAAGGTATTAAAAATACCATAGAAGAGGCACAAAATTTACCTTCTTGGCAAAAGGAAGAAGATTTTGTATATAATACAGATGGGTTTTATTATTGTAGTGATGTGACAAAAATGTCTGAAGCTGTACAAAATCACGCTAGTGGTGAAAAATTTACTGCTTTTTTGCAGGCAGGAATGCAAAAGGATGATGAAAAACTTGGATTTATTGTTTTCGGAATGTGTAGTGGTTCAAGAGTGTGGGTGCAGGAAGAAATAGATTTTTTGGTATTTATGTCAAGGCTGCTTGGAGATTCTCTTCGGAAACGCCGTACAGCACTGCAAATGGAAGCCTATTATGCCAATACCAGAAATCTAATCAATAGTGTCACATCAGGAATTTATGTGGTTGACCAGACAACTTATGAACTCTACTATTTTAATAATACAGCTGCAAGAGAATTACAGGGAAAACGATGTGGAAAAACCTGTTATGAACGTTTTTATAACAGAAACCAGATTTGTGAACATTGTGTACTGCCACAATTGAAACAAAATCCAGAAAAAAGTACAGCAAGCCGGATTTTTTGCAGTAACCGTTCTAAAATGGCAATAGAGACCACAGCCTCAAAAACTGTGTGGGAAAATAAGAATGCCTATATCATTACTATGAATGAGCATCTTGCTACCAAGGAAGAACAGGAAATGAAACGCCAGCAGGAATATTTGGAAAAAAGATATGCCTTTATATATAGTCATTCCTGTGATTGTATTTTTGATATAAATATAGGCGAAGATCATTATGAAATGACTATTATCAATAAAGAGCTGGATTGGAGCCAAATTCCCAAAAGCGGTACTTATACTAAGATGGTACAAAATATTTTGGAAAAATATATTTTACCTGAGGATAAAGAAAGGGTTATCAATAAATTCTCTAGGCGATGCCTGCAAAAAAGTGCAAAAAATAAAGAGAATATGGTTACAGATAGTTTTTACATTTACACAAGCAAAGGTACCATTCAATGTAAAGAAATAAGGGCATTTTTGCTGGAAGAGGATGGAAAACAAATGGTTGTAGCCACTTACTGTGATGTGACGGAGCAAAAAAGAAAAGAAACACAGGATTTGCTGGAGCGTCAAAAACTTAACCGGGCAGTAGTTAGTGTATATCCATTGTTACTTTCTGTAAATGTTACCGAGAACACATATATTGTTTTGGCACAAGACAATTTGGTATTTCGCACCCATCTGGAAGGAGAGATATTTTCCCACTCAATTCTGGATACCGCACTTTATATACATCCAGAAGACAGGGATTCTTTTTTGCAAAATTTTGATAGGGAAAATCTTAGACAGCAGTTTTCTGGTGACAAGAATGAGATAAATATGGAATTGCGGCAAATGGGACAAGATGGAAATTATCACTGGCTTTCTCTTGTAGTAATTCGTATTGACAATCCGTTAAATGAAGATCTATTACTTTATATTTTTGGGCGTGACATTGATAAAAGTAAGGAGATGGAACAGAATCTGAAGGAGGCTCTTGCTACTGCAGAAAAGGCAAGTGCTGCAAAATCTGACTTTTTATCCCGTATGTCTCATGAGATTCGTACACCAATGAATGCCATTATTGGTATGAATGAGATTGCAAAAACGGTAACAGACAAACCAGGTAGTGTAAGAAATTATTTGAACAAAATAGACACTTCAGCACATTATTTATTATCACTTATTAACAATATTCTGGATATGTCCAGAATTGAAAGTAATAAGGTAGAGATAGAAAAAAAAGAATTTTATTTGCAGGATATTTTAAGTAATATTCAAAATATTATAGGACCACAGGCAAAGGCAAAGAAAATCTATTTTACAATTGAAAAGAAGAGCAATTTTGAATCTGCCTATATTGGAGACCGTTTGAGGATCAATCAAGTATTGTTAAATCTTTTATCTAATGCAATAAAGTTTACAAATAAAGGCGGAACAGTCAGTCTTTCTGTAAAGGAAAGCCGAAAAGGAGATGGAGAAAGCTATGTTTGCTTTACAGTGTCTGATACAGGAAGCGGTATGAGTGAAGAATTTATGAAAAATATGTATAATCCTTTTGAACAAGAAAATGCCACCAGTGCCCAGGGAATTGCTGGAACTGGTCTTGGGTTATCCATTACAAAGAATCTGGTAAATTTAATGGGCGGACACATGAAAGCAAAAAGTAAAAAAGGAGAAGGAACCACTTTTATAGTGGAAATCAAGATGAATTTTGTGGATAAACCTAAGGAAATGTGGATAACATGTGAAAAAAGTGGACAAAAAGTGGATAAAGAGGTTTCTCTGGAAGGAAAAAGAGTGTTATTGGTGGAAGATAATGAATTGAATCAGGAGATTGCCATAACATTATTAGAAATGGCTCAAATGAAAGTGGAATGTGTGGAGAATGGAGAACTGGCTGTACAAAAGTTCCTTGAAATGGGAGATTTTTATTATGATGTAGTGCTAATGGATATCCGTATGCCAGTAAAGAATGGTTTGGAGGCAACAGCAGATATCCGGGCAATCGGAGGAAAATATGCCACAGAAGTTCCAATTATTGCTATGAGTGCTAATGCATTTTCGGAAGATAAAGCAAAAGCATTTGCCAATGGAATGACAGATTATTTGGTAAAACCAATAGATGTTGACATTTTACGTAGTATGTTGGTAAAATATCTACTATAAAAGTGTTATTAATAGGTTACTGTTCACAGGTAGTACTTTGCACTTGCTGCAAAGTATGTAAGAATAAGTAGTGGTAGAGAAGAATCCAGCCTTTCGCTGAAAGCGAACTCTTAATAGGCTGGATTCCGTTACTGTTTGCACGATAGGTGTGAACAATAACATTAATAAATATACCAGTTGGTTTGTGCTTGCACAGAGACCAACTGGTATATCTATCGTAGAACCTGATGTGTATAGCCAATGGGGCGATAGTTTCCAATGCGGATACATAGCAGGAGGTTATAAGAGCATTTAGTGCGTAGTAACTGACACTTTGGGTTTTTATAGTATTTTTAGGAGGAAGAAAGAATGGGAATCATTTTCAAAAAGCCAGTACCTACACCAGATGAGATAAGAGAAGAATATAAGGTACCAAAGCATATTGCCGAATTGAAGGCAAAGAGAGATCAGGAGATTAAGGATGTTATTGCGGGAAAAGATGACAGGTTTCTTGTTATTATTGGACCATGTTCCGCAGATAATAGTGATAGTGTTTGCGATTACTTAGAACGTTTAGCAAAGGTAAATGAAAAAGTAAAGGACAAGCTTATCATTGTACCTCGTGTATACACAAATAAGCCAAGAACAACAGGAGAGGGCTACAAAGGAATGGTGCATCAGCCTGATCCAGAGCAAGAGCCAGATATCTTAGGCGGATTGATTGCAATCCGTGAATTGCATATTAAGGCAGCAGAAGTCAGTGGCATGACTTGTGCAGATGAAATGTTATATCCAGAGAATTATCAATATTTATCTGATATTTTGTCTTATGTAGCAGTAGGTGCCCGTTCTGTTGAGAACCAGCAGCATCGTCTGGTAGTAAGTGGAATGGATATTGCAGCAGGAATGAAGAATCCTACCAGTGGTGGAATTGATGTTATGCTGAATTCTGTATTGGCAGGACAGATTTCCCAACACTTTTTATATCGTTCTTCTGAAGTACGTACAGACGGTAATCCATACGCACATTGTATCCTACGTGGTGCTGTAAATCAGTACGGCAGAGCATTTCCAAACTACCATTATGAAGATTTGCAGAGATTGTCTGAAGCTTATGGAGAAAGAAATCTTGTAAACCCTGCTTGTGTAGTAGATGCAAATCATGCAAACTCTGATAAGAAGTACAAAGAGCAGATTCGTATTGTTAAGGATGTATTACATTCCAGAACACATTCTGGTGATATTCGTTCTTTGGTAAAAGGTGTTATGATTGAAAGCTATATTGAAGAAGGCTGCCAGAAGATTGGTGATGGCGTATATGGAAAATCTATCACAGATCCATGTCTTGGTTGGGCAGATAGTGAGAAATTGTTATACGTAATTGCCGAAAACTGTTAAAATAGACAAATGTTGATTAGGCATGCCTCACAAACGGGGCATGTCTATTTACTTTATAGGAAAAATCGCCCTATAAAGTAAAAACGCTCCGCTTAGGATGTGCACAGATGCGTAAGGAATATTGTTGCAAAAAACATGCAACATGCATCTGGCACCCAAAGTGTGCAATCTCCTCATGAATGAGGGGGTAGGGGAGTTGATGTGGGCTTGCCCACTTTGTTCTACAAAAAATCATTTGAAGAAAGGTTTGGTGAAACATGATTTTTGAGACACATGCCCATTATGATGATGAAAAATTTGACGAAGATAGAGATGAGCTGTTAATAAAATTGCAAGAAGAAGGGATTGGCTATGTGGTAAATGTAGGAGCCAGCCTTTCTTCCACCAAGGCATCGTTAGAATTGGCAGAACGTTATGAGTATATTTATGCAGCAGTGGGAGTACATCCAAATGAAACAGCAGAGTTAAACGAAGAGAATTTTAAATGGCTCTCTGACATGGCAGATCAAACTAAAGTGGTAGCAATTGGAGAAATTGGACTGGATTATTATTGGAAAGAACCAGAGTCACAAATACAGAAAATATGGTTTGAGAGACAAATGGAGCTTGCAAGAGATAAAAAACTACCTATGATTATTCATAGCAGAGATGCGGCAAAGGATACTCTTGATATGATAAAAGCTTGTGATGGAGGCAGCATTGGGGGCGTGATTCATTGTTATTCCTATGGTGTAGAAATTGCAAAAGAATATTTGGATATGGGATTTTACCTAGGTATTGGGGGTGTAGTGACCTTTCCTAATGCTAAGAAATTAAAAGAAGTAGTACAATATATGCCTCTTGACCGTATAGTATTGGAAACCGATTGTCCTTACCTTGCACCAGTTCCAAACAGGGGAAAAAGAAATTCTTCTTTGAATCTTAAGTATGTTGCAGCAAAAATTGCGGAATTACAAAAGATCTCAGAAGAAGAAGTTGTAGAGGTTACTTATCAAAATGCAAAAAAAATGTATCAACTTCCATAAGCCAGAACATAACTGTTCAGTACCTGAATAGTAACGCCGGAACTACCATATGGAAGCAAACAAGATGGACAGATGATAGATGAAAGGTTGGATATAGTGTATGGCAAGTTTAGGAAATCCACAAAATACCATAGCAGTATTACAAAAGTATCAATTTAATTTTCAAAAAAAATTTGGACAAAATTTTTTGATTGATACCCATGTATTAGATAAAATTATTTCCGCAGCAAAGATTACCAAAGACGACATGGTGTTAGAAGTAGGACCAGGTATTGGTACAATGACACAATATTTATGTGAACATGCAAGGGAAGTTGTTGCAGTAGAAATAGACAAAAATTTAATACCAATTTTAGGGGACACACTATCAGAATATGATAATGTTACAATACTTCATGATGATATTCTTAAAGTAGATATTGAGAAAATTGTTCAGGAGAGAAATGCCGGAAAGCCAATTAAGGTAGTAGCAAATTTGCCTTATTATATTACAACACCAATTATTATGGGATTGTTTGAGAGTCATGTCCCTATTGAGAATATTACAGTTATGGTACAAAAAGAGGTGGCAGACCGTATGCAGGTAGGACCAGGAACAAAGGATTATGGTGCATTGTCTTTGGCAGTACAATATTATGCAGAACCATATATTGTAGCAAATGTGCCTCCAAACTGTTTTATGCCAAGACCTAAAGTAGGCTCGGCTGTAATCCGTCTTACCAAACATAGGGAACCGCCAGTTACAGTGACAGATGAGAAGTTAATGTTTCAGTTAATTCGTGCATCTTTTAACCAAAGAAGAAAAACTTTGGTAAATGGATTAAATAATTCACCAGAGTTAGATTTTTCTAAAGAAGTGATTACAAAGGCATTAGAAACTATGGGATTGCCTTTTACTGTAAGAGGAGAAACCCTTACATTAGAGCAATTTGCAAAACTTAGTGAAGTGTTGGGTAACTGTTCAGAACCATAAACAGTTACGTTCTAAGCCCATGAAAATTCGCCTTCGGCGAAGGGCTTAGAACAATCAACTTTCATTTTTTCTTACGAAACACGCAGTAAATGCGTGTTTCTACTTGAATAGTTACAGTGTTGGTTGCAATTAAGGAGTGAAATTATGGGACTTAGCGTATTAGAAATGTTATTGGATGGAAAGTCAGATGCCAGCAGAATAATGGAATATACGACTTTTTATAATCTGACCAAGAATAAATTGACATATCATTCGGGTGTATTAGATGGACTCCGGTTATCAGAATCACAAGTGGGATTTATAGGAGAAAGTGGTGGAGGAGTAGAGCTATATACAAATGAACCTGTTACATTAGATGATATCCGGGAAACAAACAATCATTTTGCTTGTTTTGATTATATGTTAGAACATGTAACAGAGCCGGTTACAGAAGAAATGTTAAGACAATATCACATAATTATGAAAAAAGATACCTATAGTGCGTCCAGAGAAAACCCTGGTAATTTTAAGGTGAGAAAAAATATGGTAGGCCAGCTTGTGACTACAGAACCGAAAAAGGTCTCAGAGGAACTTACGAAACTTTTAGAAGAATATAATAGTAAAGATGATATTTATGTAGAGGATATTTTCTTTTTTCACCGTGATTTGATAAAAATAAGTCCGTTTCCAGATTGTAATGGAAGAATTGCCAGAATGATTATGTTCAAAGAATGTTTATGGCTGGGAATCACCCCCGTTATCATAGAGGATATAGAAAAATCTTATTACCACCGGGCTTTAAAAGAGGGCAGAAAAGATATAGATATATGCTTTGGATTATGTTTGCAGGCACAGAAACGTTATGATACAATGGTAGCTTTGTATCATAAGAAAAAGTAAAGGTAACTGTTCATGATTCTGAACAGTTACAAAGTAAAACATAGGTATATTTTTGCAACAACTCTCATATATTTAGAAAAGAAAAGTAGGAAGTATGGCAACAGTAAAGGTATCTGAACTGTTACAAAGTACATGTGTGGAGGGTTGTTATGTATCAAAAAATGGTATCTTATATTTATGAGTATATACAGGAAGAAAAAGGTGCAAATATTGGATTTGTAAAGCTGGCACTACAAAACCACCAATACAAGATGAAAATTCATTTGAAAAATATGTGTCTGGAAGGGCAGGAATTAATGGTATATGGTTTTGTGAGGGAAAATACAGAGTTACATACGATACCTTTTGGCACGGTAAAAGTGATAAGCGGTATTGGAGAAGGCTTGTTTCTGGGAAACACAGAAGAGCTTTCCTCGAAATACCGCTTTCTTGATATGAGTGGGTTACTCTTTGTGCCAAAACAAAATTTAGAGGATAATCAAGAAACCTTAGAGCGTTTTTGTGCGACTCAGTGGGATAATATTCCTCTTACTCTGGATGGTTTGGATATTCTAAAAAAAGAAGAGGAAATGGTTTATGCGGCAGAGTTTGTGGCAGAAGAACCAGACGAACAGGAAACAGAAAATAATTGTGAAAATAAGGAAGAACAATTAGAGGACAGGCAGGAGATTATGGAAGAGGATGTCCAAGAAAATGAGAATATGGAATTTGAAAGAGATGATGAAGTCATTGTAGATGAACAGGAAAAAGAAGAATCTATTTGGGAATTATTTGAACAGCGTCGTATGGAAATGCAGAAGAGGTTTGAGAAAATAAAAAGAGAAAACAAGGAGGAGGAACCACGCAAATGGAAAGAAGGAGAACGTATTTTATCAGAATATACACCAATGTGTCCGTTTTTTGACCAACAAGTACAGGCTTCTGTAAGAATTGAGCCAAAAGACATTGGTGTGTTTCCTATGGAATATTGGTATCTTGCTAATAATAGTTTTCTTTTACATGGATATTATTGTTATAGACACCTCCTGTTTATGAAATTAGACGGAGAACAAGGAAACATTTATGCAATAGGTGTGCCAGGAAATAGTCATTATCGGGAACGTTTTATGGCAAATATGTTTGGATTTGAAGAATTTAAACCAGTTCGTAAAAAGGAAAATGCCGGGTTTGGGTATTGGTGGAAACGCATTTATTGATTTTGCACGAAAAAGTAATTGTATATATCTAAATAAATCTGTACATTCTGGCAAAATACAAATGGCATCGTTGAATTGTCACTTTGCTTTTTGAACAAAAGTAACAAAAAAACTTGCTGAAAATATAAAAATATGTTAAAATAGATAAATGATTATGTTCCTCTATTGGGGCACAGATACTAGATGAGAAGGACATGAGGGGGTGTCAGAATGAACAATTATAATGCATATTTTGAAGTTGCATCCATATTTTTTCTTGTTCTGATATTATTGCTTGTTAGTATAAAGCGGAAGTTGGATATTATACAGAATAAGATATTTTATTGGGGCATCGTACTTCTGTTGATCTTGAATATAGTGGATGCAGTAGGTGCAAATTTAATAAATTATGAGAATATACATACAGGAGAGAATGTCGTGTCTTTGTATATTCACTGGGGATTGAGTATTGCAGCTTACTTGGTGCAGCAGGTATTGGTACAGTTGTTTTTGGTGTATGTAGTCATTGCGACTAAAGAGAAAGAAGAAAAGGAAGGATTGCTTTTTTATATACTGAGTGGTATATCTATAATTTATTATTTTCTAGTGCTTTCTACTCCTTTTACTAATTGGGTATTTTCTTTTAATGAACAAGGAACCTATCAATATGGACCATTGCATAGTATCTTGTATATTTCACCTGCTATTTATGGACTTTATGCGTGTATCCGTATGTTGTTGGACAAAAAAAGATTTGGAAAGATGCAGAAGTTATATGTGGTGGCTTTTGCCATTATATTGGTGGTTGGAACTGTAATACAGGTGGTATTTGTACCTAATTATCTGATTGTGTATTTTCTTGTGACAATTATACTTACAGCGGTGTTTCTCACATTACAATCGCCAGATTACTATATTGATAAAACTACAATGGCTTTTAATCATGAAGGGCTTATGGTTATGATTAATGAGCGGATTACACGAAGCAAGCCGTTTTCTGTATTATTTCTGTCAATCTGTGACTTTGAGAATATAAAGGATGGATTTTCGGCAGACAATAAAAAGCATGTATATAGCAGTTTGTGTCAGAAGTTATTTAAGATTCCAAAAACAGATGTGTTTCGTGAAGAAGATAAACTTTACATTTTGTTTAATGATATTTCCAAAGCAGGAGAATATGATAAGATGGTAGAGGGATGGCTCAAGGATGGAATTAAAGTAGAAGGTATGCATGAGCCGGTAAAGATTGTGGCAGAAATGCTTTCTTTTGATTTTCCGGGGAGAATACATACTGTAGAGGAATTTAACTCTATTATCAAGTATTTTGTTATGGGGAATTACTATAAGCAGTATAATGTATTGCAATTTATTAACGAAGAATTTTTTCAGAAAAAGAAACGTTATGAGGATGTAAGGCGTTTGGTGGAGGAAGCTATCCGGACAGATGGAATAGAGATATTTTATCAGCCAATATATTCTACACAAAAAGACACTTTTCTTTGTGCGGAAGCATTGGTACGGTTGAAGGATGGCGAAACCATTGGTTTTGTTTCGCCAGAAGAATTTATTCCAATTGCAGAGAAGGAACATTTGATCTTACAGTTGGAGAATATTATTCTTCGTAAGATATGCGGATTTGTAAAGCAGGAAAAATTACAGGATTATGGTTTAGAGTATATTGAGGTGAATTTGTCTGGTAATCAGTGTATGCAGACAGATTTATATGAACAACTTCATGCATTAATTGAAGAGTATGGGATTCCTCCTAAATTTATTAATTTTGAAGTGACAGAGACCTCAGCGATTGATAACAGTGAATGTCTGATACAGAATATGCAGCAGCTTTTGGATTATGGAGCTTCTTTTGCGTTAGATGATTATGGTTCAGGATGCTCTAATTTGCAATATTTGGTGGAATTTCCATTTGAGATTGTAAAACTGGATAAGGAGATTGTGTGGACCTATTTTGGAAAGGGAAACCAGAGAGTAAAATCCATATTGCCTTTATCTGTAAATATGCTTCATGATATTGATGTGCGTATTGTAGCAGAAGGCGTAGAAACAGAAGAACAGAAGGATGAACTGATTCGTATGGGTGTACAGTATTTGCAGGGATATTATTTCTCAAAGCCAATCAATGAACAGGAGTTTATTCAATTTTTAAAGGAGCGTAATAGTTGTATATAAAAGGAAATAGTTTGAATTTACAGTATGAATTTGGGGAGTACCTTGCAAAGGTACTCCCTGCATATTATTGTGAACAGGTGCTTGTTTTTTATCAAGAGAACCAACTGCATTTTGATATTTGGGAAGCAAAAAGAGATAAGAATTTCTACACAAAACATTATCAGAGGAATTTGCTGGAAGTGGAATATAATGCTGCGGTTAAAGGCAAAATGGTTCGATATTATATTTTTTACAAAAATAATCCTAATCAAATTATAGGGTGTGTGAATTTTCATGAGATAAAACGAGGAGCTTTTTGTAGCTGCCAGATAGGATATAAGATACACCACAAGTTTTGTAATCAGGGAATCGGAAAAGAAACAGTAAGTAAATTGATTGATTATATATTTGCACAAAGTGGATTGCATCGGATAGAGGCTTTGATTCACCCGGAAAATGCACCATCTATTGCACTGGCTGAAAAAGTGGGATTTGAAAGAGAAGGAATTGCCAAAGGTGCAGTTATGTTGTGTGGCCAGTGGCAGGATATGTATCGCTATGGATTGGTGAATAATGATAAAGAAATTTAGGGGGAAATATGAAACAGGATAAAGATATCAGATTTATGAAAGAGGCTATAAAACAGGCGAAAAAAGCCTATGCTATAGAGGAAGTACCAATAGGCTGTGTGATTGTTCATAAGGATAAAATTATTGCCAGAGGATATAACAAGAGAAATACGAAAAAAAATACATTAGCACATGCAGAAATGATAGCTATAGAAAAGGCTTGTAAAAAACTAGGAGACTGGCGGGTAGAGGAGTGTACTATGTATATTACTTTGGAGCCATGCCCTATGTGTGCTGGTGCTATTGTACAAGCAAGAATCCCAAGAGTGGTTATTGGAACTCGTAATAAGAAAGCAGGCTGTGCAGGCTCGGTTTTGAATTTGCTGCAGGTACAAGAATTTAATCATCAGGTAGATCTCACAGAAGGGGTTTTGCAAGAAGAGTGCAGCCAGATGATGAAGGATTTTTTTCGGGAGATGCGGGAGAAAAAGATGTCATAAGAAAAAATTGATACAATTAAATGTTAAAAAAAAGAGTATAAAAGATAGACTTGTTTATAGAGTGTACATTTAACATTGGAAAAATTTAATTATTATTGACAAAATATGTAAAAAATGGTATTCTTCTACACGATGTACAAATAACAATTTTTGATTTATATTTGTACATATAAAAAATGAAGAATAGCGTATTTTCTTTTAGGGATATGGAGGAAACAGGTGAAAAGGAGAATAAAGAGAATCGTTTACATGTTATTATCATGTATATTTGTTTGTTGTATGTTATCTAGTTGTGGAGGAACCGATAAAGGTGAGAGAAACAAGAAAAAGATAGAGGATTTGGATACTAGTGCATATATTGAGCTTAATACTAGTAGCAAGAAAGCATCAATCAAAGGTGCAAGTAATATAGATACAGGATATGGAGTATATAATCTTAATTCCAGAAGTGCAGTAAGTTATAGTGGTACTTATGCTGTGGGAAATACTATTACATTTACTTACACATCTGCAGGAGCTGAGAGATTCAATGTAACAGTATCTTTTAAAGTTCCAAAGGATGGAGAAAAAACAAAAATAGAGTTTAGTTACTAGAAATAAAAGAAAAATGAAAGAAAATATGCTATTTTTTTGTTTTGTTAATAAGTTTTAGAAAGGAAAGTTAAGATGAAAAAAATATTAATTTACATGGCATGTGTTGTTATATTGAATATAGCAGGATGTAGTTTTTCAAAAAATATAACAGAAGAAGCTTATGCTACATACGAATATCAAAACAAAAATGGAGAAATGGCAGAAATTTCTATCAATACAAATGAAATCAGTTTTCATAATATTGATGTGTCTGTTATTCAAGAAAAAAAGGCTGCGATGATGCAATTAAAAGAGGGGAAAAAACAGGAGGCAGAAGGGAAAACACTTTCAGAAAAAGAAAAGGCAGAATTGTTAGAAGAGTGCATGACGAAAGTAAATGTAGATGGATTGAAAGAATGTTCTTGTGAATATACTTCAGAATATGCAGAGGAATCTCAGGCTGTTTATTTTGATATGGAGATTGAGAAGGAATCTATAACACTGATATATGATTTAAAACATGAAACATTAAATTTTTATGATATGGAATTTTTAAAGAAGAACGAGGGATAACATGATTGTATGCAAACATATTAGTAAAACATTTCCGACACATACAAAAGCATTGCAGGATGTTTCTATACATATAAAAAAGGGAGAATATGTAGCATTAATTGGAAAGTCCGGAAGTGGAAAATCTACGATGTTAAACATTATTGGACTTATTGACACGCCCACAGAGGGAGAAGTATATATTAATGGAAAGATGGTTTGTAAAACAACAGAAAAAGAGAAGGCAGGTATACGGAATTCAGAGATGGGGTATGTGTTTCAGTCTTTTTTTCTGGAAAAAGCATATACAGTGTATAAAAATGTTGAAATGCCATTATTAATTGCTGATGTTCCCAAAAAAGAACGAAAAAAATTAGTTCAGGAGTCATTAGATAAAGTCGGATTATTACATAAAGAAAAAGAACTTGCAAAAAATCTTTCTGGTGGAGAACAGCAGAGAGTGAGCATTGCAAGAGCATTGGTAAATAATCCCAATATTATATTGGCAGATGAGCCATGTGGTAATTTAGACAGTGAAAACACAGAAAATATTATGAGAATATTTGAAGAATTAAATCGTGATGGAAAGACTATTGTATTGGTTACACATAGTAAGGAAGAAGCAGATAGGGCGAGACGGAAAATTATGTTAAAAGATGGAAGGATAATTGACAATGAAGCTTAAAAGAATAGTTGCCATTGCATGGAACGAATTCAATTTATGGAAGCTATTTTTTTGTATTAATATAACTATTGTTTCGTTATTGTTTTCCATTACTTTGTTAGTGATTAGTCTGGCAATTTGTTTACCAGGAGAGATATACAAAGAGGTGAAAGATACAGATTTATGTTATTTTAGCATAGGAAATATAGATCCGACTGATTTGGATTATCTTTTAAAGTTACCTATAACAATACAAAGTTATGGAGTAGATTGTTATTTAGAAGATTACATGCAAGGATTTAATAAAAATCAGAAGAAAAATATAATGGAAGAGGCTGCTTTTTTTAATTTTGAACAATATAGGGAAGGCTATAATAGTCAAACGCTTCAAGAACTTAACGACCATTTAGTAGATGGAGAAAGGTGGCAGAAAGTAGATAATGAAAGGATTGCAATAATGCCTATGTGGATAGAGGAGAGTGTTGCAGAGGCATTAGATTTATCTGTTTCAGAACACCTAACACTAAAAAATGATTTTGGTGAAGTGGATTTTTTTATAAAAGGAATTTATGAAAAACAAATGGAGTTAGCCAATGCGTATATTCCTGTATGTCTGTATAGTGAAGTGTTTATGGAAGATAAAACACACAATTTAGAACTTTCGGTAAAGTGTGATAGCAGCATTGAAGATTTGTTGGGCATTATAGGAGAATTAAAAGAAAAATATTTTATTGTTGATTCTTATGAAAACTCAATACAGTCGATGTTGTATTTTTTATATATGTTGTATGTTTTAGTTGGAATTTTGATCTGTATGTCCCTTCAAATCTTAAATAATCTAAATAAGCTATATTATATGCATAGAATGGAATTTTGGAAAATAAATAAGGCTATAGGAATGACAGATATAGATATTATAAAAATTAATAGTGTGTTGGTAGAAATAGTTCTTGGAGTCTCCTTGTTGTTTGGAACAACTTTAGCATATTTTTTAAATCAATATTTTGTATCGTATATAAAAGATTTGTTTGAAATGGAAGAGTTAAATTGTAAATTGTCTGGGATGAGTGTACTAGGACTTTATTTTGTTTGCAATCTATTATTCTTATTGGGAAAGTGGATGAAAAAAATTAGTAGGAAGTAACAACTGTGACAAATAAAAGTGAAAGAATGGAAAATATGAAGATAAAAGAATGTTTAAAATTAAGTTTTTATGATATAAAAATGAAAAAAAGCCGGAATTTCCGGTTTTTTCTTAATATACTATTTATTGCAACAATTACCAGTTTGCTTGGGATATTTGTGTTTGCAATTCAGCGGAATTATAATGATTTATTGAATAATCAAATATCCATGAGTTATGTGGCACATTATTTAGATTTAGACAAGGATGGGGAAATAATTTATAATGAAGAATACGAATTATCCCAAATGCTGCAAAAGCACAATTGGGTAAAGGGAATTTTAAGATATGCCGAAATAGATTTGCTTGATTTTTTAAAAAAAGAAAATTGGAGTTTCCTCAGTATTAGCCATGCCCGTATGGATATTAATGGAAAAAGTTATCAGGGGGAAGATGATTATTCTTATGATTTTATTGATGAAAAACGTCCCTATCAGATGGACGAAAGTATTTATTCTGTGCCATTCGGACTATCTGCAGTTGAATTATCAGGAAACTTTGAACCGCCAATGATTATAAAAGAATTTTTTTATCGGTTTTCAAATGAACCAATTATTTCTTATGGAAGATATTTGGAAAAAGACAGGGAAGTGATGATGAGTGAATATATGTTGAATTGTTTTGGCATATATGATAATTATGAGAAGTATATAGGGAAAACTCTTTCCTTTTTTGTGGATGGTAAAAATGTACTGGACAATTATACTTTAGTCGGAATTTTTAATAGTAACTTTTTCCGGGTGAGTGCAAACAATACTAGAAATCAAATATGGGTTGCTGGAAATAGTGATATATATAAAAAATATAAATGTGTATATATAAAAGAACAGGCATGCACAGCATCTTTTCCACAATTGACAGATTTAGAGAAGGAACTTAAAAAGTTTGGCAAAGGGAACTTCTGGGATAATGGGGAAAGAGAGGAGTATGAGTTTATTGAAAAAATGAAACAGATTATAGAAAAAGTTATATATATTATTGTCCTAATTGGGATAGTAGCAGTGCTTCTTAATCTGATTAATAATATATACATTGATATGCAAGAAAGTACAGCTTTTTATGGTATGCTACGGGCAATGGGAATTTGTCCACAAAAAGTCTATCTGCTCGTGGCGACAAGAGAATGGATTATGATTATCTTTACATTTTTGTTTTCAGTCTTTTTTGTAAATATAGGGGTTAGAGGTATTGAGTTTCTTATGAAACAAATATTCTTTATGAATATAGAGATTACAATATCAGATTATTTGAATAGCATTCTTATTGTACTTTGTGGCACAGTTTTTATTGTTACTATTATTACATATTTATGTTATTATAAATTATTGAAGAGTAAAATTGCAAATAACCTAAAAGGATGTTAGCTGATAGACGGATCCTAGCTGTGACAACAACGGTCTGCAATATAAGCTGTGGATAATTGAGGAGAGGATAATACATATAGAAGAACTCAAAGAAAAGCAGAAAGCAAAGAAGGAGAAAACAAATGAGAGTAAAAAGAATGAGATGGGATATGGCAGTTTGTCTTATGTTGTTGTCATTGACTGTTTTTGGAATCATGAAATTAAATGACAAGACAGAATTTTTAAATAAAGCCCTTGACAGAATAGAACCATACTTGAATGAATTAACAGAAGTACCTGATGGTGAGATTGGCGGGTATGCAACCAAAGATTTGCCAAGACTTGAAACAGAGGAAGAACTTAGAGAATCAGATGGATATTTTACAATGGAGATGACTAGTGGACAGTTGTACAATATGGGTACTGTTATGGGAAAAGAAAATTGCTGGAATGTGGTAAAATTAGATAGTGATAGGCTTGTAGCAATAAAACTAAACAAAAATCAGCTTCAGTAAGTAAAAGATGGTAGTAGGAATAAACTGATTTTGCCAACAGGTGTTTGTGTTCATGAAGACAGTGAGGCGTATGCATTGATGCGGAAGTGGAATGAAAATTATGCGGTTGTTGATGATTTTTATATTGATATGGATGGTATGGCAGATTACAGTACAACAGCATTATCTGATAAAATGATGGGTATTTTATTGGTTATAGAATGTATTTTGCCAATAGTTGCATTTGCTGGTATGATAGGAACTATTTTCTTTTATCACTGGATTGGGGTGAAAATTGGAATTTTTCCACCAATATTTAATCGAAAAAAATAGTAACAGTTCAGATACCTTTGCTGATAGAAAAAATTATAACAGTTCAGCCATGTCATTCATATTTTGCCACAATATACATCATGACTAAAAATATTATAAATTGGCTGGCAAAATATTCATGTATGGCGTTAAGCATATAAAAGTATATGAACAACTTGCCCTCTGTGAGCAAGCTCCCTCGTGCAATTTGCACATATACTTTTGCATGGCTGAACTGTTACAAAAAATGAAGAAAATATGTAAAAAGTCTTGACAGATAAACATAAAAAAGTTATACTAAAAGCCTATATTGTAAACTTACATGCCTGCTGATGCAGGCATCACCGTAAATGAAAGTGTCATAAAATTTCCGCGCAGCCGGGGAGACAGCGGTGCCCTGTACCCACAATCCGCTATAGTGGGGGTGATATTCTGCCTAGGGTAATTTCTTGTGAGGCTGCCCTCTGTAAGTGGCGTTGACGTTTCGGTCTTACGCAATAGGAGCTTGTGAACCGTGTCAGGTTGGGAACAAAGCAGCACTAAGCAAGAATTCTTATGTGATGTAAGGTCGCCGGGACTGAGTTAACTGCAGAGGTAACGCTTATGAGGGTTATTCGAAGCAGAATGCGTGGATTTAAAATAAATTTATATGCTTCGCAAGCGAGGCACCATCATAAAAGAAAGTTGATGATCATAGAATTCCGATGCAGAGCATTGGGATTTTTTTTGTTACTGTTTGCACCACAGGTGTGAACAGTAACACAGTTACATTTTTTTAACAGTTCAGGTAGGTCTTGCACACTCCGCTTTAAAGACTGTAAAAAAGACTAAAACAGGATTGCAATTGGGTAATTTTTAATGTGGAGCTTGTCCAATTCCATAACAGGTCAGCCTTCGGCTGAACTGTTACATTTTTTTGATATACTGTCTAACTATTCTTTTCATTGATAAAAAACTATGTTATACTTTTTAATAGGTATATAAATTAGTTACTATTTTGGTTATGTGGTTGTCTGAAATGATAGATATGTAGGAAAGGAAGCGGGAACATGGGTTTTTTGGAACAAATAAAACAGGTAAAACTGGCATCACCAAAGCTTGCAGCAACATCTGAGGAGATTCGTAACAAAGTGTTGCTGGCAGTTAGTGAGGCATTACTTCAGGCAAAAGAAGAAATATTTGCAGCAAATGAAGCAGATATGAAACAAGCTGAGCAAGATGGTGTGGCAGGTCCCATATTAAAAAGATTAAAATTTGATGAAGGCAAACTAAAAGATGTGGTAGCCGGAATGAGGGATTTGGTGAATCTGGCTGACCCATTATTTCAAATTCAGTTAGCAAGAGAATTAGATGAGGGACTTCGGCTATATAGAGAGACTTGTCCAATTGGTGTAATTGGTGTGATATTTGAAGCAAGACCAGATGCGTTGGTGCAGATATCGGCACTTTGTATAAAGAGCGGCAACTGTGTGATATTAAAAGGCGGCAGTGAGGCTATGCAAACAAACAAGATATTATTTCAAACCATTTATCAGGCAGCAGTAGAAGCAGGAATTCCAGAAAATAGTATGATGCAATTAGAGGCTCGTTCAGAGATTGCAGAACTTTTATCTTGTCATGAATTTGTAGATTTACTTATTCCTAGAGGTTCTAATTCTTTTGTGCAATATATTATGAACAATACAAAGATTCCTGTTATGGGACATGCAGACGGAATTTGTCATATTTATGTGGATGCAGATGCGGATATTGACAAAGCGATACCAATTATTTTAGATGCAAAGACACAATATGTATCCGCTTGTAATACTGTAGAGACTTTACTGGTACACAAAGATATTGTAGGGACATTAATGCCAAGATTACAGGAAGCTTTTCGTGAGAAAAAGGTAGAACTTCGGGGAAGTAAGGAAATTGCTGCGTTGGTAGATTGTGTAGAAGCTACCCCAGAAGATGATAAGACGGAATATTTAGATTATATTATTTCTGCCAAAGTGGTAGAAGATATCAAGGAAGCCATAGAGCATATCAATTATTATGGTTCTCATCATACAGATTGTATTATAACAGAGAATAAAGGACAAGCAGAAGAGTTTATGAAACTAGTAGACTCTGCAGGAGTTTATCAGAATTGTTCTACACGTTTTGCAGATGGCTTCCGTTATGGGTTTGGTGCAGAGGTAGGAATCAGCACAGGTAAGATTCATGCAAGAGGACCAGTAGGATTAGAAGGACTTGTAAGTTACAAATATAAGTTGTTTGGAGAAGGTCATATTGTAGAAGATTATGCAAAAGGAATTAAAAATTTCCATTTTAAAGACATAGGATAAACGGCTACACCGCCGTTGGTGGCACTATAATGAATAAAAGGGGGATAACATCATGGCATTGACAATGAATACAGTAAACCAAGTACCAAAGGGAACTGTTCTTTATGTGCAGGGAAATGCAATAGAAAGCATTGGATTGTTAGTAAAAGGAAGAGTATTGGTATACAATGCAGGAACAAAGATAATTTGTGGACCAGGAAGTTTTCTGGGAGCAAGTGATTTAATAGAAGGAAATTATTTAGCCAATTATTATGTGGCAGAAGATGCACAAATATTCCCAATTGCAGCAAAAACAGCAGAGGATTTAGAAAATATATTAGAGAACAAAAGTGAGTATCGTGGAACAGTGATACCTGCTATGAGCAGACAAATTGTGGAATTATATAAAATATACGATTCCCTTGTGAAAGAGGAGGCAACTCTAAAAGCATTTATGGAGAATTCATATAAATCTTATCAGGAGATAGGGAAAAAAAATAGTCTTAACTGTGTCAAGATTCCATCAATTGCAGAGATGCCAGAATTGGAAATAGAAGGTGATGTTGAAAATGCCATGTATTATGTAGAAGCAGCAACATTACCTGTGGATGTCCAGAAAAAATATTATGGTCATGGCAGCCAGATTGCTATACATCATGCAGAAGAACAGATGCAGCTTGTAGGAGATATTCACGAACAATGTGATGCATTAGCAAATTATATACAGAATTTATTTGTTGGAATTCTACACAGTGAAAATGCATGTTTGTATACTGCGGTGGCACAGATGGCATTAGATTTGAGAAAATTAAAGGGCGATACAAAGCCGGTAATGAAGCTGTTTAGTGAAATCACAGAAAAGATTAAAGAACTAGAGACATTTTTTCAAGGGAAAACAGGAAAAAAACTTGCCATTGATAAAGGTAAGATGGAACAGGTGCACCAGATGATGCATAGTGCTGGTGATATAGAAGAAAATGAAGAAGATGGAGTAAGTGCAGAAACTGCTATTCGTTATGCAGGAACAGATACAGAGGCAATTGAAAAAGAACTTACTGGTTCTCTGTCAAAATTATTGGCATATTCTAAGCTTCCACAGGAAAAATGTGATAGTTTCCAACAGAATATTTTGAAATTCATGAGCTTGAAAGATAAAGCAGATGCAGGTGACGATGCAAGAAAACTTCGTAAAAATATTGCAAATGGATTTTATGAATTATATGAAGCTGTCTTTATTCGTGATTATGAAGAAAAAACAGGAGACCGCTTGATAGATTTATTTCTGTTATATGGATTTGTAGATGAAAGGTTACTTAGCAAGGAACAATTGATTCAGTTGTATTGTCTGGATGATAAAAATGATAATTCAGGACCTTGTAAAGTATATAATATTAAACAATGGCTAACTGCAATTTACGAAGGAAAGAAAGAACCTTCTAAGAGCGAGTTTGATATGGATTATAGTGAGACGCTTCGTGACATGAAGAAAAATGGGCAGATTACAGAGGACGAAATGAAAGCATCCCAGACAGATGTGAAAAAGAAATTATCTTACGAAATTGCAAATATGTTCCGTTATAACAGCCGTATTGTCAGTGGACAGATTAGTATTTTTGTGCCAATCTTATACAAAGATTTATTTATGGGACATCTGGATCAAAGTATGATGACAACTGACAAGGTAAATGATTTAATAAAAAAGATTGTTTCTGTGGATTATTCTCTGTTCTACAGAGAAAGTATGTACACTGCACCAGAAAAAGGTATTGACAAAGAATATATTCAACAGGAAATGTATCCGGACATTATTCTTATGCCGGTATATGGTTCTAATGGAGCAATGTGGCAGGAAATTGAGGGAAGGAAACGTACCAGCCATGCCAGATTCCTATTCCCGGTTTTTGCAGAAACCGATATGGAAGATATCTTTTTAAGAGTGTGTGGAAGATTCCGCTGGGAGATTTGTAGAACAATTCAGGGAGCATCATGGAATGACGTAAAAGTAAAATCATTGACATCAGAATATGTGGATTATATCCAATTCTATAAAAAGAATCGTGCATTGTCTGAGGAGAAAAAAGACAAATTGAAAATGCAGATTCAAAAGGGAAGAGGAAATACCAGAGAAGTATTTGTTATAGATTACCTGCTTTGGATAAAAAATGAGTCAACAGGTTCTCTACGTATGAATAAGGTGGCAAGGGAAGTGCTGGCAACCTATTGTCCGTTTTCTAAAGAACTTAGGGAGAAAGTTCAATCACAGCCATTATTTGAAGAGGCTATGGCGAAATTTAACAGGGAACGTTTAAAGAAAATAAAAGATTTAGATTTACGTTATCGTACGTATGAGACAAAGAAGATAGAAATTACAGAGGAACTGCAAAAAACTATGGAATTCTATAGGGATTTATAAGATGGGATTATTGACGAAGTTATGTACGAAGAGAATTATCATGGTCGCAGTTGTTACATGAGGAGGATGCGTTCGTGGGACGATTAGGAATTAGCATGAGATGTATGGAGATACGAAGTTTGCTAGATGAGGGGGAGTTGGAGCAAGCTTATGAGATGGCTGAAGATTTAGACATAGAACGAGTGACTTCAATTGTAGATTTGAAGGTAATAGCAAGTGTATATGAACGCATGGGGAAATACGAGGATGCCATGGATGTGTTACATCGAAGTTATGAAAAAAAACCTACGAAGATGGCGGTGTACCGCTTAGCATACCTATGTGTAAAAACAGAGAATTTTGAAGATGCAGAATTTTTTTACAGAGAATTTGTAGATATGGCACCCAATAGCCCGGATAAGTACATTTTACGATATGGCATTGACCGGGCGAAGGGGGTAGATTATTATGTTCGTATTGCCACTCTTCAACAGCTAAAAGCAGTAGACTACCGGGAAGAGTGGGGGTATGAACTGGCGAAGGTTTATCATAAGGCTGGTTTATATGAGGATTGTGTCCGGGAATGTGATGATTTAATTTTGTGGTTTGGAGAAGGTGTTATTGTTGAAAAGGCAAAGTTATTAAAGAAATATCATACAGAAGGGAAATCATCATTGGATGCTTATGGTGTATTTGAGAAAAATCTTACACCAGAACAAGTGGAATATAATAGAGAAAAGTTTAGGTTTGATACACAAGATTTAGGCAGACAGATAAGAGAATTGGCAGAAACAGAGGAACAACAGCAGTTAAAAGGTGATTTGGCAAGAGAGCTGGAAAAAACCATAGACCTTCGTAAAGCAATGATAGAAGATACAGAAGCTCTGGATTTGCTGGGAAGAGAAGTGCGTCGTAGCTGGGGGGCTGCTGCACCTGCACAAGGCAGTGAGGTTATCCAGATTAAGAAGCTACGTGCAAAGAATGAGCAAAAAGGGTTTAGAAAACCGAAAAAGAAAGTACCAGATATGGAGGAGATTCTTGCAGAAGAGGAATCAGATATAGATGTTCCTCCAACAGAGGAAGATTGGGAGATTCGGGAAAGTGTTGCGATACAACCAAAATTCCAAGCTGCAAAACTACAAGAGGAACTGGCAAAAGAAATTGCACGTTTTGATGAAGAAGATGCAACGGAACGTGAATTGATAGATGATTATTCTTATGTGCCATTCTATGACGAGAAAAATTATGAGGATTTGCCAGTATACGAGGAAGAACTGACATACAAAGAAGAACTGAATTATGAAGAAACACTGGGATACGAAGAAGAACTAGAGAAAGAAGAGCCAGAGTATGAAGAAATACCAGAGAGCGAAGAATCAATAGAATACGAAGAAGAACTAGTGAAAGAAGAACAAGAGTATGAAGAAATACTAGAGAGTGAAGAATCAATAGAATACGAAGAAGAATTAGTGAAAGAAGAGAAAGAGTATGAAGAAATACTAGAGAGTGAAGAATTAGTAGAATATGAAGAAATACTAGAGAATGAAGAAGAGCAAGAGCGTGAGGAAATACTAGAGAACAAAGAGAACATAGAATATGAACTAATACCAGAAAGTAAAGAAGAACAGGAATACGAAGAACAGACACCAGAGAGTGAAGAAGAACAGGAATACGAGGAAGAGACACTAGAGAGTGAAGAAGAACAGGAATACGAGGAAGAGACACTAGAAAGTAAAGAAGAACAGGAATACGAGGAAGAGACACCAGAGAGTGAAGAAGAACAGGAATACGAAGAAGAGACATTAGAAAGTAAAGAACAACAGAAATATGAAGAAGATGTAGAAATTCCAACTTATGTACAACGAGACAGAAATGATGACAATTCTAATGTTTCCCAAGAGATGGAGAATAAAACGGAGAATATGACAGGAGAACAAAAGACAATGAGTATTTTCCGCAGATTATTGGGCAGGGGTGAAAAAGACAAAGAGGTAGAAAAGAAAGAGCCTGAAATACAAGAGGTTGCAGAAAAGAAAGATCCTGAGCCAGTTCATGACATGCCAGAACAGGGAGAGGCAAGAGTAAACATTGTCAAAGTGAAATCTGTCAAAGTAGAGGAAAATAAGAAACAATCAAAGGAACAGATGCGGTCTGCAAATAAAGAACAGAAAAAAACAGTTAGTACAGGTGTAGTAAAACGGTATATGGGAAAGAAAACACAAAGTACATTTTTAGAGCAGGATATAATTGCTAATAATGAAGAAAAAATACAAGAATCTGTAGAAAAAGTTATAGAAACTCCAATGGAAAAAGAGAAAACGGAGTCCTGTGTAAATATGGAAGATGTGTGGAGTTTGTTCCCTCAATATCAACATAATTCACAGATTTGCGAAGGAATACTTTCTCTTTTACAAAGTGTTTTTGATGGAAATGGAGCCAGAAATCTGATTGTTACCAGCAAAAATCCAGATGATGCAATAGTGGTATGTGCCAACATTGCAGATATATTGTATGGATATGAAGTGATAGAAAACAAACAGCTGGTAACTATATCCGCAGAGGACCTTAACAAAATGCATCTGGAACAGAATTATGAGCAGGTGAAAGGCAGAATAATGCAGGTAACGGGTGCAAGAAAAATAACTGCAGATACGGCACAATCTATTATGAATATGGTGAAAGAATTGGGAAATAATGTCATTGTAGTATTAAATGATGGAAAGCCATATATGGATGATTTTATGAACGAATATAAGATTATGCAGAAATATTTTCCTCATTGGATTATGTTGTAGGATATGATGAATATTTGGTAACAATTAAGCCTGTGGGTTGAACTGTCCGTTACTGTTCACACGTACTGTACTAACAGTAACGGAATCCAGCCTATTATAATTCAGCTTCGGCGAAAGTCTGGATTCTTGGCTTTTTACGTTTTGACACACAGCTTGACAGCAAGTGTCAAGCTTATGTGTGAACAGTAACAACTGTCACAATATTTATGTAAGGGATGGAGGATTAGACTTGACATTTTGTAAAATTTTACTTATCCTATCACATAGAGAAAACTTAGTTACGATCTAGTCTTCATTATTTCATTGATGTGATGAAGACAAATGTAACGATTATGCCGCCTTTTGGCGGCAATACCATGAAAAAAAGCGAAAAAGCCTGCCATATCGCTAAAAATGGGTTACTGTTCACACCTACGGTGCTAACAGTAACATAATCCAGCCTATTTATAATTCGCCTTCGGCGAAAGGCTGGATTCTTGGCTGTTCTATGTTCTTGGCACATAGCTTGACAGCAAGTGTCAAGCTTGTGAGTGAACAGTAACGAAAATGGCTCTAAATAGGCAGATAGTGTTACAATTTAGCTTTGATGAATTGTAACAAAACATACAAGTGGAATGGAGGATACTCATGATTACAAAAAAAGAACCAAATGTATTTGTGGTAGGACATACAAATCCAGATACGGATTCTATATGTTCTGCAATTGCTTATGCAAATTTAAAACAAAAAATAACAGGAAAGAAATTTACCCCAAAACGTGCCGGACAGATTAGCCCAGAGACAGACTTTATATTGCAACGTTTTGGAATGAAAGCACCAGATTATATATCTGATGTGAGAGAACAGGTAAAAGACATGGAGATTCGTCATGTTCCTGGTACTAGTAAAGGTATTTCCCTAAAGAAAGCATGGGATATCATGGACAAGGATAATCTTGTAACGCTTCCAATTATTGATAAAGAAGGCAATTTGGAGGGACTTTTATCTATTGCAGATATTGCGAAATCTTATATGAACATTTATGACAGCACGATTCTTGCAAGAGCCAAGACACCATACCGTAATATTCTTGAAGTCTTGGAAGGTGAGATGATTGTAGGAGATGAAACAGGATGTCTGGAGACAGGAAAAGTATTAATTGGTGCTGCAAATCCAGAGAGAATGGAAAATTATGTAGATGGTGGAGATCTTGTAATTTTAGGTGACCGTTACGAAGCACAGCTTTGTGCTATTGAAATGCGTGCCAGATGTATTGTAGTATGTATGGGTTCAGAGGTTTCCAAGACAATTATGCGCCTTGCAGAAAATAATAACTGTGCAATTATCAAGACAAAGTATGATACTTATACCGCATCACGTTTAATTAATCAGAGTATGCCAGTAGACTTTTTCATGCGTAAGGAAGACTTTGTAACCTTTAGTACAGAAGATTTTCTGGATGATATCCGTAACATTATGGCAGACAAGCGTCATAGAGATTTCCCAATTTTAGATCGAGATGGACATTATCTTGGCATGATTTCCAGAAGAGATTTATTAAATGTTCGTAAGAAAGAATTGATCTTAGTGGATCATAACGAAGTATCCCAAGCAGTAGATGGTTTAAATAGTGCAAACATTTTAGAGATTATTGACCATCATAAGATTGGAAACATAGAGACAATGGGACCTGTATACTTTAGAAATCAGCCAGTAGGATGTACTGCAACAATTATTACCCAGATGTATCGTGAAAATGGCATTGAGATTGAGCCTGCAATTGCAGGAATTTTGTGTTCCGCAATACTCTCTGATACATTAGTATACCGTTCACCGACTTGTACACCAGTTGACCGTCAGATAGCAGAAGAATTGGCTGCTATTGCAGGATTTGAGGTAGAAGCTTACGCAAAAGAAATGTTTGCGGCAGGAAGTAACTTATCTGGTAAATCTCCAGAAGAAATCTTCTATCAGGATTTCAAAAAATTCTCAGCAGGAGATGTAACCTTTGGAGTAGGTCAGATTACCTCTATGGATGATGGTGAATTAGCGAAATTAAAAGAACGCATGATTCCATATATTGAGAAAACATTTGAGGAACATGGAGCAGATATGTTATTCTTTATGCTTACAGATATTATGGAAGAATCTACAGATTTGCTAATATTTGGTGAAGGTGCCCAAGAGGCAGCAAAGAAAGCATTTAAGTCAGAAGAAGAGGAAAGAACATATCTTCGTGGTATCGTATCCAGAAAGAAACAGATTATTCCTGCTTTGATGAATGTATTACAGAATGAATAGAAAAATGGTAACTGTTCAGAATCATGAATAGTTACGAAAAATGTTTATTATAACTGATATGCCACCTCTGGTGGCATTACATGAAGCAAATACCGTTTAGTGTAAATCACTAAGCGGTATTATTCATTTAGAAATTAAATATTAAATTTCAATGAAGGAGAAAGATATTATGAAAGTAGAACTTATGCCCAGTAAAGGAATTACAATAGATGATACTATAATCAAGTTAGGGGATAATATCCAAAATATAAAGTTAAATGAGGAATCTGGACATTATGGACATGATTATTATTTTTGTGATAGTTGTTTACATTTAGCAACAGATAAAAAAGGAAAAATAAAAGAAATAACCTGTTTCTGTGGATTAAATGACTGCTTGGAAGTATATCTCAAACAGTATAATTTATCAAAACTTGAGGTAGAAGATGCAGTGAAGGTAATAAATACCATTTTAGAGGAGGAGGTAGTTCTTACAGAGAATAATTCTTCTTATGACTGGGAGAAATCTAGGGTATATGCATGGCAGGAAGTAACAAAGGAAGCAGCAGAAGAACTATTAAAAGAATCCATTCAAGAAGGCGTATATGAGAATATGAAAGAGGATATAGAGCGTGATATAGAACGCTCTAAGTACTTTTCTGTTATAACAATAAGATAGTTTAAAAAGGCATCACCTTGGGGGATGCCTTTTTTAGAAAAATAAATATAGATACTCTAATTTTAAATTTTAAACTGCAACTTAATAGGCTGTTTCAATGCTTTTCCTCCCTTAGATTTTACCTTAGTTGTGATATGCAGAATATAAGATTCGTTCTTATTGTAAGAATCAAGAGGTTCAATTTCAATTACATTCATCGTAGCATCATAGGTGATAGAAGTCTGCATGGGAGCCATACTAAGGTTGGTTACATATAAATTCACATTGTTCACTGTGGAAGGATCTAATGGTGTATTGAACCTAATCTGCCAAGTGAACTTACCAGTCTTAAATTTTAAGTTTTCGTGTACTTTGTCCTGAAAACCATCTGTAACGGATTCGATATCCAAATAACTCATATTGCAATCCCCCATTTCTTTACAAATCCCTTAATACCATTATACCCTATTTTCGAAAAAAATCAACAAATGATTAGGGATATTGTAACAGTTCAGCCCAGTAACAGTAAATGTGCAGACTTACCTGAACTCTTACCGATTGTCTCTAAGTGGAAAATTTGGTATACTATAAAATAAAGGATAAAAGCAAAGGGGTGAACGGTTATGAAGATTTGTTATCTGCATATTAAGAATTTTAAGTCTATCAAAGAATTAGAGATTAAGGAATTAGATAATGCACTTATACTAGTGGGAAAGAATAACACTGGTAAAACCGTAGTGATTGATGCTATTTGTTTGGCAGCAGGACAATTTGAGATAAAATCCAGACACTTTATGAACCCAGAAGAGCCTATTACCGTAACCATGGAGGTAGAATTGAATGACCAGGATTTAGCAAATTTTCATCGGAAAGGATTGTTAAACCATTATAAGCAGTATGATTTATGGGAAAAAGATTTCAAAGAAAAAATTCCGTCTTATCAAGAGGGGAAATTTTCCTTTACATGCAAGGTGTCTCCAGAAGGTGTAATAAAGTATGAGGATGGATATAGGAAAAATAATCCTTACATTAAAGAAATATTTCCCAAAACTTATCATATAGACCATAGCCGGAACATTCAAGAAATACAAGATGAAGTATTTCGTTTTCATGATGAGAATTCCTTGCAGGAGATACGGGAAAATGTATGCAGTTTTGACACATCCAAAAAGTGTAACCGTTGTTTTCAATGTATGGAACATATTCATCAGAAAAGTCCAGAAGAATTAAGCATATTTGAGACAGTCAGACTAATGGAGTATAAGATGATGTCTGTAAATATACATGAATTTACAGACAAATTAAACCACCATTTTCATCAAAATGGAAGTGGTTCCCAAGAAATAAAACTAGAAGTGAATTTCAGCCCGGAAAATTTATTTTCCATAGAAACAAAAGTGTATAACAAAGACAGTCGAACAATGGGAGAAATCTCTACATTAAGTGAAGGATTGCGGAGTATTTATGCTCTATCCTTACTGGAAACTTATGTGGAGGATGAGAACACCATACCATGTATTATTATGATGGAAGATCCTGAGATTTTTCTGCATCCACAACTGCAAAAAGTGGCAAGTGAGATATTATACCGTCTTTCCAAGAAGAATCAAGTTATCTTTTCCACCCATTCCCCTAATATGATATTTAACTTTTCACAAAGACAAATCAAACAGGTAATATTAGATGAGTCTTATTATACCATTATCAAAGAAGACAATGATATAGATGAAATATTAGATGATTTGGGTTATACAGCCAATGACTTGATGAATGTAAGCTTTGTTTTTATTGTAGAAGGAAAGCAGGACAGCCAGCGTCTGCCTCTTCTTCTTGAAAAATATTATTCAGAAATATATGATGAAGAGGGAAAATTACAGCGAATTTCCATTATACCTACCAATAGCTGCACTAATATAAAGACGTATGCTAACTTAAAGTATATCAATAAATTATATTTGAAAAACCAATTTCTAATGATCCGGGATAGTGATGGTAAAAATCCAAAACATTTGGTAAAGCAGCTTTGTAGTTATTATGAGCAGCGGGCAAAAGAAGAGTTGGAAGGAAATCTTCCAAGAGTTACACCTAAGAATGTATTAATTTTAAGATATTACTCTTTTGAAAACTATTTCTTAGATCCGAAGATTATGACAAAAATAGGTGTAATCCGGAATGAAGATGAATTTTATAATACTCTATATAAGAAGTTTAAGGATTACCTTTACAAAATAGGCAGTGTAAAACGAATGATAAAAGCTACTGGGATACGGATAAATTCCAGAGAAGATATCAAAAAAAATATAGAAACAATCAAAATATATGTGCGGGGACATAATCTGTTTGACATTTTTTATGGAAGATATCATAATGATTCACAGATAGAAATCTTACAAAAGTATATAGAAGTTGCACCAAGAGAAAATTTTAAAGATATTTTGGATGCTATTGATTCCTTTGTATATTTTGAGAATAGAAAAAAATAATGTAACTATTCAGGTAGAAACACGCATTTACTGCGTGTTTCGTAAGAAAAAATGAAAGTTGATTGCTACGTGCTACGCACTCCCGCAATCACCAACTGTATTCGTATTTCGGGCTGTCGCCCTACATACTCATACAGTTTAGCCAGTCAAATGTCTATATTTCTTTGCAAGCAAGCTTGCACGAAATATACCCGTTTGTCAGGACTTTCATAGTAAAATTTGCAATGTTTAAGCCCCTTCGCCGAAGGCGAATATTTATGGGCTTAAACGTAACTGTTCATGGTTCTGAACAGTTACAAAACTCCCATGCCTCGCACAATTGGGCATCACCATAAATATATTCCGCATGGGAGTTTCGTAAACGATGATGTACACAAGTGCAAAAGCAGCACTTGGCACTTGTAC